>JAHFRE010000042.1 GCA_023258955.1 Sterolibacterium sp.
TATCGACGATCTTCGGCACGTGCTCGATGAACAGCGGGCAGGCCTCCATGCAGGCGCGGCAGGTGGTGCAGGCCCAGATCGTCTCCTCCGCGATGGCGCCGCCGACCAAGGCGACGGGTTGTTCGTTCTTGTCCAGCAGGTGATCGCGCAGACCCATGATCAGGAGCTTCGGCGAGAGCGGCTTGCCCGAGGCGTAGGCCGGACACATCTCCTGGCAGCGGCCGCACTCGGTGCAGGCGAACAGATCGAGCAGCTGCTTGCGCCCGAGCTGGCCGATCTCCGAAAGGCCGAGCTTGGGGCTCTCCAGGTCGGGCGTGGTCAAACGCCCCGCGGGTGCCAGGTCGCGCAGGTAGACGTTGGGGATGCCGGCGAACACGTGCAGATGCTTGGAGCCCGGGATGTAGACCAGGAAGGCGAGGATGGCCAGCATGTGCAGCCAGGCGAAGGCGGTGGCCGGGGCGGCGGCCGTCTGCGCCGTCAGGCCCAGATCGAGCAGGCGCCGCGCCAGCGCCGCGCTGACCGGCCGCCACGGCGCCGAAGCGTCGCCGACCACGATCAAACAGGCGTTCTGCAGCAGCATGCCGATGGCGACCGCGGCGATCAGGGTGAGGATGATCGCCGCGTCGCGTTCGTTGGAGCCCTCGAAGCGCGCCGGCCGCAGCACCAGGCGCTGGTAGGTCGCCATGGTCACGGCGACGAGCAGCAGCACCGCGAAGATGTCCTGTCCCAGCGCGATCCAGGTGGCGCCGCCGATCGCCTCGAGCGCGAACAGGGGCGAGATGCCTGCACCGAAGACCTGCAGCACGGCCGTGATCAGGAACACGAAGCCGAAGAACATCATCGCGTGCAAGACGCCGGCGTAGGGTTTCCTCAGCAGCCGCGCGTGGCCTAGGATGTTCACCACCAGGCCCCAGGCGCGGGGACCGATCGGATGCAAACGCGCCTCGGGCTGCGCCGCCGCCAGCGGCAGCAGCAGGCGCCGGAAGCGCAGACCCGCCCAGGCGAGCGCCGCGAAAACGACGAGCAGGCGCAGGGCGAGTTCGATCGTCATGTCAACTTTGCAAGCTCATCCGGCGCGCGCCAGCAGCGCGTCGCGGAAGGCCGGCATGATTTCCTTCCAGTCGCCGATCAGGCCGTAGTTGGCGATGCCGAAGATCGGCGCCGAGGCGTCGCTGTTCACCGCGACGATCACCTGCGACGAGGAGCAGCCGATCAGATGCTGGATGGCGCCCGAGATGCCCACCGCGATATACACGTCGGGGGCGATGGTCTTGCCGGTGAGGCCCACCTGCATGGCCGGCTGCACCCAGCCCGAATCGACCGCCACGCGCGAGGCACCGACGGCGCCGCCGACCAGCTCGGCGATCTGGCGCAGCAGGGCGAAGGGCTCGGGGCCGCCGAGGCCGCCGCCGCCGGCGACGACAGTCTTGGCCCGCTCGATGCTGATGCCTTCGACCGCCACCCGCTGCGGCGCGGCGCAGACCGTCGCCAGCGGCGGCGGCGCGAAGGCGTGGCGCGTCGGCGCGATGCTCGCCGGCGCAGCACCCGGCTCGAAGGGGGTGAAGGCGCGCGGGCGCGGCACCACCACCCAGGGACCGGCGCCGGCGCGCAGGGTAGCGCTTACGGCGCCGCCGGAGACCGGGCGCGTGTATTGCAGGCCGCCATCGGCCGTGGCTTCGATCTGGGTCACGTCCTGCAGCAATTGCCAGCGCGCCCGAACAGCGAGGCGCGCCGCCATTTCGGCGCCGAGCACGGTGCGCGGCGCGATCACCAGCTGCGGCGCGAGCTGGTTGCACAGCTGGATCAGGGCGCAAGCGTGCGCCTCGGGCCAGGGGTGCTCGAGGCGCGGGTCCTCGACCAGGTGCAGCGCGTCGACGGCGAAGGCCGCTGCCGCCCGCGCCGCGGCGTCGAGCTTGGTGCCGATGAGAGCGATACTGACGCCGCCGGGAACCGCTCCCGACAGGGCTTTGGCCAGGGTCGCCAGCTCCCAGAATTCGGGCCGCAATTCGCCCGCGTCGACCTCCGCGACCAGCAGAATTCCCGCCATCTCAGCGCTCCCCACCGAGGCGAATCACCCCGGCATCCAATAGTGTTTCGGCCAGCCGCGCGCCCGCGCCCGGGCCATCGGCGTCGATGAAGGTGCAAGAGCGACCGGTGACGGGAATGGCCAGCGCCACCACCGCGGGCGAGCGCAGCGCCGGCGCTTCGACCCCGAGCTCGGCCAGGGCCATCTGTTTCGGCTGCTTGCGCGCCGCCTGCAGCCGCGCCGATACGCTGGGCATGCGCAGGGCGCCGAGCTCGCTGGTCACCGTGACCATGGCCGGCAGCGGCGCGCTCATTACCATCGAACCATCGGCGAGCACCCGTTCGATCTCGACCGTCTTGCCGTCGTTGATGGTGACCCGCTTGGCCAGGGTCAGCAGCGGCAGCGCCAGCGCCTCAGCCAGGATGTAGGGGGTCAGCGCGTTGTCCCAGTCGGAACCCTGGCGTCCGCACAGGACCAGGTCGGCACCGCCGATCTTCTTGATGGCGGCGGCCAGGGCCTGGGCGATCGGATAGGGATCCCAGGTGTCGAGCGAGGGGTCCTGCACCAGGATCAACTGGTCGGCGCCGACCGCCAGCGCCCGCTTCATCACCTCGTTGTTGAAGCGCTCGCCGGCGGCGACGCAGACGATCTCCAGATCCTTGATCGTCTCGCGCAGCCGCAGCGCCGCCTCCAGCCCCTGTTCATCGAAGCCGTTGATCACCGGCGGCGCCGAGGTGCCGACCTTGATCTTTTTCTCAGCCTGATCGAGCGCCAGCGTCGACGCCGGGGTCAGTGGATCGATTACCTGTTTGAGGCAGACGACGACGCGCATGGCGCTCTCCTTAGAATTCCCGCCCGGCCTGCTCCCAGATGCGCGCCAAACCGCGGTCCTGGGCGATCAGCTTGTAGGCGATGTAGCTCGAGCCGCGACCGATGCCGCCGGCCGAATGCAGATTGGACGAGCACATGTAGAAGTTCTTGATCGGCGTGCGATAGCCCGAGGTCTCCGCCGTCGGCCGGAAGCGGGTCAGCTGCGAAGCGAACATCGAGCCCTCGGTCCAGCCGCCTTCGATCATGTCGGGCTTGCCCGCCTGCACATCGTAGGGACCGTAGATGCGCACGCCGATGATGTTGTCGCGGGTCATGTTGGGCGCGTATTTCTGCCATTCCTGCAGGGCGCGGTCGGTGAACTCCTCCTTGATGCGGCCCCAGTCGCGCGCCGAAAAGAGCCGCGCCGGCGCCGTGAAGTCCTCGATCAGCACGGTGTGCTTGCCTTCCGGGGCGCGGGTCTTGTCCCAGATGCTGTCGGGCGCGGTGAGGATGTAGGGTTGCTGCGGGAAGCCGAGCAGGAAGATGTCGTGCTGATAGCGGCTGGCCATGTAGTCGGGATCCTTGGCGCCGGTGTACAGGCGCGGCTGGGTGCCGACACCCGGATTGATGTGATCGGCGGTGTACTTGGGCAGCTCGTGCATGGCGACGTTGCCCCAGAAGATCTGGCCGCGGTCGTAGTGAATGTTCTTGATCCGGTGCAGCATCCGGTCGTCGAATTTCTGCGCCCGCAGCAGGCGCAGGAAGGTCTGCGGCACGCCGAGGTCGGAGATCACCAGCGGCGCGCGCAGCACACCACCGCGCGCCAGCTTGATGCCAACCGCGGCGCCGTTCTCAACGATCACCTCGTCCACCTCGTGGCCGGTGAAATGCTGGACGCCGAGTTTCTTGCCCACCTTGACCAGGGCGTCGGTGATCGACTGGGTGCCGCCCTTGACGATCGCCGCCGGTTCGAAGGACAGCACCAGACCCATGACGTGCATCAGATTCATCAGACCCATCGCGTCGTCGGGGAAGGCGCCGTTGGAGGTCGGGCAGGCGCGCATGAACAGGGTGCGCAGCTCCGGACTCTCGAAGAAGTCGTAGGCGCACTGGCGCACCGACATGAACTGGTGCACCGGCTCGATGCCGCTGTCGGGAATGTGGCAAAGCGCTTCCAGATCGTCCGGCGTGCCCCAGGGGGTCGGCGCGGTGAAGCGGTTCTTGTGGAAGGCCTTCTTCCAGTACTTCTTGTAGCGCTCGAACAGCCACAGGTACATCTCGGCGTCGCGCTGCGAGAAGGCCTTGATCTGGTCGTAGGTCTTCTGCACGTTCTCCGGCGACTCCTCGGTCCTGCCGGTCTTCGGGTCGACCACGCGGAAGGCCGAATAGCCGATGAAGCTCGAGCCGTCCTCGAAGATCATGCCTTCGTTCTGCTCCGGGAAGACGTATTCGAGTCCCTCCTCGCGCAGGTTGAAATCGGCGTAGGCCGGATGGCCGTAGAAGCGGGTGAAGTGCGCGTGCGGATTCTGGCGGAATCCCGGCGCCGGCGCCTCCTCGCTGACGGCGCCGCCGCCCAGCGCCGTGTGTCCTTCGAGCACCGCCACCTGCAGCCCCGCCTTGGCGAGATAACAGGAAATGATGGTCGCGTGGTGCCCTCCGCCGATCACTATGGCGTCGTACGATGCGTCTGCCATTTTCGTCCCCTTTAGCTGGATTTATGCCGCTCACAAGTTAACCTGATCATCAGACAAATGCTAGGGCATCGCCGCCGCCCTGTCAAGCGTGTTTTGTCGCCGGGCGCGGGCGTCGGTTGTGCCGGACCTGCAGCACCGTATAATCGCCGCCGCACTCACGCCGAACCACACGCGATTGGGGGAGAAATGTTCTTCGGAAACAAGCAGGAACTGGCCGCGCTGCGCCAGCGCATCGCCGCCCTGGAGCAAGACCAGGCGCGCGCCGAGCAAGCGCGCGCGCAGCAGGCGGCGCAGCTCGCCGCGGCCCTGGGCGAGGCGACGCAGGCGCGCGAGGAAGCCGCCGGCTTGCGCGCCCTGTTCGCCAATTTCCAGGCCTTTGGCCAGTCGCTGATCGACGTGCAGGCGAGCCTCAAGACGCTGGCCGAAGATACCAACGCCGAGAAGGACAACGCGGTAAAGGCGCAGGGCGTCTCCAACCAGAGCCGCACCGCGGTCGAGGCGATCGCCGGCGATCTGGCCAACCTGGCGCAGGCCTCGAAACGCGCCGCGACCCAGGTCGGCGAACTCGATGCCTGCGCCCAGGAGATCAGCGGCATCGTGCAGTTGATCAAGGAGATCGCCGACCAGACCAACCTGCTCGCCTTGAACGCGGCGATCGAGGCGGCGCGCGCCGGCGAACAGGGACGCGGTTTCGCCGTCGTCGCCGACGAGGTGAGAAAACTGGCGGAACGGACCGCCAGCTCCACCAGCCAGATCACCAAGCTGGTGCAGCAGATACGCGTCAGCAGCACCGCCAGCCACGATCAGATGGACTCGTTGGCGCAGCAGTCGGACGCCTTCAGTCAGGACGGGCAAAGCGCCGCCCGCTCGATGCAGCAATTGCTCGAACTGTCTTCCGGGATGGAAATGGGGGTCGCCGCTTCGGCGCTGCGCAGTTTCTGCGAACTGGCCAAGGTCGATCACCTGCTCTACAAGTTCCGCGTCTACAAGGTGCTGCTCGGCTTGTCCGAGGAGACCGTCGACGCCTTCGGTTCGCACAGCGAATGCCGCTTGGGCAAGTGGTACTACCACGGCGACGGCCACGCCTGCTTCTCGCGCCTGCCCGGTTACCGCGAGGTGGAAGATCCGCACCGGCGGGTGCACGAAAGGGCGATCGTCGCGCTCAAGGCGCACGCCGACGCCGACAGCCGCAGCATGCTCGCCGCCGTCGGCGAAATGGAGTCGGCCAGCATGGGCGTGCTGCACGGTCTGGAGATGATGGCGGCGAGCGGCAAGGACAATCCGGACGTCCTCTGCGCCCACTGAGCGGGCGCAACCTCGGGCTCAGCCGAGTTGGTCAACGATTGCGCGCCAGATAGGGAAAGAACTCGCGGTCCGCGCCCAGGATGTGCTTGGCGATGACGTCGTTGGCCAGGAACTGGAACAGCTCGCCGACGGCCAGGGTACCGCCGTTGAAGCGACCAACCATGGCGTGGGCGGCCGCCAGCAGTTGGCCGTGCTCGGCGGCGTGCGCCGCCGCTCCGGGAAAACCGACGTTGTTCAACAGCGCTTCCTCGGCGCGGAAATGCTCGGCGACGCGCGCCACCAGGGCGTCGATCAGGGCCGCCATCGCGTCGGCCGGACGCTGGGCGAGCGAGGCCGCCAGCAGTTCGTTGGCCTGAGCGAACAGCGCCCGGTGCTGCGCGTCGAGCAGCGGGTGGCCGCATTCGTAGGCCGGGTGCCAGACCAGATGCAGGAAGTGGGCCGCCACCGCTTCACCGACGCCGAGCTGCGGCAGCGGTTCGGGCGCGACTTGAACCTGGTTGCGGCCGCCGGCTTTGGCGTCATAGAGCGCGGCGTCGGCGCGCTGAAACCACTGTTCCCAGGTCTCCCCAGCCAGGCAGGCGGCCACACCGATGCTCACCGTGATCTTTCCGACCACCGGAAAGACGGTCTTGGCGATCCTGTCGCGCAAGCGCTCCGCCAGCATCGCCTCGGTCGACAGGGTGGTGTTGGGGCAGAGCACCACGAACTCTTCGCCGCCCCAGCGGGTCAAGGAATCGGCGCCGCGCAGGGTGGCGCGGATCACCGCCGCCAACTCGGCCAGCACCCGATCGCCGACCGGATGGCCGTGGTTGTCGTTGATCGCCTTGAAATGGTCGATGTCGAGGACCAGCAGACTCAGCGGGTGATCGTAGCGCCGCAGGCGATCCATCTCGTTGCGCACCGCCTCTTCCAGACGCCGCCGGTTCCAGGCCCCGGTCAGCTTGTCGGTGCTGGCCAGGTGATCGAGTTCGGCCAGGCGCAGGTCTTGCTCGAGGATGATGCCGATGATCCTTCCGACCAGGAGGTAGAGCAGGACCTGCAGCGCCAGCTGCACCGCCCACAGCACGTTGCCGGCGCGCGCGATCTGGGCAAACTCGGCGTCGAGGTCCAGCGTCAGACTGGCCGCACCGGCGACGCCGCCGTCGGCCAGCGCGTGGCAGCTCAGGCAATCGGTGCCGCGAAAGTTGCGCGTGGCGATGAAGGGCACCACCACGCGCAAGGCCTGCCTGCCCTCCTCCGCCACCAGCTCGCTCTGCAACTGGCCCGTCTCCAGGGCGCGGCGATCGATGGCGTCGCTCGGCCGCTCGGAGCCGAGTCCAGGACCGTACTGCTCCTGCACCGACTGGCTGCGCAAGACACGCAAGTCGCGCAGGCGCTCCGAGGCCCGCATCTTGTCCATGTAGAGGCGGCGCTGCGCCGGATCCCGGATGAGGCCGTTGACCATCAACATATTGAGGCCGTTGACCACGCCGTCGGCGGCGACCACGGCCTGCATTTCCGCCCCATCGAGGATCACCTGCCGGTACTGCCGCAGCACCGCGAAGTGGATCAGCAGCATCACCGCCAGCAACACCAGTTGCACAGGGAACTGCAGCCTGTTGCCGAGCGACAGCCCTTCCCACCAATTTCGCATCCACCGCCCCTGCAAGTGCCGCTTGTCTATCGCCAGCGCCAGCCGACGCCGCGAGTTGGCCGCAGATTATGCCCGAACTGGCCGAGCCGCGACAAACGACGGCGGCAGCGGCGCAGCGGCACGACGGCGTGCATCCAATCTGCCGGCGCTATCAGGATAACCTGACAGCCGCGAGCGCGAATGTCGGCGCTGCGCGCGGCGAGCATCTGCTATCCTTCCCGCCTGTTGAATCCGCAGCCCAGCGCTGCGCCTCGGGAAAGTCTGCGCAATGTCACTCGGCAGCGACAGCAACACGCCACTCGCAGAAGATCCGGCCGTCGTCGGTTTCCTGCTCGAGAATGCGATTCGCGACATCGGCATTCCGCCCTGTCCGGCCATCCTCAACCAGATCAACGCCGAGATGGCCAAAGCGGAGCCGGACCTGCGCCACCTCGATCACTTCATCGCTTCGGATGTCAGTCTGGCGTCCGGCCTGATCGCGATCGCCAATTCGCCCTTCTTCGGTCTGCGCCGCCGCGTTCGCTCGGTCAACGAGGCGCTGCAGATGCTCGGCTTGGCCGTCGCCGCGCGGGCCATCGCCGGGCTGATCCTGCGCAAGCTGTTTCCACACAGCCTCAAACTGGAGCGATTCTGGCACGCCTCCGCCGCCATCGCCCGATTGAGCGGCTGGCTGGCGCAGAGCGTCCGCGGCGCAACCCGGGTGGCACCGGAAGACGCGTACACCTTCGGCCTGTTCCGCGACTGCGGCATCCCGATATTGATGAAGCGCCACCCCAGCTACGCGCAGCTGCTGAAACTGGCCAACGCCGAGCGGACCCTCGCCTTCACCGAGGTCGAGCAGACCCGCTTTCCGGTCAACCACGCCGAGGTCGGCTGCGCGCTGGCGCGCGCCTGGTGGCTGCCGAGCGACATCTGTCTGGCCATCCGCCACCATCACGATCGGCAGGTGCTGGAACAGGCCGACGCGACGCGCCTGTCCGCGGCGACGCTGGAGATGATCGCCATCGTGCAGGTCGCCGAGCACCTGTTCCAGCAGCACACGGGCCTGAGCCGGACCCAGGAGTGGTTGAAGTTGGGACCCGCCTGCTTGCGCCTGCTCGCGCTCACCGCAGACGACCTGTCTGGCATCTGCGAGCGCAGCGCCCACGTCTGCGACAGCGAAGACTAGGCCCGCTCCATGACACACAGCAACGAATCCTTCCACGCGATCTTCGAAGCCGCGCCGGCGGGCATCTCGCTGTGCGACATGGAAGGCAGGTACCGCCGCGTCAACCGCGCTTTTTGCGATTGCCTCGGCTACAGCGCCGCCGAGCTGTACCGGATGTCCTATCGCGACGTCACCCATCCCGACGACCTCCCCGCCAGCGAGGCCCAGATCGCGCGTCTGCTGTCCGACGAGAAGCGCAGCTACCAGCTGGAAAAGCGCTTTCTGCGCAAGGATGGCAGCATCGCCTGGGCGATGATCAGCGTCTCGCTGGCGCTGACCGCCGCCGGCGAACCGCTCTACCTGATCGGCCAGATCCTCGACGTATCGCCGCAGAAGGACGTCGAGCGGGCGCTCCTGGCCAGCGAACAAAGCCTGGAAAACGCCCAGCGCATCGCCAATCTCGGCGACTGGGAGTCGGATCTGCTGGCCAAGACGATGCGCTGGTCGCGCGGCATGTACCGCATCCTCGGGCTACCGGCGCAAGCGCCGGAGATCATCACCCTGCGCGGCGACGCCACCATCCCGCCGCTCTACCTCGACGCGATCCACCCCGACGATCGGGAGATGGTGCTCAACACGCTCAGGAACGCCATCCACAAGAAAGAGTGGTTCGCGCTCGACCACCGCATCGTCCGCGCCGATGGCGAGGAACGCGTCGTCTACGCGCGCGGCGAACCGCGGCTGGGAAGCGACGGCAGGATAGCGCACATCGCCGGCACGCTGCAGGACATCACCGAGAGAAAAGGCACGGAGCTGGACCTGCTGCGCGCGCGGCGGCAGCTGCGGGCGCTTTCTGTGCATCAGGAATCGGTGGTCGAAGAAGAGCGCAAACACATCGCGCGCGAGGTGCACGACGAGATGGGGCAGCGCTTGACGGCGCTGCAACTCGGCTTGGCGGTGTTGCGCGAACGCCATCAGGCGGGCCACGAGGTGGCGGCGGACATCGCCGGCCTGCAGTCGATCGCCGCCGACGCCATCGACGTGGTGCGCCACATTTCGACCCGACTACGGCCGCCGGTGCTCGACCTCGGCCTGCTGGCGGCGATCGAATGGCTGGCCGAAGACTTTCGCTATCGCTGGGAAGTCGATTGCCTGGTCGATATCAAGGGCGAGGCGATCACCTTCCGCGAACCGATCGCCGCCACCCTGTTTCGCGTCGTCCAGGAGTCGCTCAACAACGTCGCCAAACACGCGCAAGCGCAGTCGGTGCTGATCGCGCTGGTCAATGAAGCGCAACGGGTGACGCTCAGCATCAGCGACGACGGCCGCGGCTTCGATCCGGCGGTGGTGAGGCAGAAGCCCGGCTTCGGCCTGCTGGGGATGCGCGAGCGCGTGCTCGCCCTCGGTGGCACGCTCTTCGTCAAAAGCGCCGTCGACCAGGGAACCCGCGTCGCGATCGAATTGCCGTTGGGAGAGCTGGCGCCATGATCAGGGTTGCTCTGGTCGATGACCACGCCATTGTCCGCGACGGCATCAAACAGATGATGGCCCTGACCGAGGACATCGTCATCGCCGGCGAAGCGGCCAACGGCGCCGAGGCCCTGCGCCTGCTCGAGGACTGCGCCTGCGAGCTGCTGGTGCTGGACATGACCATGCCCGGGGTCAGCGGCGTAGACCTGGTCGAGTGCCTGCGCCAGCGTTTTCCGGCGATCCCGATCCTGATCCTGTCGATGCACAACGATGGACAGACCATCGCCCGAGCGGTGCGCGCCGGGGCCAGCGGTTACGTCGCCAAGGGCAGCAAATCAGCGGTGCTGATGGAGGCCATCCGGGTGGTCGCGCGCGGCGAGCGCTACCTCGACCCGGCGATCTCCGGCTTCGTGTTCGATCTGGGCAAAGACCAAGCCGACGCCCCCGGCGACATCCTGTCCAAGCGCGAACTGGAAATCCTGCGCAAGATCGCCGCCGGCGATTCGCTGGGCAAGATCGCCGATCAGTTTCACCTCAGCCCGAAGACGGTGAGCACGCACAAGATGCGCATCATGCAGAAGCTCGACATCGCCAACAACGCCGACCTGATCCGCTACGCCGAGAAGCACGGCATCAGGGACTGAGCGCCGCGGGGCCCGCCTGCCAGCACAGCCGATAGCGGCAACGACCCGGCGTCTGCTCGCGCCGCGGCACCAGCGCTCACTGGATGATCAGCGAGGAGAACAACACCGCTTGCACCGGATCGTCGGCGCCGGCCTTGTCTGCGTTCGGCGCCGGGCTCCTGGGGTCGAGCAGCGGCTGATTGACGCGATTGCGCAGATCGATCGCCAGCCTTTCCATGCCCTGGGCGTCGGCCAATTGCGAGGCCTTGCGCCCCGACAGCAGGTTCAGCATGTCGTGGCGGATCTGCGGCATATAGGCCTTCATCCGCTCGCTGGCCGGCAGATCCAGCGCCTTCAGCGCCGGCACCAGCTGCAGGTATTTGTCTTCGCCTTCATGGTCGGGCTGCAGCTTGACGGTAAACACCTCGAGCGCCACGAAGATCGGGGCGGTCCCGGCCTTGTTGGCCTTCGCCGCCGACCGCCGCGGTGCGTCGCCCTCCTCCTCGTCCTGGGCGTGGCTCTTCTTGACCGCCCAGACAGCGCCGCCGCCGGCGAGCAGGATCACGATCAGCAAGGCCATGATGGCCCATAACCAGGCCTTGCCGCGCGCCGCCTGCGGCGCCGCTGCCTCTCCGGTCTTTGTCGCCGCAGCTACCGTCTTCGCCATGTTCGATTCCCCGCCAACCGTCACCCAGTCGCTCAGCATATGGCGGTTGCAGCGGTGTGGAAATCGGCGATTCCTTAAAATGCCGTGCGTATATCCCGATGTCGTTGCAGGGAAAACCTGACAGCGCAGAACTCAGTTGGCCGCGCCCTGTTCCAGCCAGCGCACCATGGTCTGGTACAACAGCTCCGGATCGTAGGGCTTGGTCACGAAATCGTTCATCCCCGCCTCCAGGCAGCGCGCCTTGTCCTCGACGAAGGCGTTCGCCGTCATGGCGATGATCGGCAGCGACGCGCAATTGGGCAGGGCGCGTATGGCACGGGTCGATTGCAGCCCGTCCAGGCGGGGCATCTGCAGGTCCATCAGGACCAGGGCGTAGGCCTTGTTGCCCGCCATGGTGACGGCCTCGTCGCCGTCTGCGGCGCAATCGACCTGCATGCTCACGTCTTCGAGCAGCATGGCGGCGACTTCACGGTTCATGCGGTCGTCGTCGACCACCAGCACCAGCGCCCCCTTGTAGCGCGTGCGCAGCAGGGTCGCGGCGTTCTCGAAGGTGGCCGGAGTGCCCATCGCCAGCGGCGAGAAGCTCTTCTTCAACCAGGCCGTAAACCAAAAGATGCTGCCCTTGCCCGGGCTGCTGACCACGCCAGCGTCGCCGCCCATCAGCAGCGCCAACTTCTTGGTCACCGCCAGGCCCAGCCCGGTGCCGCCGTAGAGTCGCGTGATCGAGTTGTCGCCTTGCTCGAAAGCCGAGAACAGGCGCGGAATCACCTCCGGCTCGATGCCGATGCCGGTGTCCTCGACCTCGAAGCGCACCAGCACCCCCTCCGACGATTCCCTCGCCACCCCAGCCCGCAGCGTCACGCTGCCGCTGTCGGTGAACTTGACGGCGTTGCTGGCGTAGTTCATCAGCGCCTGCTGCAAACGGGCCGAATCCCCGAGCAGATTGAGCGGCAGCTGCTCGCTCTCCACCAGCAGCTGCACATTCTTGGCGAAGGCCCGGTCGAACAGGATGGTCGACACGTTGGCCAGTATCCCTGCCACTCTGACCGGGGTTTCCTCCAACTCGAACTTGCCGGCCTCGATCTTCGACAGGTCGAGCACGGCGTTGAGGATTTCCAGCAGGTGCCGCCCCGCCGAGTCGATCTTGTCCAGCCTCTCGGTCTGCTCCCGGGTGATGCCGGACCAGCGGCGAATCATGTGGGTCATGCCGGTGATGGCGTTCAAGGGGGTGCGAATCTCGTGCGACATGTTGGCGAGGAAGGCGCTCTTGGCGACGTTGGCGGTCTCGGCGGCTTCCTTGGCCAGCTGCAGCGCCCGCGTCCGTTCCTCGACCATCTGCTCGAGCTGCTGGCGATGCCGCTCCAGCTCGACCTCGGCGCGCTTGCGCGCGCTGACGTCGAGATAGCTGCAGCGTATCAGTCTGCGGCCGTCGCCCGGCAGTTGGGTCAGGCGCACTTCGCAGACCGACTCGCCGCCGTCGGCCCGGCGGATGCGCCGCTCGACCAGGAGCTGGTCGCCGCCCAGGGTTCGCTGGTGGTTTTCCGCCATGACATCGCGCAGCGCCCGTCCGACGAATTGTTCGGGTGGGTAGAAGCGCTCCGGACCACCGCGCAGCAGCTCTTCCCGGCTGCAGCCGAACAGCTTGGCGGCGACCGCGTTGCAATCGACAAAACGTCCAGCCTCGACGTCGTAGAGGGCGATCGCGTCGGGCGCGTTTTCCACCAGCCGGCGGAAGCGACCCTCGCTCTGGTGCAAGGAGGCGGTGATGTCGCGCGCCAGGCGCACGGCCCGATTGCGGGTCGTTCCCAGTGACCAGGCGATGACGAACAGCAGGGCGCTGACCAGCAGGCCCGCGGCCAGCACCATGGTCGGTCGCTGGTGGCCCGCCTGGGCCTCGAAGTCCGGCAGGCTGGCGTAGTTCAGGGTCCAGGTTCGCCCGCCCAGCGCGATGGCCTCGCTGTGCACGAATCTCGCCTGCCCCTGGTCGCGTTCGCTGGCGAACAACAGATTTTCCGGACGCGCATCGCTGCCATCGACGATGCTTAGGGAAATGCGCCCGCCGTGTTCCTTGAGCAGGTCCGCCATCAGCACCGGCATCCTGAAGGGACTGAGGACGAAGCCGTAGACGACGCCGTCCGATCTGCGCGCCACTGGCATGTACATGATGAAGGACGCAACCGGACCGCTTTGGGCATCGACCCGCAGCGTGGTCCGCCGGGTGATGGTCGGCTCACCGGTCGCCATCGCCTTCTGCATCGTCTCCCGCCGCTCCTCGTCCTGCCACATGTCGTAGCCGAGCGCCTTGACGTTGGCGCCCTCGTAGGGCTCGGCGTAGAAGTTGATCGCGTAGCGCTGGCGGCGCCCGGCCGGGCGCAGAGCAAAATCTGCGATGCCGTCGCGCCGCGCTTCGGCGACCAGCGCCTCGAGATCGGCGTCGCCGATGAAACGCGCGAAGGCCACCGCCTGGATGGCGGGGTAGCCGCGCTGCAGCTTCAGTCCGGCGACGTAGGCGCGCCAGTCTTCGCGGGTGACCTTGTCGGCGGTCAGGAACAGGGCGGCGGCGGCGCGCAGCGTCTGCGCATAGTTGTCGAAACGCGTCTTGAGCTCGGCGCGCACCCGCTCGACCTCGCCGTCGAACTCCGCCTGCGCTTGACGCTCAGCTTCCTCGACGGCGTAGCGCCAGGCGCCGAAGCTCAGCGCCAGGGCGCAGACGAGCACCAGCCAAGCGGGCCACAGGCCCAGCAACAGGCGCATCGGCGTAGCGGAAGCTGCGGCAGGATCGGAATTGGACATCGGCCTCCCCGCACGAAATCCTATGCTGCCAGATACTACACCTCAGGCAGCGCGAGGATTCGGCGCCGCCGTCCGCTCAAGCGGCGGCTGCCGCCACGCGCCTGCCGCGCACGACGCTGGCGATAATGTTGGCGATGAAGGCGGCGAGCGCCAGCGCGTTGAGCAAGCCGCCTTCGCTGCGCAGAGCGAAGTCGCCGCCGAGGACGCCGCAGACCCGCAGCGCCAGCGAGGCATGGAGCAGCAGCAGCGGCAGATAGTGGACCGGGTGATAGGGCATGCTTACCCGCAAGACCGCCGGAAAGATGATCAGGGCGTGGCCGAAGATCATCGCGAAGACGAAGCCCAACCCGGTCGCGTGCAGCGTCGCGTCGCGCCAGGGATGGCCGGGCAGCAGCCCGCCGGCGAGCCCCAAGGCACCGGCGATGACCAGCCACAGGTAACCGGAGAGCAGGCAGACGGCGATGAAGCGGGTCAGCCCGCGGCTTCCGGCGTTCTTCTTCGCGATGTCGTAGCGCAGCAGCCACAGCGCCAGCGCCAGCAGCGCCGCCGAGACCAGCCGCAGACCGGCGTCCTCGAACCAGAGGCTGGCCGCGGCACCGACCACCACGGCGCCGACGATCAGCAGGAAGGCTCGCCGCGCGACCGCCGGTGTCGGCAGAAAGCGGGTCAGCTCCAGCCTCTCGCCGGCGATGGTGAGCACCAGGAAGGCCAGCCACCACGGCACGGCGACCACACCGCGAGCCAGCCAGGCCAGATTACCGACCAGCCAGCACAACGCCGCCAGGGCCAGGATCAGGGTGAATGCGGCCACCTGCCGCCGCAACACCTGCACGCTGGCGGCGCACAGGACGGCGGCGGCGAGGATGCACAGCCATTGCGCCCAGACGCTCGGCGCGCCGCAGAGCAGGCACAGCCCGCCCAGACCGGCGGCGGCCGGCCCCAGATAGGCCCAAGCGCGGCCGACGGCGACGGCGCGCTCGAGGCAGATCACCGTGCCGAGAAAAGCGCAGATCATCAGTGCCCCGTGCTCACCGGCCGCAGCAGCCGCTGCGGCCGGCACGTGCCAGGCCAGGCGCGCCAGTCCGGCGGCCACCCCGCCCAGCAGGGACAACATGCCCAGCGCCAGGAAGGGCAGACGGGCGGCGGGACTGAGGTCGCTCGCAGCCATCACCAGCCGAAATGTTGCCGGCTGTCTTCGCTCATCATCGACGGATCCCAGGGCGGATCCCAGACCAGGCGCACGTCCGCCGGGCAGGAGGCGGGAAGCAGGGGTGCCAGCGCCGCCTTCACCTCGTCGACGATCATCGCGCCGAGCGGACAGGCGGGCGAGGTCATGGTCATCTCGACCAGGCAGCGCTCGGGTCGGCTGTCGATCTCGTAGATCAGGCCGAGATCGACGATATTCACCCCGACCTCGGGATCGATCACCTGGCGCAGCGCGGCGCGAACCGCCGCCTCGTCGGGAAGCGCTGTCTGCTCGGTCATGGTGGTGGCGCAAAAGTGGATTGGCGTGTGGCTATGGTAGCACCGTCGCCCTCCCGCTCGCTGGGGCCGAGCAGCATGCCGGCGAGCCAGGAGAAGAACAGTCCCTCGGTGTGGTCGATGAGCAGGGAATTGAGCAGGCAGCCCAGGCCAATGGTCAGCAGCAGTCCCTGCGCCGCCAGTCGCGGCGCCTTCTCCAGTTTGGCGGCGCTGCGCCAGACGGCTACGAACAAGGCGGCGAGCGCGCACAGGCCGACCACGCCCAATTGCACCGTGGTGAGCAGGTACTGGTTGTGCGGATTGTTCCAGACGGTGGGGCCGTGCGTCGTGGTCGCGGCGGCGTAGGCGTTGGTGAAGCCGCCGGTGCCGACACCGAGGAGCGGATGGGCGGCGATGAGCTCGAGGCTGGTGCGGTAGAGATCGATGCGCGCCCCGATCGAGGTCTCGCCGCCAGTACCGACGCGCCATTGCTGATAGTCGACGGACATCGCCAGCAACCGGTCCACCATGGGCAGGTGCAGCGCATAGGCGCTGGCCAGCAACAGGACGCCAGCAGCGGCGGCGACGCCGAGGCCGCGCCAGCGCAGGCGCTCGAAGCAGAGCCAGGCGGCCAGCCCGCCGAGGACCAGGTAACCGGTGCGTCCCTGCACCATGAATAACACGTTGAAGGTCGCCAGCGCCGTGAACGCCCATAGCCCCAGGCGCAGCCGCCACCCGTCCTGGCGCAGCGCCGCGATCGCCGCCAGGTAGGCGCAATAGGCCATCAGAATGCCGTGGGTGATGTGCAGCTTGAACACCACCGGGTTGTCCGGACTCTGGTTGTTGGTCGCCGCTAGCGGAATCAGATGCAACCAGTAGCCGTAGGAGATCACCAGGGTGAGCACCATCGCTGCGGCGAAGGCCGCCACGGCGTACTCCCGGTCGCGGGCGCGCCAGGGGCAGGCGAGCAGGATGGGCAGCAGCAGCAGGTGCGAATTCTTGCGCAGGAAATGCAGGCGGTCGTCGAAGCTGCCCGGACCCCAGGCGCAGCCGACCAGGAGCAGCGCCAACAGGAGCAACGCCGCCCAGGCGACCGGTTGGCCGCGCCAACGCAGCAGGCAGGAACGCCAGTGACCGGCTAGCAACCAGGCGAGCAGGATGACGACGAGCAACACGTTATCCAGCGCGACGGAGATCGGCAGCGAAGCGCCGAGCGCGATCGCCGCCCAGCGCAGGCTCGCGTCGGCGTGGAGTTTGGGCATAATGCCCGGCATTATAGTGGCCAGGGCGACGCCACCCGATGTTCCGAAATGCACCGCGCTGGCCACCGCGCCGCGTCCTGCTCAGTTGCACGCAGCGCCTGGGCGACGTGCTGCTCGCCACACCTTTGCTGCGCTCGCTGAAGCGGGCCTGGCCGCAGACGCAGATCGATGCGCTGCTGTTCGCCGACACGGCGGCCGTGCTCGAGGGCAATCCCGACGTCGCACGGGTGATCGGCGTCGCCCGTCGCGCCTCGCCAAGAGAGCGCCTCGGCGAACTGGCGGGCGTCTGGCGGCGCTACGATCTGGCCCTGTCGCCGCTGCCCACCGACCGCGCCCGGCTCTATTGCCTCGCCGCCGCGCCCTACCGCCTCGGCCTGTTGCGGCGCGAGCCCGCGGAGCGGCTGAAGGGCTGGCTGTTCGACGCCTGGCGCTATTTCGACGACCTCGACACGCACAGCGTGACGACGGCGCTGGGGCTGGCCGAGCTGCTGGGCATCGCCGCCGTCGCCGAGGTGGTGCCGCCGGCGCTGGCCGACGGCGAGCGCCGACGCGTGCTCGCCAGCCTGGCGCCAGCGGGGGAACGCTACGCGGTGCTGCACTGCGAGCCGAGCTTCAGCTACAAGCGGTGGACCCAGGGCGGCTGGCTCGAACTGGCCGCCTGGTTGCGCGCCCAGGGGCTGGGCCTGGTGTTCACCGGCAGCGCCGCGCTGGAGGAGCGGCAGCGGGTCGCCGCCATCGCCGCCGCCTGCGGCGGCCTCGATCGCGCCGGGCAACTGTCGCTGGCCGAGGTGGCCGCAGCGATCGCCGCTGCCGCCCTCTACGTCGGGCCCGACACGGTCACCACCCACATCGCCGCCGCCACCGGCACGGCGACGGTGGCGCTGTTCGGGCCGACCAATCCGGTCAAGTGGGGACCCTGGCCGCGCGGTTGGGCGCAACAGACGAGTCCCTGGGCCAGGGTGGGCAGCGGCCGTCGCGGCAACGTCTATCTGCTGCAAGGAGAAGACGCGCGCGGTTGCGTGCCCTGCCTGCAGGAGGGCTGCGAGCGGCGCGTGGACAGCGCCAGCGCCTGCCTCGAGAGCCTCGCCGCGAGCCGCGTCATCGCCGCCTGCGCGGCCATGCTCGCGCCCTAGGCGGGAGAACTCGCCGCCTGGAACTGCAGGCGGTAGAGGTGGCTGTAAATGCCGTCGGCGGCCAGCAGTTCGGCGTGCCGTCCCTGCTCGACGATGCGCCCGTGGTCCAACACGACGATGCGATCGGCGCGCTCGACGGTCGACAATCGGTGGGCGATGACCAGGGTGGTGCGTCCTACGATCAAGCGGTCGAGCGCCGCCTGGATCTGCCGTTCCGATTCGCTGTCGAGCGCCGAGGTGGCTTCGTCGAGGATCAGGATCGGCGCGTTCTTCAGAAAGGCGCGGGCGATCGCCAGGCGCTGCCGCTGGCCGCCGGAGAGCTTGACCCCGTTCTCGCCGACCGTGGTGGCCAGGCCCTGCGGCATCTGGCGGATGAAATCCCAGGCGTGCGCCGCCTGCGCCGCGGCGATGATCTGCTCTTCGCCGACGCCGGCGGGCGCACCGTAGGCGATGTTGGCGGCGACCGTGTCGTTGAACAGCACCACCTCCTGGCTGACCAGGGCGATGGCGCGACGCAGGCTCTCCAGCGTCAGGTCCTCGACGTCCACACCGTCGAGGCGGATCGCTCCCTGTTGCAGGCTGTAGAAGCGCGGCAGCAGGCTCACCAGCGTCGTCTTGCCGCTGCCCGAGGGACCGACCAGCGCCACCGTCTCGCCGGCGGCGATCTCCAGCGTCACCTCCGTCAGCGCCGGGCGGGCGGCGCCGCCGTAGCTGAAGCCGACCCGCTCGAAGCTGATGGCGCCGGCGACGCGCTCCAGCGTACGGCTGCCGCGATCGGATTCCGGCACCTGGTCGAGCAGGGAGAAGATGCTCTCGGCTGCGGCCAGCCCGCGCTGCAGCGGCGCGTTGACTTCGGTGAGCCGCTTCACCGGCGCCAGCAGCAGCAGCATCGCCGTGATGAAGGAGACGAAGCCGCCGACGGTGACGTGGGCGTCGGTGGACTGCAGCAGGGCGACGTAGATGATCACCGCCAGCGCCGCCGCCGAGGCGATCTGGGTCAACGGCACGGTGGCCGAGGCGGCCATCGATTCGCGCATCGCGGCGACGCGGAAATCGTTGGCCGCCGCCTCGAAGCGCTGCGCCTCGTAGCGCTGGCCGCCGAACACCTTGACCACCTTGTGCGCGCCGACCGCTTCCTCGAGGATGTGGGCGATCCGGCCCATCGCCTGGTAGCCGCGCCGATTGGCGGCGCGCAGACGCTTGCCGAAGACGCGCACCACGCCGACGATCAGCGGCCCGATGGTGAGCGCGATCAGGGTCAGCTTCCAGTTGTAGTAGAGCATGAAGGCGAGCAGGCCGACGATGGTCAGCGAATCGCGCACCAGCGCCGTCAGCACCGTGGTCGCGGCGCCGGTGACGTTGTTCACGTCGTAGGCGAGCTTGGAAATCAAGGCGCCGGCCGACTGATCGTCGTAGTAGGCGCTGGGCAGGCCGAGCAGACGCGCGAACATCTCGCGGCGCAGGTCCATCACCAGCCGGTTGGTGACCCAGGCCAGGCTGTAGGAGGTGAAATAGGTGAGCAGGCCGCGCACCGTGAATATCGCGATCAGCGCGATCGGCGCCAGGTACAGGTCCTGCCGCTCCTGGGCGACGAAGCCCGAATCGAGCAGCTTCTTCATCAGCGCCGGAAACAGCGGTTCGGTCGCCGCCGTGGCCGCCATGCCGAGCAGGGACAGGGCGAACACGCGGCCGTAGGGCCGCACGTAGGCGAGCAGGCGCGCGTAGATCTCGCGGCTATTGTCTTTGGCGCTAACGGCCACGGGCGATCGGAGCGGGGGGTTCGCGCATCCCGCCATTGTGCCAGAGGCCAGGCGCGGCAAGGCGATCGGCCGGGTGCCCGAGCTACCTGATGCGCAGACTGTCCTGCCCGCCCTCACCCGGATAGGCGAGGAACACGGGGATCTCGGTGCTGGCAGCGTCGCCGGTGGCAGCGCTGGCTTGCGCCAGCATGGCGCTCTCGAAGGCGCCGAGCTGCGCGCGCAAACGGCCGGCAGCCGCGGCGCCGACTTCGGTTTCGGCCCAGCGCGCCGTGCCGTCGACCGCGCAGTTCATCGCCAGCACGTAGCGGTCGCGGGCGGATAGCGCCGACAGGTCGTAGGCGGCCAGGGCGTCGCGCGCCAAGCCCAGCGCGATGCTGGTGTCGTGGGCGCCGCCGCCGGCGCCACCGGCGTTGGCTGCCTTCTCGAGGCGGCGATAGTCGAGCAGCGCCGTCGCCAACTGCCGCGCCGCCTCGTTGCCGCGCACCGCGGCCGCGACCAGCAGCGCAAAGCTGTCGGCGAAACCCTCGCTCAGCAAGCTGTAGGCGAGCCGGCCGCGACCGTCCGGCAGGGCGCCGGTGAACCCGTCCGCGGCAGCGCGCGCACGCTCCGGCTTGCCGGCAGCGACATCGCCGTGCTGTAGTTCGAGCAGGGTGCAATGGGCCAGCTCGTGCCAGACGCTGAACTCGGCGTAGTGCGGAACCGCCGCGGCCATCGCTGCGGCGACTTCGCCGACGTTGATGAACACCGCGCAGCGCTGGTCGCTGGCGAACAAATAGTGGCGCTCCGACCAGCGCGCGCCGGTCGGGATCAGGCTGCCGCCGGCGCCGAGCTTCGCCGTCGGCGCCATCTTGCCGCCGAGGATGCTGGCGGTGAAGGTCTCGCGCGCCAGCGCCCGATGGCTGGCTGGGTCGTAGTTGGCCAGGTGCACCGACTTCTGCGACGCCCCCGGCAGATAGGCGCCGGCGGCGCCCACGGCAGCGACGTAGGGGGCGAGGTCCGCCGCCTCGTTGGCCAGGGCCGGAGCCGCGAGGATTGCAAGCAGCGCTGCGATGGTCTGCCACATCCCGGCGATTCCTCAGGAAGGCGTTAACTCACTTTACACCTAAAGTATGGTTTTCGCCGGCGGAAAATCGAAGACCAGGCAGGTGGTCGAGGCGTGGGCGTAGAGCTTGCCGTCGGGCCCGTAGAGCGTGCCGTCGGCGGTGGCGATCTGGCCGCCGAGGTGGATCACGTTGCCTTCGGCGCGGATCAGACCCACCTTGGCGCTGAGGGCCTTGACGATGTTCAGCTTCAGTTCGACCGTGGTGTAGCTCTTTCCCGCCGGCATGCAGCTATGCACGGCGCAGCCCACGGCCGAATCGAGCAGGGTTGCGTACCAGCCGCCGTGCACCGTCCCCATCGGGTTGAAGAAGCGCGGGCCGGGTCGGCCCTGGAACACGGCGCGGCCTTTTTCCACTTCGACCAGGAAGAAGTCCAGGGTCTGCGCCATTGGTGCGAACGGTAGTTCACCGGAGAGCATGGAGGCGAACAGCTCGAGGCCGGATTTGCCGATCGCCTGCGCCGGCTGCACCACGCCGACTCGCGCCGCACCGCTGGCCAGCATCGCCTCTACCTCCTCCTGCCGCTGCTGCCAACGCGCCAGTACCTTGTCCGCATCATCCATGTCTATCGCTCCTGTCAGCGAGGCCGGTCCCGAGCCCCCAGCGGGCGGCGCGCGCCCGAACCGGGTGGTGGCGCCGGCCGTTGTAAAATCTGCGTTTGCATTGCGCGCTGCGCGATTATCCCATGCCCCGTTGGCGCCTATCGTTGCTGTCGCTGCTGCTCCTAATGCACGGCGCCCGCGCCGAAATCGTCGTCCAGGACGACCTCGGGCAGACGCTGCACCTGGCGGCACCGGCGCGGCGTATCGTCAGCCTGGCACCGCACATCACCGAGAATCTCTACGCCGCCGGCGCCGGCGATCGTATCGTCGGCGCCAGCGATTTCAGCGACTATCCGCCAGCGGCAAAGCAGCTGCCGCGGCTGGGCAGCGCCACCAGCCTCGATCTCGAGAGCGTCGCCGCCCTTCGCCCCGATCTGGTGATCGCCTGGGAGAGCGGCAACTCGGCGGTGCAGCTGGCCAAGCTCAGAGCGCTCGGCCTGCCGCTGTTCGTCAGTCAACCGCGGCGTATCGAGGACATCGCAGCGAGCATCGCCCGCTTCGGCGAACTCGCCGGCACCGAGGCGGTGGCGACGGCGGCGGCGCGCGCCTTCTCCGCCCGCCACGTCGCGATCGCCCGCCGCTACGCGGCGCGGCCGACGGTGCGCACCTTCTACCAGATCTGGAACCAGCCGCTGCTGACGGTGAACGGCCGGCAGCTGATCAGCGACGTGATGCGCTTGTGCGGCGCCGCCAACGTCTTCGCGGCCCTGCCGCAGTTGGCGCCGACGGTGTCGGTGGAAGCGGTGCTCGCCGCCAATCCGGAGGCGATCGTCGCCAGCGGCATGGACGAGGCGCGACCGGAATGGCTGGACATGTGGAAGCGCTGGCCGGAGCTGACGGCGAGCGCCCGCGGCAACCTGTTCTTCATCCCGCCCGACCTGATCAATCGCCACACGCCGCGCCTGCTCGACGCCGCGCAGATGTTCTGCGAGCAGATGGAGACGGCGCGAAAAAGACGCAACTGAAAATGCAACACGCTAGGCGGCGATGAAATAGCGCGCCTCGCCGTCGGCGAGTTCGCGCAGCCGCTGGCCGAACAGCTCGGACAGATTCTCGGCGCTGAGCACGCGCTCGCTGGGACCCTCGAGCCAGCGACCGTCGCCGAACAACAGCAGCGAGCGCCGGCAATAGCGCCGCGCCAGATTCATGTCGTGGATGACGATGACGAAGGCCGCCGCCGCTTCGGTGGCCTGGCGTTTGGCCAATTCGAGCATGGCGATCTGGTGCGCCAGGTCGAGATGGGCGAGCGGCTCGTCGAGTAGATAGAGCAGCGGCTGCTGCGCCAGCAGCGTCGCTATCCCCAGGCGCTGGCGTTCGCCGCCGGAGAGGGTTTGCACCTCGCGGCTCTCCAGGCCGGTCAGCGCGACAGCCGCCAAGGCCGCGCGGGCGATGGCCAGATCGCGCGCCCCTTCCCAGGCGAAACGGCCGAGGTGGGGATGGCGGCCGATCAGCGCCGTCTCCAGTACGCTGGCCGGAAAGGCGTCGGTCTGCGCCTGCGCCAGCAGGCCGCGCAGGCGGGCGGCGGCGCGCGGCCCGTGCTCTGGATAGCTCTTGCCGCAGAGCTCGACGCTGCCGGCCGCGGGCGGGCGCAGGCCGGCCAGGGTGTGCAACAGGGTGGTCTTGCCGCTGCCGTTGCAGCCGAGGATGGCCAGGGTATCGCCGCCGGCGAGGGCCAGGTCGAGGCCGGCGAGCAGCAGCCTGCCGCCGATGGCGACGTCGAGCCCGCGCGTCGCGAGCAGTGGCGTGGCGGTGGTCATCGCGGTTGCCGCGACAGCAGGTAGAGGAAGGCGGGCACGCCGAGCAGCGCGGTCAACACGCCGACCGGAAGCTGCTGCGGCGCGATCAGGGTGCGCGCCAGGGTGTCGGCGGCCACCAGCAGCGTGCCACCGGCCAAGACCGCGGCGGGCAGCAGCAGTCGCTGGTCGTTACCGGCGCTGGTGCGCATCGCCAGGCGCGTGAGGTGCGGCACGATCAAGCCGATGAAGCCGATGCCACCGGCGCTGTTGACCGCCACCGCGGTCAACACCGAGGCCAGCAGGTAGATCAGCAGGCGCAGCCGCGCCACCGGCACACCGAGCGCCAGCGCCGGCAGTTCGCCGCGCGCGAGCAGGCCCAGGTCGCGCGAAAAGGGCAGGATGCAGGCCGTGCCCA
>JAHFRE010000212.1 GCA_023258955.1 Sterolibacterium sp.
CGGCCCTGGGCCACCCAGGCCTGGCTGATGCTGATCAGGTTGCTGTAGGTCATGTAGGCGAGCAGCGCGAAGATCAGGTTGTTGGTGCGTCCGGCGCGCGGATTGGCGAAGGACAGCGGAATCGCCAGCAGCGCCAGGTTGGCCGCCGCCAGGGGTATCCCCAAGCGCCAGATCAATTCGCCGAGATTGGGCGGCGTCGGATGCTGCAGCAACTGCCACAGCGGCAGGCTTTTCGGCGTCTCGGCGATGCCTTGCGCCTCGCGCGTTTCCACTCGCACGGCGTAGCGTTCGAACTGCATCACGCGGAAATCGGCCTGGCCCGGCTGGCCTTCGTAGCGGCGACCGTTCTCCAGCACCAGAAAGCGATCACCGTTGGCCATCGACAGCTGACTGCCCTTGGCCGCGGCCATAATCCCCAGGCGGCCGTGCTGCATCGAGCTGATGAACACGTTCTTGACCCGGCCTTCCTCGCCGGCGATCTCCTCGACGAAGAACACCCGGTCGGCCGCCGCCGACTCCTTGAAGGCGCCGGGGGCGACGCGCGAGACGTCGTCGCGGCTGTCCATCTTCTGCCGGAATTCGCTGCTCTTGGCCAGGGCCCAGGGCGAGAGGAACAGGGACAGCGCCGCGATCAGCGCCAGCAGGGGCAAGGCGAAGATCAGCACCGGCTTGATCCAGGCGGTGAGCGGCAGGCCGCTGGAAAACCAGACGATCATCTCCGAATCGCGGTAAGAGCGCGACAGGGTCATCAGCACCGAAATGAACAGGGTCAAGGACAGCAACACCGGCAGATAGTTGAGCGCGCCGAAGCCGAGCAGCGCCACCACCGCCTCGGAAGCCAGCTTGCCGCCGGCGGCCTGGCCGAGCAGGCGAATCAACTGCGTGGTCAGCATGATGGCGAACAAAGCGACAAAAACCACCACCGCAGTATTGGCAAATTCGCGCAAAGCGGCGCGCTGGAAGATCATGGTGGCTTTGACTTTTGGCGAGGAGTTTGGCGATAATCCAAAACCTTGGCCCATTTCGGCAAGAATCGCTGGGCTTTTCCCCAGCAGCACCGAGGAGACTAGCGTGGAATTTAGCATAAAAAGCGGGATCCCGGAAAAGCAGCGCAGCGCCTGCGTGGTGATCGGCGTGTTCGAGCCTCGCAAGCTTTCGCTGCCCGGGGAAATTCTCAACAAGGCGGCAAACAACCATGTGTCCGACCTGCTTCGGCGAGGCGACATGGAGGGCAAGGCGGGCACCACCCTGTTGCTGCACAGCGTCCCGGGCACCCTCTGCGATCGCGTTCTCCTGGTCGGTCTGGGCAAGGAGCGCGATTTCCACGAAAAAGAGTACCTCGAGGCGATCGCCACCGCCGTGCGCACGCTCAATGAAACGGGGGCGTTTGACGGCACCATCTACCTGACCGAACTGGCGGTGAAGAAGCGCGACCTGGGCTGGCGCATCCGCCAGGCGGCGATGGTGGCGACCGCGGCGCTCTACCGCTTCGACCGCTTCAAATCGAAGAAGGACCAGGTGCGACGACCCCTGCGCAAGCTGACCCTCGCCGTCGAGAGCCGCGCCGATCTGGCCGTCGCCGAGAACGCGTTGGCGCAGGGACTGGCCATCGCCGAGGGCAGGAGCCTGGCCCAGGACTTGGGCAATCTGCCCGGCAACATCTGCAACCCGTCGTACCTCGCCGAGCAGGCGCAACAGATCGGCCGCACCCACGGCCTGAAGGTCGAGGTGCTGGAGCGGGCAGACATGGAAAAGCTCGGCATGGGCTCGCTGTTGTCGGTCGCACGCGGCTCGCGCCAGCCGCCCAAGCTGATCATCCTGCGGCACGCCGGCGGCAAGCAGGATGCGGCGCCGATCGTCTTGGTCGGCAAGGGCATCACCTTCGATTCGGGCGGGATTTCGCTCAAGCCCGGCGCCGAGATGGACGAGATGAAGTACGACATGTCCGGCGCCGCCAGCGTCCTGGGCACCCTGCAGGCCGCAGCCAAGATGCGCCTGCCGCTCAACGTCGTCGGTGTCGTTCCCTGCGCCGAGAACATGCCCGGCGGCGAAGCCAGTCGCCCCGGCGACATCGTCACCTCGATGTCCGGCCAGACCATCGAGATTCTCAACACCGACGCCGAAGGCAGGTTGATCCTCTGCGATGCGTTGACCTACGCCGAGCGCTTCGAACCCGAATCGGTGATCGACATCGCCACCCTCACCGGCGCCTGCGTCATCGCCCTGGGCCATGTCGCCAGCGGTCTCTACGCCAACAACGAGGGCCTGGCGCGCGACCTGCTCGGCGCCGGCGAAGACGCCTGGGACAGAGCTTGGCACATGCCGCTGTGGGAGGACTATCAGGAGCAGTTGAAGAGCCCCTTCGCCGACATGACCAACGTCGGCGGCCGCGCCGCCGGCAGCATCACCGCCGCCTGCTTCCTGGCGCGCTACGCCAAGAAATACCGCTGGGCCCACCTCGACATCGCCGGCACCGCCTGGCGGGGCGGCGACAAGAAGGGCTCGACCGGTCGCCCGGTGCCGCTGTTGACCCACTTCCTGCTCACCCGGGCCGGCTTGATCTCGGCGTGACCAAGGTCAGCTTCTACCACGGCGCCGATGACCGCCTGCAGGCGGCCGCCGCTTGGCTCGCCCAAGCCTGCGCACGCCAGCAGCCGGTGCTGATCTACGCACCCGACCCAGCCACCGCCGACCACATCGATCGCCTGCTGTGGACGCGGGCTTCGACCTCCTTCCTGCCCCACTGCCGGGTCGATCATCCGCTCGCGGCGCAGACGCCGCTGCTGATCGCCGCCGCGCTCGAGACCATCCCCCACGATGGCTGTCTGCTCAATCTGGGCGACCAGGTGCCGCCAGGTTTTTCGCGCTTCGAGCAGGTCGTGGAAATCGTCAGCACCGCCGAGCAGGACCGGCGCGCGGCGCGCGACCGCTTCAAGCACTACCGCGACCGCGGTTACGCGCTGGAGGACAAGCGGCTTGCCGCCGCTGAAGAGGATCGATGAGGCGTCAGGGCTTGCGCGCCACGCAGCGGCCAACCAGCGTCACTCCCGCGCGCGACGAGAGGCCGGGGGGCCTGTGCCATGAGCGGTGACGACGTCCTGCTGGGCAAGGCCGACCAGTTGATGCGGCGGCAGCGCAGCTTCGTCGCCAGTCCCAAGAGCCCGGCCGTGCTGGCCACCGACGACCAGGACGATCTGCCGCTGCTCACCGAGGTGGTCAGCGACCCGATGCTGCCGACGGCGCAGGACGAGGGCGCGCTGCGCCTGCGTCTCGAGCAATCGCTGGCCGAGCGGCGCGCCGCCATGATGGGCGAATTCGAGCGCTGGCTCGACGAACAGCTGCCGCAGGCGGTGGCCAGCGCCATGGATGGCATCACCGATCGCCTGGTAGCGCTGATCATCCGCCGCGCCCGCGCCGAACTGCTGCCGCGCTTGGTGGCGATCGCCGCCGAGGCCGAGGCAACGACCCCGACGCGCGCCGAGGAGGGCGGCGGTCAGCCGGTATAATCGCCGGCTCGCGCCGCTCCTGGCCCCACTGAATCCCCAGCCCCATGCAACTAGAAAAGAGCTTCGATCCCGCCCCCATAGAGCGACGCTGGTACGCGGCCTGGGAAGAGCAGGGCTACTTCGCCGCCGGCCTCGACCAGGCCAATCCGACCGCCTACTGCATCCTGCTGCCACCGCCCAACGTCACCGGCACGCTGCACATGGGCCACGGCTTCCAGCACACGCTGATGGACACGCTGATCCGCTACCACCGCATGTTGGGCGAAAACACCCTATGGCAGCCAGGCACCGATCACGCCGGCATCGCCACCCAGATGGTGGTCGAACGCCAGGTGGAGGCCGAAGGCACGAGCCGCCAACAACTCGGCCGCGCAGCGTTCACCGAGCGCATCTGGCAATGGAAGAACCAGTCGGGCTCGGCCATCACCCGCCAGATGCGCCGCCTCGGCACCTCGCCCGACTGGTCGCGCGAGCGCTTCACCATGGACGCGGGACTGTCGACCACGGTCACCGAGACCTTCGTCAGACTCCACCGCGAAGGCCTCATCTATCGCGGCAAACGCCTGGTCAACTGGGACCCGCAGCTGCTCACCGCGGTCTCGGACCTGGAGGTGGTGGCCGAGGAGGAGGAAGGCAGCCTGTGGCAGATCCGCTATCCGCTGCTCGGGGCGGACGGCGCCCTGACCGTGGCCACGACGCGGCCGGAGACCATGCTCGGCGACGTCGCCGTGGCGGTGCACCCGGAGGATGAGCGCTATACGCATCTGATCGGTCGCCAGGTGCAGCTGCCGCTCACCGGCCGCAGCA
Organism: Sterolibacterium sp.; assembly: GCA_023258955.1. Lineage (GTDB taxonomy): Bacteria > Pseudomonadota > Gammaproteobacteria > Burkholderiales > Rhodocyclaceae > CAIYYX01. The sequence continues at coordinate 4,314 of JAHFRE010000212.1, forward strand.
TTCCGGTCATCGCCGACGCCTACGTGGACCGCGAGTTCGGCACCGGCTGCGTCAAGATCACGCCGGCGCACGACTTCAACGACTACGCGGTGGGCCAGCGCCACGGGCTCGAGCCGATCAGCGTCCTGACCCTGGACGCGAAGATCAACGCCATGGGGCCGGCCCGCTACCAGGGCCTCGACCGCTACGAGGCGCGCAAGCTGATCGTCGCCGACCTCGAAGCCCAGGGTCTGCTCGAATCGGTGAAGCCGCACAAGCTGACGGTGCCGCGCGGCGACCGCAGCCACGCGGTGATCGAGCCGATGCTCACCGACCAGTGGTTCGTGGCGATGAGCAAGGAAGGCGCCGATGGCAAGAGCATCACCCAGAAAGCGCTGGACTGCGTCGCCTCGGGCGAGATCAAGTTCGTGCCCGAGATGTGGGTCAACACCTACAACCAATGGCTCAACAACATCCAGGACTGGTGCATTTCGCGCCAGCTCTGGTGGGGCCACCAGATCCCCGCCTGGTACGCCGACGACGGTCGCTGCTACGTCGCCCACAACGAGGCGGAGGCGCACCAACTGGCCGCGAGCGACGGCTACGGCGGCGCGCTCCGGCGCGACCCGGACGTCCTCGACACCTGGTACTCCTCGGCGCTGTGGCCCTTCTCCACCCTGGACTGGACCAGCGACTATCCGCAGGCGTCGAATCCGGCGCTGGACCTCTACCTGCCCTCCTCGGTGCTGGTCACCGGCTTCGACATCATCTTCTTCTGGGTGGCGCGCATGGTCATGATGACGCGCCACCTCACCGGCAAGATTCCCTTCCGCGAGGTCTTCGTGACCGGATTGATCCGCGACGCCGAAGGGCAGAAGATGTCCAAGTCCAAGGGCAACGTGCTCGATCCGATCGACCTGATCGACGGCATCGACGTCGAAGAGTTGGTGGCCAAGCGCACCAGCGGCCTGATGAATCCGAAGCAGGCGGGGCAGATCGAAAAGCGCACCCGGCGCGAGTTCGGCAGCGGCATCCCGGCCTTCGGCACCGACGCGTTGCGCTTCACCTTCGCCAGCCTGGCCAGCCCCGGCCGCGACATCAAGTTCGATCTGTCGCGCTGCGAGGGCTATCGCAATTTCTGCAACAAGCTGTGGAACGCGACGCGCTTCATGCTGATGAACTGCCAGGATCAGGACGTCGGCCTGGACGAGCGCCTGCCGCTCGACTACTCGGTCGCCGACCGCTGGATCGCCAGCCGCCTGCAGCGCGCCGAGGCCGAGATCGCCGCCCATTTCAAAGACTACCGCTTCGACCTGATCGCGCGCAGCCTCTACGAGTTTATCTGGGACGAGTATTGCGACTGGTACCTCGAACTGGCCAAGGTCGAACTGCAGCAGGCGCAGGAGGGGAGCTCGCCGGCGCGGGCGCGGGCGACCCGGCGCACCCTGGTGCGGGTGCTCGAGACGACGCTGCGCCTGGCGCATCCGCTGATCCCCTTCATCACCGAGGAGTTGTGGCAATCGGTGAAAGCCTTGGCCGGGCGATCGGCTGCGTCGATCATGCGCGAGCCCTACCCACAAATGCAGGCAGAAAAGATCGACGTTCAGGCCGAAGCCAGCATCGCGCGGCTCAAGGAGCTGGTCAACGCCTGCCGCAGCCTGCGCGGCGAAATGGGCCTGTCGCCGGCGCAGAAGGTGCCGCTGCTCGCCAGCGGCGACGCGGCGGCGATCGCCGCGATGGCGGCGCCACTCAAAGCCCTGTGTCGCCTGGAGAGCGTGGTGGCGGTCGCTGACCTGCCCGCCAACGACGCGCCGGTGCAGATCGTCGGCGAGTTTCGCCTGATGCTGAAGATCGAGATCGACGTCGCCGCCGAGCGCGAGCGCATCGGCAAGGAGGTGGCGCGGGTCGATGCCGAACTGGCCAAGGCCAGCGCCAAATTGGCCTTGCCCAGCTTCGTCGAGCGGGCGCCGGCGGCCGTGGTGGCCCAGGAGCGGGAGCGGCTGGCGAACTTCTCCGCGCTGGCCGAGAAGCTGCGCAGCCAGCTGGCGCGTCTGGCTTAGCACCAGAAACGTGCTAGCACCAGATACGTGCTAGCACCAGCTACGTGCTAGCGGTTCAAGCCCTCACTTCTCGGGCTTGGGCTGCTTGTTGTCCTTCGCCTCCTTCAATTCCTGCGCCCGCCGCTGCTTCAATTGCCGCAGCCTTGAATCGACGGCGGAGTGCTCGTAGAAGTCGCCGTCGCTGGCCTTCTGCGCCAATTCCAGCTGCTCGATCGCCGCGACCAACTGCCCCTGCAGGACGTAGGTCTCGGCCTGGGCGCTGTGCTGCAACAGTCGCTCGCCCAGCGCCGCGTAGCTGCGCGCCTGCAGGCCGTGCATGCGGCTGTCCGAGGGATAGCGCTGCAGATCGTCCACCGTCGCGCGCAG
>JAHFRE010000043.1 GCA_023258955.1 Sterolibacterium sp.
CAAACAGAATCGGCTGGCCAAGCTCGCCGAGCAGCGGGCGCATCTCGACCTGAAGGTGACGCTGTTGACCGAGCAGAAGGCGGCGAAGCTGATCGACCTCTTGGAGGAACTGCGGCGCGACCTGCCCAACGTCAGGGACCGCCACGATCCGCAGGCGGCGGAACTGACGCAGTCGATGAATCCGGATCTGGTGCTCGCTGCGCTGGCCGAGAAGGGCGATCCCGAAGACCGTCTGCCATCCGCGGAGGAAGGCTAGGCGGTTGCGCGATGGTCGCGCGAGCGGCGTCGGCTGGCGCGGCCGGGTACGTTGACGCACAGACGCTGCACGGCGCCGCGTCTAGTCTGCGGCTTCTGCAGGGTCACCCTGTCAATGTCGAAGAAGGAGTGGAACATGAACAAGAATCAAGTCAGTGGTATGGCCAAAGATGTCGCGGGCAAAATGCAGGAGGCGGCGGGCAAGCTGGTCGGCAGCAAGGAACAGCAGGTCAAGGGGCTGAAGAAGGAGATCTCCGGCAAGGCCGAGAAGAACTACGGCGACGCCAAGGAAGTGGTCAAGGATGCGATCTCGCGTTCCTGACCGCGTCCAATTGGCGGAGACCTCTGCCGCTGGCGGTGGCCGCCGCGTTGTTGCTGAGCGCCGGCAACCAAGTCACGGACGACGCGGCCGGGCGGTCAACAGCGTGATGCTGCCGCTCGCCGGCACCCGGGTCGGCGATAGCGACCGGGTGGAATTGCATCCCTGGGTCGGCGGCGGCTAGCAGGGGTTCGCCGGAATTTCAGCCATGATCGGCCGCGATGCGCGCCCGATTTCCGTTCAGAAGCGCTCGAAATCCTCCTCGCTGGTCGCCGCTACGGCACGCTTGGCCGGACGTGCGCCGATGGCGCGCGCTGCGGCTTGCGCCGCCGGGCGGGCGGCCTGGGAACCCGACCTTTGGTCGACCTTGAAGAAGCCCATCAGCTCGGTCAGTTGCCCCGCCTGACCGCCCATTTCCTCTGCCGTGGCAGCCAGTTCCTCCGAGGCCGAGGCGTTCTGCTGCGTCGCCTTGGACAGCTGGCCCATGGCGCCGTTGATCTGGCCAACCCCGGCCGATTGTTCCTGGCTGGCCGCGGCGATCTCCTGCACCAGATCCGAAGTCTTCTTGATCGACGGCACCATCGCCTGCAACAGCTTGCCGGCCTGCTCCGCCATACCGACGCTGTTGCTGGCCAATTCGCCGATCTCCTGCGCCGCCACCTGGCTGCGCTCGGCCAGCTTGCGCACTTCCGCCGCGACCACCGCAAAGCCCTTGCCGTGCTCGCCCGCGCGCGCCGCTTCGATCGCCGCGTTGAGCGCCAGGAGGTTGGTCTGGTAGGCGATGTCGTCGATGATGCCGATCTTGCCGGCGATCTGCTTCATCGCTTCCACCGTCTTGGTGACCGCTTCGCCGCCTTGCTCGGCTTCGGTCGCTGCCTTGGTCGCCATGGTGTCGGTGATCTTGGCGTTGTCGGTGTTCTGATTGATGGAGGCCGACATCTGCTCCACCGAGGCCGTGGTCTCCTCGACGCTGGCCGCCTGCTGCGAGGATGACTGCGACAGCGATTGAGCCGTCTGCGAAACCTGGCCGGCGGCGTTGTTGAGTGCCTCCGACGCGGTGTTGACCTCGCCGATGATGTGCGAGAGCTTGCCGACCATATTGCTCATCGACTGTTTCAACTGGCCCGTCTCGTCCTTCGAGTCGACTTCGATCTTGACCGTCAGATCGCCTTCCGCCAGCGCGTCGGCGACGCCCATCGCTTGGTTGAGCGGTTTGGTGATGCTGCGCGTCACCAGGAACGCCGAGGCGGCACCGAGGACGATCGCCGCCAAAGCCAGGGCGATGACCAGCGTTGCTGTCGACGTCGCCAAGGCCGCTGCCGCGTCACCGACCTTCTTCGACGCCTCATCCTCGTGGTCGGTCCAATCGCTCAGCGACTTCAGATAGGCGTCGTAGGTGGGCCGCAGATGTTCGTCGAATATCTTCATGCTCTCGTCCCATGACCTTGCCTTGACCGCGTCCTCGAAGCTGGTCTGGTAGACCAGATAGTTCTTGCGCTTGTCCTTGAGGTCGTCGAAAAACTTTCTGCCCGATTCGCTGTAGTGCAACTTTTCCAGCTGCTCGACGACCCCGGCGATGTTCTTGCGACTGGTCTCGATCCTGCCGAGCTGTTCCTTGGTCTTCTCGTCGGTCTTGTAGATGAGGATGTTGCGTTGGGCGCGGGCGATCGCGGCGAGGTGGTCGGCGATGTCGTTGGCATGTTTGACCTTGACCATCTTGTCGCGGACCAGGTCGTCGATTTGTCGGCTCAGTTCGTTGACCCGCAACAGGCCGACGAGGGCGACGACCGCCAGCAGGATCAATACCAAAGCGAAGCCGCAGCCGAGTTTGACGCCGATCTTCAAATTTTTGAACACCAAACACCCCCGTCGCTCGATAAAAATGTCATTCTTGTTGAGATACTTAGGCTGCAGACTAGGTAAATCTACTCAGTTGCGCGCGGCGGGTCAATACCCATAGCAAAGAAAGGGCAATGATCGGCCCCCGAGGCGGCACGATGACCGCGGCGGCGAGCCTCGGCAAGATCGCCGCCCGGACCGGCCAGGGGCAGTACAATCGGCCTCGGCCGGCGTGATCGCAGCAGAGCAGCAAACCAATCGCCTGCGCCTGGCCGGTACACAACCTGGCAGAGAATCGACAATCGACGCAATGGCTATCGCGCTACACACGCTTCGCACCGGCGATGACGCCAGGCTTGAGCAGGTTCGCCAGTTCTTTCTCAACTTCGCGGCCTGGTTGGGCGTCGATCTGTCCTACGACAACTTCGAACAGGAGATGCTCGCGCTGCCCGGGCCCTACGCAGAACCGGCGGGGCGGCTGATCTATGCCGAGCGTGACGGATCGCCCGCCGGCTGTGTCGGCATCCGGCCCCTCTCCGGGGGCCTGTGCGAACTCAAACGGCTCTATGTCGCGCCGCCGCAGCGCGGCCAGGGTATCGGCCGCGAGCTGGCGCTGGCGGCCATCCGCGCGGCGCGCGCCATCGGTTACCGCAAGATCCTGCTCGACACCCTGCCGGCCATGCGCATCGCGCTGAAGCTCTACCGGGAACTGGGCTTCATGGAGGCGCCCGCCTACTATCAGGCGCCGCTGGAAGGTACGCAGTTCCTCGCGCTCGATCTGGAGGGCTGGTGCGAAGCGTCGGCCAACAATACCGATCTGCTGCACCTGTTCGACTTCAACAGCGCTTGGGCGCGGCAGATGACCCAGGTCGATCCTGGCTACTTCGAGAAGCTGTCGCAGCTGCAGACGCCGGAATATCTGTGGATAGGCTGCTCCGATTCGCGGGTTCCCGCCAATCAGATCGTCGGCCTGCTTCCGGGCGAAGTCTTCGTCCATCGAAACATCGCCAACGTCGTCGTGCATACCGACCTCAACTGCCTGTCGGTGATCCAGTTCGCCATCGACCTGCTCAAGGTCAGGCACATCATGGTGGTCGGACACTATGGCTGCGGTGGCATCGTCGCGGCGCTGAACATGCAACGCGTGGGTCTCGCCGATCTGTGGTTGCAGCACATTCAGGACGTGGCGGTCAAACACGCCGCCTGCATCGATGGATTGCCGGTGGAGCGGCGCCAGGATCGCTTGTGCGAACTGAATGTGCTGGAACAGGTGATGAACGTCTGTCGCACCGTCATCGTGCAAGACGCCTGGCGTCGTGGCCAGAAGCTGACCATCCACGGTTGGATCTACGGGCTGAGCGACGGCAGGCTCAGAGACCTCGGGTTTACCGTCAGCGACCCGGAGAGCACCATGGCGACCTATGGGTCGGCCTTGCGCAAGATCCAGGCGTCTCTTGCCACGCCGAGCGCTGGGGGCTAGGCGCGGCGGCGCGCCTGGGGCGGCGGACTAAGGGTATACCGGTAATTCAAAATCCTGAATAGCAAGTATTTCCCAGTTTGTTGCCGGGGGCTAGCATCGCTCCTGTCTCCTCCAGCTTCCTCCTCCTCCTTTGGAACTGGACCTTGAGCCCGCACTGCAAAGTGCGGGCTCGTTTTTCTTTGGCCTGAGCGTCGATGCCGGGCGTCGTCGTCCCGCGGGCGCTTCATCCACCCAGACTGACCACCCAGCCCACGAGGCCGGCGCAGGCCGCCAGCAAGGCCGCCGCCAGCAGACGCTGCGGCAAACCGTCGGCGCTGGATAGGGTGCCGATCGGTAGCGCCTTGTCGCCGTTCACCATCGGCCGCACCAGGTCGATGTGCTTGCGCGCGACATAGAAGGCGATGGCGAGCAGGTGCAACAGCACCAGCGCGATGATGAGCCACTGGCCCACCTTGGCGTGCCAGCCGCTGGCCTGGTTGGCCACAGCCGAGCTGACAAACTTGTTGAGCGGACCGACGTTGTCGATATCGTCGTCGGCCACCAAGCCGGTCGCCACCTGCAGGATCAGGATGCCGAGCATGGCAAAGACCGAATAGCTGCCCAGCGGATTGTGACCCACCTCCAGGCGCTCGCCAGCGCGCTGCGCGCCGCGCAGGTAGCGCAGCACCGTTGCCGGGGGGTAAAGGAAGCTGGCAAAACGCGACCAGCGCCCGCCCACCATGCCCCACAACAACCGAAACGCCAGCAGCACAAAGATGCAGTAGCCCGAACGGAAGTGCCAGGCCATGGCGTTTCCGCCGATCTTGGCCGTCACCACCGAGGTGATCACGGCCGTTGCCAGCAGCCAGTGGAACAGGCGGGTGGGCAGGTCCCAGACGCGAACGGTTTGCTTGGTGCTGTCTGTCATCGCAGCTGTGGCTCGCGTCGAGAATGGGCGAAGAAAAATCATACCCGTGTTGACCACGAGCGGCGCGGCCCATCCCCCGGACATCACACAATTCGATCCTAACTTCACCAATCGGCATCGCGCGTGCTGCAAGGGCAGACCACGATGTTGTAAGCTAGCGCATGCCGACCTTTTCCGCCTGCCTTTCCCGCCCATTGGAGACCCATTTGAAGCGTCTAATTCTCGCCGCGACCACGATCGCCAGCCTCGTCACGACCCTGCCCGCCGTCGCACAGGTCTTCGCCAAGCCCGAAGACGCCGTCAGGTATCGCGTCGGCGCCTTCGTCGTCATGCAAAACCACCTCGGCCGCATCGGCGCCATGGTCAAGGGCAACGCGCCGTTCGACGGTGCCGTCGCCTCGGCCAACGCCGACATCGTCGAAATGATGTCGCGTCTGCCCTACCAGGCCTTCGTCGAAGGCACGGCCGGCAAAGGCGACAAGGACAGCGCCAAGCCGAACATTTGGACCGAGCGACCCAAGTTCGACGCCGCCGCCAAGGCGCTGCAGGGAGAGACCAGCAAACTCGCCGCCGCCGCCAAGCTGAACAACCTGGAAGCGTTGAAGACCGCCTACGGTGCGACGACCAAAGCCTGCAAGGCTTGCCACGACGACTTCCGGCAGCGTTAGCCCGCCCTCGCAACCTTGTCTCGCGCCACCGCGGCTGCAGACCCTGTCGCAGCGCTGATCGATGATTTGGCCGCCAGGGCACAACGGCATGCCCTGGACTTCGACGGTGGTCAAACGATTTGGCGCTGTTTCGGACAAGGACCACCGCTGGTGCTATTCCACGGCGGCCATGGCACCTGGCTGCATTGGCTGCGCAACATCCCGGCGTGGTCGCAGCGCTATGCGCTGTGGGTGCCGGACCTGCCGGGTTACGGTGACTCCGATCCCCTGCGCCAGCCGTCGCTGTCCTCGCTGGTGGCGGTGCTGGGCGACGCGCTCGATCGCCTCGTCGGGCCGACCACGCCGATCGCCCTGGCCGGCTTTTCCTTCGGCGCCTTGTTGGCGGCGAGCCTCGCGGCGCGCCGAGCGTCGGCGACCCGACTGATATTGATCGGCGCAGCCGGCCACGGCGGCGGCCGCCGTCTGCGCGGCGAACTCAGGTCCTGGCGCGAAGCCGCGACCAGGTCCGAACAGGAATTGCAGCAGGTGATGCGGCACAACCTCGCCCTGCAGATGCTGCACAGCGCCGACTCCGTCGATGCGCTGGCTGTGCGCATCCACAGCGACGCCTGCCTCAGGGCGCGCTTCGACGGCAGGCCCATCTCGCGCGCTGGCGGTCTGCTGCGCGCGCTCGAGGCGCACACCGGATCGCAGCTCTTGATCTGGGGAGAACACGACGTCACCGCGATCCCGGATCAACTCGCCCCCTCCCTCAGCGCCGGACGCAGTGGCTGCCAGACGCGCATCGTCGCCGGGGCAGGGCACTGGGCGCAATACGAGCGGGCGGAGGAGGTCAACGCCCTGCTGCTGGCTTGGTTGGCGGCGGACTAGCCGCCGCGCCTCAAGCGTGGCGGGCCGCGCTCTTTTGCAGAAACGCCATGACCGATTCGCGGTGTTCGGTGCTGGTGTAACAAATCCCCTGGGCCTGGCTGCCCTGGGCGAAGACCTGCTCTGCGGCGAGTTCGAAGCTCTGGTTGAGGATGGTCTTGCCCAGCGCCAGCGCGGTCCTCGATCCCCTGCTCATTTCGTCCGCCCAAGCCTGGGCGTCGGCTAGCAGCGCCTGCGGCGAGCTCAGGCGATCGGCGATGCCCAGACGCAGGGCCTCGTCTGCGTCGACGCGGCGGCCGCCGAAGATCAATTCCTTGGCCTTGGCCAGGCCGACGCGGCGCGGCAGCAGGTACATGCCGCCGCCGTCCGGGATCAACCCGCGATTGATGTAGGACCAAGTGAAGCTTGCGTCACTGCTGGCGATGACGAAATCGCAGGCGAGCGCCGTGTCGGCGCCGAGGCCGGCGGCGGCGCCGTTGACCGCGGCGATGGTCGGTATGGGCAGGGTGTGCAGCAGGGCCTGGGTGTAATGCACGCGCTGCTGCCGGCGCCAGCCGTTGATGCCGACTTCGCCGGCGGGCGCGTGCATGCGCTGCTCCATGGCGGCGAGATCGCCACCGGCGCAAAACCCCTTGCCTTTGCCGGTCAGGATCAGCGCACGAACCTCCTGGTCAGCGGCGATCCGCTCGAGCGCGGCGATCAACTGGCTGCGCAGTTCGTCGTTCAGCGCGTTGCGCTTCTCGGGACGATTCAGGCAGACCGTGGCGATACCGGACTGGATTTGCAATTCGATCAATTCAGCGCTCATCGGTACCTTCCTCGTATGTCGGGTGATTCGAAATGGCTGCAGCGGGTGAACCATGCCGGCGGAAATGAAAATTATATGGGCATGGCGCAACGCTGGTAGCAGCTATCGGGCATCGGGTAATGTACTTTAGTTGGCGCAGTGCCAGCGAACGATGCCAATTGGTGAGATTGGCCACGAACTATGTGATGCCGTGGCCGCGGGACCGCGAGCGATAATTTTCGCATCCGCCACCCTCGACCACCCCATGACGACCAACAAACCGGCAAGCCCCCTCCCTTCTGTTGACCGCATCGCACCTCTGGCGATGGCTTGGCTGCCCGCAATACCGAAGAAATGTCATTTCCTCACTTCCGCTTGCGTTTGCGCGCTATTTGACCATGGGTTCGCTGGCCGAGGCTGGTCTATGTGTTGCGCGCCACTGGCGCGGAGGCATCCCCGCCCAGCGCGCAAAGGCGCGCGAAAATGTGCTGGCGCGCTTGTAGCCGAGCACATCGGTGATCTGCGCCATGCTCGCTTTGGAATCTTGCAGCAGTTGGCAGGCCATCGCGAAGCGAGTCTGGTCGAGCAATCCCTGAAAGCTCGTGCTGGCAGCTTTCAGGCGACGCTTCAAGGTGGCCGTGCTGATCGCCAGACGGCCAGAGACCTGCTCCAGCGTCGGCTCGTCTGCCAGCACGCAACTGCGTATGAGCGTGGCGATGCGCTCGACATCGCTGGCGTTGCCGCGCGCATCGAGTTCAGCAAGCTTGTCGAGCAGCAGGCGCCGTAGTTCCGGGTCGGCGCGTTCGACTGGCTGATCGAGCCAGCGCGATTGAAAGACGATCAGATTGCGCTCGGCAGCGAAATATACCGGCGCCTGCAGCAGCCGCTTCCAGACCTCGGGGCGTTCAGGCAGCGACCGGGTCATGCGCACTTCGTTGGGCAACCAAGCGGGCCCGCTCAAGGCACGCAGCGTGGCGATGCTCACACCGATCGCGGTATCGACGATGGCGCGACCGCCATCGAGGGCCGGGTAGAAGAAGGCGTAGTCGAAGCATGCCAGACCCTGGTCCTCTGCGATCTCGATCGTCCCGGCGAACTGATGCACCTGCTTGGCCAGGGTGGCCAGCGCGCCGCGCACGTTGGCCGTGTTCAAGGCCAGGAAGCCGAGCGTCTTCAGTCCGGCGGGACCCGTCGCGATGCCCACGCGCAAGGCGAAAGCCTCGTCACCGGTCGCGGCGATGCAAGCGTTCAGATAGCGCCCCAGTTCGGCATAGGTGATCGTGCTTTCCGGCCTTGCCAGATCGCGCGACGCCAGTCCCGCTTGCAGGGCAATGGCAAGCGGATCGATACCGGCCGCGGCGAGCAATTGCGCTGCCGAAACGACTGGCGAAATGGTGACCCGATGGTTGTGTGCGGTGCGTCGCATGGCGGTTTCCTGGCGCTTTATCAGCGAGCGCGCATCGAAGCATGGCCTGAAAAGATAAGTAATTGAGCTGTATTGGCAATCGCCATTCTACCAAAACTGCAAAATGGATCCATCGTACCGCCCCTAGAACACATAGCCAGAAGGAGGAATTATGGATTCGATGTTCGCAGTGCTTCGCCGTGTCTGCCTGCTGACCAGCATGCTCTTCGCTGTCGGCGCGCTGGCGCAGTCCCCTGCAGTGTCCCAAGCGACGAAACCCATACAAGCTGTCGCGGTGGAAGACCTCGCCCCGGATGCAGCGGTCGAGCTCTTCAAGACGCTGCCGGCCCCGACCATGGCAGAGATGAACGGCGAATTCAGCGCCGAGATGATGAGCTTTGCGCCGCTGTACTCACGCCTGCTCTGGGGCATCGCAACCAGCAACCCGATCTACCTCGGGGTGTGGCAGGGCAAGTCATTTCATCAGACCGGTCCGAACGAGGGGCGCGGCTACAACACCGTCTGGCGCTTGATCGTCGGCAAGGTCGACTTGTGGCCGATGCTGACCAAGATCGGCCCCTCCTACTTCGACGGCAAGCCTTCTTTCCAACTGATCTATCGCGCCTTCGATCACCATGCCGGCGATATCCACATGCTCGATGAAGTGCGCCGCCTGCCCGACGGCCGCTATCTGGGCATCGGACGCATCGGATCGACGCCCGAAGAAAGGGCCCAGATCAAGCCCTTCCTATTCAAAGCCCGCATCGGCGATTACCGCCAGGACGTCGGCACGCCGCGCACCGACTTTGACATGGATCGGGAACTGGAGCTGCTGGGCTTTCCCCCGACCGCCAACGAACAAGCGGTCAAGCAGTCCGAAAAGCGGTCGTCGCCATGAAGACATTCAAGGACAAGGTCGCGGTCATCACCGGCGCCGGTAACGGCATCGGCCGCGCGCTGGCCATCGGCCTGGCCAAGGCAGGAGCGCGCCTGGCGCTTTCCGATATCAGCGCAGCCGGACTCGCCGAGACCACACGACAACTGCCCCAGGGCGCCGTCGTCCGAACCTATCGGCTGGATGTGTCCTCGCAGGAAGCGGTGTTCGCCCATGCCGACGAGGTTAAGCGTGACTTCGGCACGGCCCATCTGCTGATCAACAACGCCGGTACCACCTTGGTCGGCATGTTCGAGAACCAGACCCTCGATGAGATGCGCTGGCTGGTGGATATCAACCTGTGGGGCGTGATCTACGGCAGCAAAGCGTTTTTGCCGTTGATGCTGGCGCAGCGCGAAGGTTGCGTCGTCAATCTGTCGAGCGTTTTCGGTCTGGTCGGCTTCCCCACCCATAGCGCCTACAACATCGCCAAGTTCGGCGTGCGCGGCATGACCGAAAGTCTTTGGACGGAGTTGATGGGCACGGGGGTCGAGGCGATTTGCGTCCATCCGGGGGGCATCAACACCGGCTTCGACCAGCGCGCCAGGTATTGCGCGGCGAGCGGTGAACGCGAACGCGCCATGGGTGACAAGGCCGCCACGATGATGCGGACCACGCCGGACGAATGCGCTGCCGAGATACTCGCGGGCATCCGCAAGGGGAAGCGCCGCATCGTCGCCGGCCGCCTGTCCAGTCTGATGTTCTGGTTGCCGCGCCTGTTTCCGAGCAACTACCACCGCTTTCTCAAATCCGTCATGCCTTGAGCGGGAGTGCCCATCCATGAAAGTCAACTTCAAGAACAAAGTGGCCGTCATCACCGGCGCCGGGTCCGGCATCGGCCAGGCGCTGGCCGTGGCACTGGCCGATGAAGGCGCCCGCCTGGCTCTCTCCGACATCGACGAAGCCGGACTGGCTCGCACCAAGGCGATGCTGCCGCCTGGCACCGAGCTGCGGGTCTATCGCCTGAACGTCACCGACGAGACGGCGGTGTTCGCCCACGCCGAGCAGGTGTTGCACGACTTCGGCGCCGCCCACCTGCTGTTCAACAACGCCGGCAGCGGACTGCTCGGAACCTTCGAGCACCAGTCGCTAGAGGAAGCGCGCTGGCTGATCGATCTCGATCTGTGGAGCGTCGTGTATTGCAGCAAAGCCTTTCTGCCGGCGATGCGCCGTCAGCGTGAAGGCTGGATCGTCAATATCTCCAGCATCGCCGGTCTGGTCGGCATGCCGGCGCTGAATACCTACAACCTCGTCAAGTTCGCGGTACGCGGCTTGACCGAGAGCCTGTGGGCAGAATTCGAGGGGACCGGTGTTCATGCCGTCTGTGTCCATCCCGGAGGCATCAAGACCAACATCGAGCGCGCCACACGCCGTTGCAAGAACACTGGCGAGGCCGAGGCGCGAACGGACGAGGCGATGTCGCGAATATTGACCACCACGCCGGAGCGCTGTGCCACCGATATCGTCGCGGGCCTCAAGGCCGGCAAGCGCCGCATCCTGACCGGCAAGCGCTCCTCGAGCATCGATTGGATCGCGCGCCTGCTGCCCAATAGCTATCCGCGACTGATCAGCAAGCTGTTGTGAACCCGGTTCAAAGGAGACAGACATGACCATAAAACGAGCGACTGTACTGATCACTGGCGTATCCACCGGCATCGGCTTCGATGCCACGCGCTATCTGATCGAACAGGGATACCACGTCGTCGGTAGCGTGCGCAAAGCAGCCGACGCCGATCGATTGCAAAGCGTGTTTCCCGCGCATTTCACGCCGCTGCTGTTCGATGTGACCGACGCCGCTGCCATCGCTGCCGCGGTCGGGCAGGTCGCCAAGCTGGTGGGTCAGCGGGGCCTCGCGGCCTTGGTGAACAACTCGGGCATCTCGGGTACGGCACCCTTGATGCATGTGCCCATGAGCGAAGTCCGTCAGATGTTCGAGGTCAACGTCTTCGGTCTGCTCCAGGTGACGCAGGCGTTCTTGCCACTCCTCGGTGCCAAAAAGGATTGCCCGCACCCGCCGGGTCGCGTCATCAACATCAGCTCGATCAGCGGTGGCCTGGTCTTCCCCTTCGTCGGCAGCTATGGCGCGACCAAGCACGCGGTCGAGGCGTTGACCGATGCGTTGCGCCGCGAACTGAGCATCTTCGGCATCCGGGTGGTGGCAATCGAGCCAGGCAACATTCGCACGCCGATCTGGGACAAGGCCAACGATGCCGACACGCGCTTCGCCACGACGGCCTATGCGTCCATGGTGGCAAAGCTGCCGGCGATGCTCGCCGAAATGGGACGCAAGGGGGATCCGGTGGCAACGGTCAGCCGCAAGATCCATCGCGCCATCGCTTCAGCGAACCCGAAGACCCGCTATCCGATGACCTTTCTCTGGCGTCTGTCGCGGGTCCTCGGCGATCGCGCGCTCGACCGCCTGACCCAGTCGGCCATGGGCATCAAGAAATCGGAGGCCGTATGAGCCCACTCGATATCCTGTCGCGTCGCGTCATCGCGCTGGCTGCGTTGGTGCTCAGCGCCAGCGCCGCTGCGGCTGCGCCCGCATCCGAGCTAGATGCGACCCGGGTCCGCGCGATCGCCGAGGACGCCTACATCTACGGCATGCCGTTGGTGATGTTTTACGCCACCATGTATGCCATGGCCGTCGATCGCGACTCGCCGCAATTCAAGGCGCCGGTCAATCAGCTGTACTACGCCAAGGGCGTCTTCACGTCCAAGGACACAGCCGTCGTCTCGCCCAACAGCGACACGCCGTACTCGATTGCCTTCCTGGATCTGCGCGCCGAACCCATGGTCGTCACCGTGCCGCCGGTGGATCCCAAGCGCTACTACTCGCTCATGCTCTGCGACGGCAATACCTACAACTATGGCATCGTCGGCAGCATCGCCACGAAGGGCGAACCCGGCGACTACCTGGTGGTTGGGCCGGATTGGCAGGGCGAGACGCCGAAGGGCGTGCGCAAGGTCTATCGGTCCGGCACGCAGCAGTCGCTGGCGATATTTCGCACGCAGCTGTTTCGACCTGACGACATGGACGCTGTCAAAGCCGTGCAGGCGGGCTACCGCATCCAGGCTTTGAGCAGCTATCTGCATCGAGTGGCGCCGCCGGCGGCACCGCCGATCGACTATCCGAAGATCAATACGGAATTGGCGAAGAAGAACTTCTTCGCCTACCTGGATTTTGCGCTCCAATTCGCCCCGGCCACCGAGGATGAAAAGCCTATCCGTGCCGAGCTGGCCGGCATCGGCATCGGTACGGGCAACTTCGACGCCTTCAAGCAGCTGGCAGCTCGTCATGGCAACGAGCTGGGTGCCGGCCTCAAAGCCGGCGACGCCAAGGTCGATCGAGCGATAGCGAACTTCGGCCAGGTGGTAAATGGCTGGAATGTGTTCCTCAAAGCCGGCGGTGATCGTCAGCGCTTTGCGGGCGATTGGCTCGAACGCGCTGCCTTCGTCAAGATCGGCATCTACGGCCTGGACGCCTCGGAGGCGATCTACGCCATGGGAAGGACCCTGCCCACCGGCGAGACCCTGGACGGCGCTGTGCATGCCTATACGCTGACCTTTCCCCTAGGCGGGTTGCCACCGGTGAGTGCCTTCTGGTCGGTGACGATGTATGACGCCCGCACCCAATTGTTGGTGGACAACCCGATCGATCGCTACCTGATCAATTCACCCATGCTGCCTGGTCTCAGGCGTAACGCCGACGGTTCGCTGACGCTCTATCTGCAAAAGCAGTCGCCGGGTCAGGATAAGGAATCCAACTGGTTGCCGACACCCGACGGTCCTTTCACCCTGGCGCTTCGCGCCTACGGTCCGGAAGCGCGCATTGGCGATGGCAGGTGGACGCCGCCAGCGCTGGTCCGCGTTGACTGAACCACCTGCTCTTTCCTATCCGACATCAGGAGTATCGCCATGAGCTACGACAACTTCAAGACACTGAACGTAACCACCGACAGAGGCGTGGCCTTTGTCACCATCAGCCATGGCGAACTCAATCTGCTCGACATGGACATGCTGACCGATCTCGACCGTCTCGGGCGAACCATCGAACAGGATGAGGCGATCAAAGTCATGGTGCTCGCCAGCGCCAACCCTGACTTCTTCGTCGCCCACGCCGACCTCAACACGGTCTTCAGCCTGCCCTCGGCGCCTGACCCGCGCGACGAAAAGCTGGGCTTTGTCAACCAAGTCTTCGACCGCTTGCGTACCAGCGCCAAGGTCTCCATCGCCAAGATCGAAGGCCGCGCGCGCGGCGGCGGCAGCGAGCTGGCGTTGGCCTGCGACATGCGCTTCGGCACGCTGGGCAAGGCGGTGCTGGGTCAGCCGGAGGTCGGGGTCGGCATCATCCCCGGGGCGGGAGGCACGGTCCGCCTGCCCCGCTTGATTGGGCAGGGGCGCGCGCTGGAAGTCATTCTCGGCTGCGGCGACATTCCTGCCGACGTCGCGGAGCGCTACGGCTACATCAATCGTGCGCTGCCGGCGGCTGAGATCGACTACTTCGTGACCAGCCTGGCGATTCGCATCGCCAGCTTTCCGCCAGAGGCGATCGCCGCAGCCAAGGCCTCGGTGTGCAAAGCGGCGAGCTTTGAGGATCAGCTCAACTTCGAGGAGGTGGCATTTCTGAAGGCGGTGCATAGCGAACCGGCCAAGCGGCGCATGGCGGCTGCGCTCACCATGGGCATGCAGACAACCGCCATGGAGAAGTGCTGCTTCACCCACATCTGGAGTCCGCTCGCCGGCGTCTGATCGAAATCATGGGCAACGACAACTGCCTCTAGAGAGCGTCGCGCCTTCCTGCGCTGCGCGGTCGGTGCCGATCAAGCCGCGGGCATGCGCGCCTTGGCGGAGGGGCGCAAACCGATATTCGTGGGACGCTGTGCAACATGATCACTCTCTACCACTGCATGAGCGCGAGGTCCTTTCGTCCCCTCTGGACCATGGAGGAACTCGGCCTGCCCTACGCGCTGAAGATGTCGGGCTCTCTCCTGTTCATCTTATCGCTCACGGACGTCGCCCGGCCAAGGGTAGTCGAGCATAAGCTGTTAGAGCTTGGCCGACAACGTCCTCGTCGCGGCGCCGCTGTGTGCGGCCTCTGCCATGAGAAGACGCCTCGCTAGCCTGAGTATGTCCTCCTTAGGGTCTCGCAGCCGGCGGCGACTGCATTGAATATGGTTCCGAACTTCTTCAGGTTTTCGTCCAGAGTTTCAGTCACTGGTCATTTTCATCGGTATCGACCCAGAGGGTATAGGTAATCCTAATCATTTTCGACGGGCTATCTTGGCGCCAGCCATGGGAATCAAGCGCAGCATCGCGAAAATTTGATTCAAGAATCGGCGTGACCCGTTCAATGCCTTTCAACATGCAGGCAGAACGCGCGGCGAGCGATAACTCCGCCGGATTGTGGGCGTCCCCCCGTCCTTCCATGCCGGCAGCAAGCCGCATCTCGGCGCCGTTGGTAGTTGCCACACTGCCGTGGCCACTCAGCCGCTGAGAAGACACTTCGTACTCAAGCATGCGCATTCCTTCCACAACAGGTCTTGGACTCTTGAATTGGTGGGCAGTGAAAATCCCCATATGAGCAGAATACGCAACGGTCACCGGGTTTGGGTTTCAGCAACGTCTTGCAGCCTTCGCACTCATGGAACCACGCAAAGGCGCCAGTCGGCATGGTCTCCAGTTTCTGGTGACCGCAGGTCGGGCAGGTCAGTGTCGATTCGAGCTGCATTGCGCTCATTCGCTCAATTGGCGCAGGCCTTTGGCGCCAATCGGCGGTACTGGCAACCAGGGGATGAGCGCGCAGCGGGAGGAAAGTCCGTCCGCCACCCGGCGGATGAATGGTATCTCGTAGTGTCCTCTCTGGGCCAGAGTCGGATTCCGAGTACCGCTGGCCAGCAAACTTTGGTTGATCACCCAGCCATAGGGTTTGATCTTGGCACGCGCCAAGTCATTTTGCAGTCGCTCCGCTTCATGCACCGGTGTTGCTTCCGGCAGCGTGACTATGAGCACCTTGGTGTACTCCGCATCGCGCAGGCGTGGCAGCAGGCTGCGCACCGCCTCAGGCATATCGCCCTGGGTACGCAGGACTTCCCGATGGTAGGATTCGGCGGCATCGAGTAACAGAATGGTATGGCCGGTGGGGGCCGTATCGAGCACGACGAAACCCTCTTTCCCCGCGTCTACCGCGCGGGCGAAAGCACGGAATACAGCGATTTCCTCGGTGCAGGGCGAGCGCAGGTCTTCTTCCAGCATGGCTCGACCACTGGAATCGAGGTTGCTTCCGGCCTTGGCCAATACCTCGGCGGTGTATTGTGCGATCTCCGCAGCCGGGTCGATGCGGCTCACGCGCAGTTGGGCGATGGTCTCGCCCACTGCTTCCGATAGGTGGGCAGCCGGGTCGGTTGTGCTCAGTTGAACTGGAAAGCCACGCGTGGCAAGCGCTACCGCGATGGCTGCAGCAACGGTGGTCTTACCTACACCGCCCTTGCCCATGGCCATTATGACGCCGTGGCCCGCCTTGGCAATGTCATCGACGAGTGCGGTCAGTGATCCTGGCAACGGTGTTGTCGCCTCGTCTACCTTCGTTGGTCCCGCAACGCTATCCAGATGCACCATTTGCCACAGCGCGGCCAAGCCGACGGTGCCCAACGGCAGGAAGGGCGTCATGGTCAGCGGTAGCGTGCGCAATGCGTCGGGCATCGCGGCCAGGGCTGCGTTACCCCGCTTCATCATGGCATTGGCGATGGGATCATCCGCCAGCTCAGTGGAAAACAGCCCATTGATCGCCAAGTGCAAATTACTGACGCCAAGCTCAACAAGCTCTGCTCTGGTGCGTTCCGCCTCGCGCAATGCCGAGGCGTCTGGGCGGCTGACGAGGATGACCGCGGTGCTGGCTGGATCGCACAGATGGTCTACCGTCGCAGCGTAGAGTGCCTTTTGCTTCTCCAGTCCGGCCAGCGGCCCCAGACAGGAGGCGCCGGTATCCGAGGAGGCGATGAACTCGCTCCAGGCCGAGGGTAAGGTGAGTAGCCGCAGGGTGTGTCCGGTGGGCGCCGTATCGAAAACGACATAATCGAATTCGGCGGTCGCTTGCGGCTGTCCCAGCAGTTTCGAGAACTCGTCGAAGGCAGCGATTTCCACCGTGCACGCCCCGGAGAATTGCTCTTCCATGCTGGTAATCGCCGCAGGCGGCAAAATGCCACGATAGGGTGCCACCATGCGCTCACGATATTCCCGGGCGGAAGCTTCCGGGTCGATGTTCAGGGCAAAGAGGCCGGGTGCGTCTGGGACGGCGGTGGGTCGGGAGCCCAGGCTCACGCCCAGCACTTCGTCCAGATTGGAGGCCGGGTCGGTGCTCACGATCAGCACGCGTTTGCCCGCTTCGCTCAAGGCAAGCCCGGTGGCGCAGGACAGAGAGGTCTTGCCCACGCCGCCTTTGCCGGTGAAGAACAAGTGGCGCGTTCTTGCGCTAGGTAGCGTCATGGCCGACGGCTATGAGCAGCAGCCGGATTTCGGGTTGCAGCTGGCTGCGGCCACCTTGATCTGCGGTTTCTCAGCAGTACTTAGCGCAATGCCTAGCTTCTGCGCCAGTTGCGGGCGCGATGGATACATTCCGGTGGACACGATGTGCCCATCGACCACCAAGATGGGCAGGCGATCCATGCCCGCCTCCATTTCTTTGACCACATCGGGATTGCTAGCGAAGGCTTGCGGTTCCTGAGACAGGTTGTAGCGCTTGACGCTGACCTCATGCTCTGCCACCCACTGCAGGTCGGCAGCGAACTGGACCAAGAGCGGATCGACTTCCACACCACAAACGCCAGTCGAGCAACACATGGCGGGATCGAATACTTCGAGCTTCTTCATGATCTTCCCTTTCCTACAGGTCCAGCCTTGCGGCCTAACCGTGGCTGGGCAGCTGAGCCGATGGTGATACAAAGTACTTCCCCTTGAACCACAGCGCGACATTTACCAAACCGATCATGACCGGCACTTCTACCAAGGGGCCAATGACCGCCGCAAACGCCACCCCCGAGTTGATGCCGTAAACTGCGACGGCGACGGCGATGGCCAGTTCGAAATTGTTGCTGGCCGCTGTAAATGAGAGCGTGGCGCTCTTCTCGTAGCTGGCGCCCAGGCGCATGCTCATGAAGAACGAAAACACGAACATCACCACAAAGTAGACCAGCAGCGGCATAGCGATGCGCACCACATCCAGCGGGATGCCGATGATCAGCTTGCCCTTCAGGCTGAACATGACGACGATGGTGAACAGCAGGGCAAATAGCGTGATTGGACCTATCTTCGGTACGAAATGGCCGTGATACCAATCCTTGCTGACAAAGCGCAGCATGATCGCCCGCGTCGCCACGCCGGCGATGCAGGGGACGCCCAGATAGATGAAGACGCTCTCGGCGATCTGCCTGATGGAGATATCGACGACGGAACCCGACATTCCGAACAGCGGCGGCAAGACCGTGATGAACAGCCAGGCATAGACGCTGAAGAAGAGCACCTGGAAGATGGAGTTGAAGGCGACCAGGCCGGCGGCGTATTCGGTCGAACCCTTGGCCAGTTCGTTCCACACGATCACCATGGCGATGCAGCGAGCCAGGCCGATCATGATGAGGCCCACCATGAATTCCGGCTTGTCCGGGAGGAAGAGCAGCGCCAACGCGAACATCAGAACGGGACCGACGATCCAGTTCTGCGCCAGGGAAAGTCCCAGCACCTTCCAGTCGCGGAAGACATCGGGCAAGTCCTCGTAGCGCACCTTGGCGAAGGGCGGGTACATCATCAGGATCAGACCCATCGCGATGGGAACGTTGGTCGTTCCGGCCTGAAAGCTGTTGATGAAGTCCTCGATGCCGGGCACAAAGAAGCCCAGGCCCACGCCGAGCGCCATGGCCGTAAAGATCCAGACGGTCAGATAGCGATCGAGAAAAGAGAGTTTCTTGGTCAAAGCGCTCATGGCCTATTCGCCTGTCTCGCGCAGACGTCCGATTTGGTCGAGTTCGCGCTTGATCGCCATGGCATCGAGCTTGGCCAGAGGCACGCTGGTAAATAGCGAAATGTGCCGGTTCATTTCAGCGAATGCCTTGGAGAAAGCTCTGCGTCTATCGTCGTCGCTGCCTTCGACCGCCGCCGGATCTGCTATTCCCCAGTGCGCTGTCATCGGCTTGCCCGGCCAGATCGGGCAGATCTCACCGGCGGCGTTGTCGCAGACAGTGAATATGAAGTCGATGTGCGGCGCGCCCGGATGCGCAAATTCATCCCAACTCTTGCTGCGCAAGTCGGCCACTGCCAGTCCCTGTTTCTCCAGCAGTTCGACAGCAAAGGGATTGACTCTGCTGCCTGGATGACTACCGGCACTGAAGGCGCGAAAGCGACCCTTGCCGGCATGGTTGAGAATGGCCTCGGCGAGTATTGAACGCGCCGAATTCCCAGTACACAGAAACAGGACATTGTAGATAGGGCCGGACACTGTGGCTTCCTCTCAGTTCGCTGTCTTGACGAGTCGCCGACGCTTCTCTTTGGAATTGACCGCTGCCGTCTTGGGCAGACAGGGTTTCCCTTGGCAACAGTTCTGGGCTAGATAGGCGATCAGGTCGTCCATCGCGTCGTAACTTGCCGAATAGAAGATAAATCGACTCTCCTGACGGGCCTGGACGAGACCTGCGCGCGCCAGATGTGCCACATGGAACGAGAATGTCGCCGGCGGCAGGTCAAGCGCTTCGGCGATGGCAGTGGCGTTTAGCCCTTCGTCTCCCGTTTCGACCAACAGCCTGAAGATTCGCAAGCGAGTTTCCTGTGCCAGCGCTGCAAGCTTATCGACAGCCTGTCTAGTGTCCATAATTGTATGATTCCAATATGGCGGAATTGTTAAAGCATTCTACTGGGATGCAAGGCAATGTCAAATTGCTGGATCTTCATGCGTGCCCGAGGTACCTCGGCGGCAATGCTGCGTATTGCGGACACTCACTGGCCCAAACTTCGGTATCTTCGGCGGCCGCTCTTGGCCGGTTTCTCCAGCTGGCGAGCGATTTCTTACGAGCAGCAGAAACTTAGATCGCACCAGGACGTGCCACAACATATCAGCCGAAACGATCGGTAGGACGATGGCTAGAAGCCCACGACACCAACGAAACCCTTGGCAGACAAGGGCAGCTGGCGGAAGAGGTGGGAGTCGAATTCACCGACGACGCGTGGCGCCTTCCACCGGGTTTGAAGTCCGGGCACCCCACCGGGGATGTTTCTCTTCCGTGGCGGTATCTTCCACTGGATTTGCCGGACCTGTCCACCGGGCGGCGTCCAAGACGCTGCGAATCTGCGGGGGTATCACATGATTCGATCCCAAACTCACTAACTGGCAACGCTGCCCCGACTCGCGCTGACTACCATAGTGCAACCGCCAGCGCAAAGTCGGCTGTCCTTGTATAACATTGGGGCAATTCACGGGATCAGCAAACGCGTATCTTACCCGGCGCTGCCGTGCGCAAGCACTCGACCTCCACCACATGATTAGAGCTCATCGCTGGACCCAGGCGCTGCCATGAAGGGCCGCAGCCGGCTGGTACCCTTGATCGTCGCCAGTCCGATGTTCCTGCAGAACATCGACACCTCGGCGATGGCGATCGCGCTGCCGAGCATCGCCGCCTCGCTGCAGGTGCCGGCGCTGCAGCTCAATCTGATCATCACCACCTACCTGTTGAGCCTGGCGGTGTTCCTGCCGATGAGCGCCTGGCTGGCGGATCGCTTCGGCGCCAAGCGCATGTTCTGCATGGCGATCGTGCTCTTCTCGCTGGCCTCAGCGCTGTGCGGCACGGCCACCTCGCTGGCGACCCTGGTCGTCTGCCGGATCATCCAGGGCATGGGCGCGGCGATGATGGTGCCGGTCGGTCGCCTGATCCTGGTGCGTTCGGTGCCGCCCTCGGAACTGATCACCGCCATGGTCTGGTACACGGTGCCGCCGACCATCGGTCGCCTCGCTGGTCCGCTGGTCGGCGGCGCCATCGTCAGCGTGACCTCCTGGCATTGGATCTTCTTCGTCAACATCCCCTTCGGCGTGGTGGCGGTGCTGCTGGCGCTGGTGTTCGTCGAAGACAGCAGGCCCGAGGGCCCGCCGCCGGCCTTCGACGTCGCCGGCTTCCTGCTGATCGCGATCGGTCTGGCGGCGATGCTGGGCGCCCTCGAGACCGCCGGCAAGGGGCTGATTCCCGGCTGGCTGTCCGCTCTCGCCGCCGCCGTCGGCGCCAGCGCGCTGGGCCTCTATGGTCTGCGCAACCGGCGGCGCGCCGAATCGCTGATCGACCTGCGCGTGCTCGCCTTCCGCACCTTCCGCACCAACGCTCTGGGCGCGGTGCCGCTGCGCCTGGCGGTGCTGGCCGTGCCCTTCCTGCTGCCCTTCATGCTGCAAATGGGCTTCGGTCTGTCGCCGCTGGCCTCCGGCTTGCTCACCGCCGCCTCGGCGGTCGGCGCGCTGTGCACCCGCGGCATCATGCGCTGGGCGATCGATCGCCACGGCTTTCGGCGCCTGTTGCTCGGCGCCACGGTGCTGACCAGCGCGATCTACATGAGCTACGCCCTGTTCGGACCGGCCACGCCGCACGCGCTGATGTTCTGTGTGCTGTTCCTGGGCGGGGTGCTGACCTCCATCTGCATGGTCTCGCTCAACACCCTGGGTTTCGCCGAACTGCCCAAGGAACGGATGAGCCACGCCACCGTCGTGATCAGCATGGCGCAGCAGCTCACGGCGGGCTTCGGGGTGGTGCTCGCCGCTGCCTTGCTGGCGCTGTTCTCCAGATCGCACGGCGGCGACGGGGTGCACCTGCTGGCCCAGGACTTCTCTGCTACCTTCGTCGCGCTGGGACTGACTGCACTGCTGTCGCTGTTCTCCTTCGTGAGGTTGAAGCCCGACGATGGCGACGAGTTGCGCTGAGCGGCGAACTGTGGCCCGGCGGCGCGCGGCCTCACCGTCTGAGCGACCGCCGCTCGGTGCCGCAGAGCAGCTGCGCGAGTTCGCCGATGCTCGCGGCGCTGAGATCGACGCGCAGCGTCGGCGAACCTTCGCCCCGCCCCGGCCCGTTCTCGTCGGGGCGCGCGACGAAGGCGGTGGCGAGGCCGGCCGCGGCGGCGGCGGCGAGATCGGCGGCGTGGGCTGCCACCATCATCACCTGGCCGGGTTCTAGGTCGAACGCCGCGGCGGCGGCGAGGTAGACGGCGGGCTTGGGCTTGTAGTCGCGCGCCAGTTCGGCACCGAGGATGGCATCCCAGGGGAAGCCATTGCGTCGGGCCAGATCGACCATCAGCGAGATGTTGCCGTTGGAGCAGGGAGCCAGCAAGAATCGAGGTTTGAGCGCTTGCAGCCCGGCGCTGACGTCGGGCCAGGCGTCCAACCGGTGCCAGGCCAAGTTGAGCTCGCGGCGTGTTTTCTCGTCGACGCGATCCGGCGCGAAGTCCGCCAGGATGCGCTCGAGACCGCGGCGGTGGAGGAGATCGAGCTTGGCAAAGGGCAGGCGGCCCGACCTCACCTCTTCCATCGCCGGCTGGTACTGGGCGCGCCAGGCGTCGGCGAAGTCGGCCCAGTCGCGGGCGATGCCCAGGGGCGCGAGCAGGGATTCCGCTTCCCTCGCGATCGAGCTGCGCCAATCGACGAGGGTGCCGAAGACATCGAAGACCAGCGCCTCGATCATGGCAGCTCTGGATAGTTTCTGCTGACGCCGGCCACCCTACGCGGATTTCGCCGAGCGGGCAATGGCTGGGGCGGACCAACCGACGGTGCCGTCGCTAGCCGAAAAGTTCTTGGGCAGGAAATTGGCGACGACCCCTGGCATGCTGGGGTGACACCGCCGATGCGCATATCGTGGCAAGATATGCAGCAGGAGCGTTCACGGATGCTGCCCATGAACACATGCACGAAGTGTGGCGCCTGCTGCGTCACCTACCGCGTCACCTTCGGACGTGAGGAACTCGATCGAGCGGGCGCAGGCCTTGTGCCCGCGGAGTTGGTCGAAGCGATCGACGAACGCCGCGTTTGCATGCGCGGCACGAATCTGCGGCATCCGCGATGCATCGCCCTCAGGGGGACCGTCGGCAGCGAGGTCGCCTGCGCCATCTACGACCGGCGCCCCAGCCCATGCCGCGCGTATGCTCCGCGCGCGGTCGATGGCAACGGCGACATGTGTTGTGCCGACGCGCGTCGCCTGCACGGCTTGCCGCCGCTAAAGGGGTCCTACGACGCGGGCCTGCTTGCCTGAGGCGGGTTGTCCTGAACAGCCATTGAGTTCTGCAATCGAGTGCTGCCGGTGTTGTGCACGCGCGAGCAAGCTTGGCCGATCTCTGTCGCCGGAGCCTCGATCTGATGCCCTGGGGGAAGGAAGATGAGTCCTAGCGCTGGTTCGGGCCACCGCTCAAAGAGAGCGAACCGAAGATCGCTTGAAGTGTCAAACCCCAAGTGGGCTGCGAGGATCAACCACCGGGGGAGATCATGGGAACGACAACGCGTATCGCCATAGCGGGTTTGCTGCTGTCCCTGCCGGCCCTTGCGCTGGCAGACTCCACCGAGCGCGGCAACGAGCCGCTGTCGCTGCGCCCCGACAGCGCCACGCCCGGCGCCCATTGCTGGATAGAACACGCCCAGGCGCAACCGGTAGGCAGCAGCGGCAACCTGTTGCGCGCATCGGTCGCAACCCCTCTGACCGAAGTTCGCGGCGCCCACCTTGGTTCGGAACACTGGACCAGCGCCAGGCAACGCGCCTGCCGCGTGCGGGGGAGAGCGCTGCTGGCTTCCGGCGGTTGATCAAACCAGCACTGCGGTTCGCGGCTGCGCTGCCGGCTGACCCCTTGCAATCGCCTCAGGCTAGTTGCAGATCGCCTTGTACCGGAGCTTGCGCGCCGGCAGCGCGATCGAGCGTCACCGTCAGCGTCAAGGCGTGCTCGCCCGGTGGCCGAATAAAGCTCTTCACGACGTCGATGTTGGTGCGGCCGCGCAGCCAGGGCAGGACCTGTTTCTGGTTGAGCAGCAACGGCAGCGGCAGCCCATGGGGTGACAGCATGCGGTTGGGCGCCGTGGTGAGCAAGGCCACCGTCGCTGCGCTGGGCACCGCCTGGGGCGGATTCGGCTCGAAGATGCCGGCCAGGAGCATGAGGCCG
>JAHFRE010000213.1 GCA_023258955.1 Sterolibacterium sp.
GATTGGTCGCCTCGATCGTTTCGCAATAGTAGAGATTGTTGTCGCGATTCATGCGATCGAGAAAGAGGATGCCCGGCTCGGCGTGACCGTAGGTCGAGCGCATGATCTGGTCCCACAGGTCGTGCGCGCGCACCTTGCGGTAGACCCAGGACCCGTCCTCGCGCTGGTAGGCGCCGCTGGCGCGGATGTCGGCCGAGGGCAGCGCCTTGTGGGTCAGTTCGACGTCGCCGTCGGACTCGACCGCCCGCATGAAGTCGTCGGTGACGCCGACAGAAATGTTGAAATTGGTCAGGTCGCCGGCGTCCTTGGCGTGGATGAACTCCTCGATGTCCGGGTGGTCGCAGCGCAGCACGCCCATCTGCGCGCCGCGGCGGCTGCCCGCCGATTCCACGGTTTCGCAGGAGCGGTCGAAAACGCGCATATAGGACACCGGCCCCGAAGCGCGCGACTGGGTGCCCTTGACGTGGGCGCCGATCGGTCGAATCGAGGAGAAGTCGTAGCCGACGCCACCGCCGCGGCGCATGGTCTCGGCCGCCTGCTGCAAGGCGGTGTAGATGCCGGGACGGTTATCGACCACTTCGGAAATCGAGTCGCCGACCGGCTGCACGAAACAGTTGATCAGCGTCGCGCACAGATCGGTGCCGGCGGCCGAGTTGATGCGGCCGGCGGGAACGAAGCCCTTCTCCTGCGCCTGGAAGAACTCCTGCTCCCAATGGGTTCGCCGGTCCTCCGCCTCGATCGTCGCCAGCGCCCGCGCAACCCGTGATCGCACTTCGGCGACGTTGCGCTCGTTGCCCTTGGCGTACTTCTCCACCAACACTTCACCGGAGATTTCCTGCGCCGGCGGCAAGTCGTTGGCGTGATGGAAAATAGCGTCGGCTTTGCTGGAAGTTTGCATGGTCATGGGGGTCGTCCGGAGGAGGTTTATTCGAACGGGGTAAGCTTACCTGCGCGCGCAATCGCTTGGAAGCGAAAAATTTTCGATCCTTAATAAACAATGAATTGGAAACTTGCCTAGTAGGCGAGCAAGCGGCGTGCCACTATATGTAGTGGGTCGCTTTTGCCCCAAACGCGAGTTAAAACACGCGCAAATTCAGCTTCTTGCCTCGGGCGATGAGGCGGCGATTAGGCGCGCCGCGTGGCGCGCGATGATCCATTCCTCGTTGGTCGGCAAAACCAGCACCGCGACGCGGCTGCCGGCGGTAGAAACGCGGCTCGCGCCGGCCGAATTTGCCGCCGCGTCCAGCTGCACGCCCAGCCAGGCGGCGGTCTCACACACTTTGGCGCGCACCGGCGCCGCGTGTTCGCCGATGCCGCCGGTGAACACCAGGGCGTCGATGCCGCCGATGGTCGCCGCCAGCGAGCCCAGTTCGCGCTGGATGCGATAGCAGAAGAGCGCCACCGCTTCTTTCGCTTCCGCCAGGTCGGAAGCGAGCAGCTCGCGCATGTCGCGCGAGATGCCGGACACGCCCAAGAGTCCCGATTGTTGATAGAGCAGCTGGGTGAGTTGCTTGCTGTCCATGCCGTGGCGGTCGAGCAGGTAGAGCAACACGCCGGGGTCGAGATTGCCGCAGCGGGTGCCCATCATCAGGCCATCGAGCGCGGTGAAACCCATGCTCGAGGCGACGCTGCGCCGGCCCTGCATCGCGCACATGCTCGCACCGTTGCCCAGGTGGGCGACGATGACGCGGCCCTCGGCCGCCTCGCCCAACTGCTCTGGCAGAACCTGGGCGATGTACTCGTAGGACAGCCCGTGGAAACCGTAGCGACGCACGCCCTCGGCGGTGATTCGTCGCGGCAAGGCGAACAGCTGCGCCAGTGGTTGCTGGCTGCGGTGGAAGGCGGTATCGAAGCAGGCGACCTGGGGCAGCTGTGGCTGCAGTTCCATGAGCACGCGGATCGGATCGAGGTTGTGCGGCTGGTGCAAGGGCGCCAGGGGAACGAAGTCTGCCAGTTGCTCAAGCGTTTGTCGGTCCAGGCGCACCGGCGCGCTGAACTTTTCGCCGCCGTGGACCACGCGGTGTCCGACCCCGACCACCCGCATGCCGCCGTGTTCATCGATCCAGCGCAACAGAAATTCGATCGCCTGGTGGTGGTTGCCGCAGCCGGCGAGCTGGTGCTGTTCGAGCGCCGCACCCGCCGCGTCCCTGGCGTCGAGGCTGGCGTCGCCGCCAGCGGCAATGCCCTCGATCTGGCCCGAGAGCACTGGCTTTCTGCCGATCTCCGAGTTGAAGGCGAACAGCGCGAACTTGATCGAGGAGGAGCCGGCGTTGAGCACCAGCAGCGCATCAGTCATTTTTGCTTGCGTTTCGCATGGGCAACAACCAGCGCGATGGCGGTCGAGATGGTGCGCGACTCGGCGGTGTCGGCGCGGCTGGTGAGGACGATGGGTACCCGGGCGCCGAGCACGATGCCGGCGGACAGCGCATCAGCGAGGTACTCGAGCTGCTTGGCCAGCATATTGCCCGATTCGATCTCCGGCACCATCAGGATGTCGGCCTGGCCGGCGACGACGGAACGAATGCCCTTGGTCTTGGCCGCGACCATCGACACGGCGTTGTCGAAGGCCAGCGGGCCGTCGAGCAGGCCGCCGGTGATCTGGCCGCGATCGGCCATCTTGCACAGCGCCGCGGCGTCGAGGGTGGCGCGCATCTTCGGATTGACCATCTCCACCGCAGCGAGGATGGCCACCTTGGGCTCGCTGATGCCGAGCATGCGCGCCAGGTCGATGGCGTTTTGCACGATGTCTACCTTGTCTTCGAGGCTGGGCTCGACGTTGACCGCGGCGTCGGTGATCAGCAGCGGGCGCGGATAGGTGGGCACGTCCATGAAGAAGACGTGGCTGATGCGCCGATGGGTGCGCAAGCCGGTGGCTTTGTCGATCACCGCCTCCATCAGCTCGTCGGTGTGCAGCGACCCCTTCATCAGCGCTTCGACCTCGAAGTTGCGCGCCATCTTCACCGCGACCTCCGCCGCCGCGTGACTGTGCGGCACATCGACAAAACGGCAGTCGGCCAGCGAGGCACCGAGCTGGCTGGCGATCTGGCGGATCTTCTCTTCGGGGCCGACCAGGGTTGGCAGGGCGAAGCCGGCGTCGCGCGCCATCAGCGCGCCCTTCAGCGATTCGACGTCGCAGGGGTGCACCACCGCCAGGGAGATCGGCGCCAGGCCGCGGGTGATCTCCAGCACGTGGTTGTAGCGCGCCTGGCGATCGTTCATGGTGAACTCGGGCATGGCGATGCGGTGCCGCCGCACCTTCTCGGTCGGCGCCAGCACCTCGGCCGAACCGCGGATCACTTCGAGCCCATCCTGGTTGGTACACAGGCAGTCGAAGACGATGTGGTTGTTATGATCGAACTTCTTCTGGCAGGTGACGACCACGGTGACCGTGTCGCCCAGCGCCACCGGCCGTGAGAAGTGCAGGGACTGGTCGATGTACACCGTGCCCGGGCCCGGAAACTGTGTGCCGAGCACGCTGGAGATCAGGGTGCCGCCCCACATGCCGTGTGCGACCACTTCGCGAAACGAGGAGGAACGGGCATACTCCGGATCGACGTGGGTGGGATTGACGTCACCCGACATGATGGCGAACAGTTGGATGTCCTCCGGACGCAGGGTCCGCGTCAGCCTTGCGCTGTCGCCGATGTTGATTTCGGCGTAGGTGCGATTCTCGATATAGGCTTGGTCCATGATTTCCTCCCGCAGTGCAGCAATTATAATGTCCTTATTACGCCAGGATTCGACTAATGTCAAAATCCAACACGGAGGCAACCGCGATGAAACTGGAACAATCGGCGCTCGACCAACTGCTCGTTCAGGCGCGCACCCACAGCGTCTGGAGCGACAGACCGGTCGCGGTCGAACTCTTGCACGAACTTTACGAGCTGATGAAATGGGGGCCGACCAGCGCTAATTGTTCGCCGGCGCGCATCGTCTTCGTAAGCTCCGCGGTGGCCAAGGAGAAATTGCTGCCCTGCATGGCACCGGGCAACGTCGATAAGACGCGGGCGGCGCCGGTTACCGCCGTCATCGCCATGGACATGGAGTTCTACGAGCGTTTGCCGCAGCTGTATCCGCAGGCCGACGCGCGCTCCTGGTTCGCCGGCAAGCCGCAGGCGATCGCGGCGACCGCGATGAGGAACAGCAGCCTCCAGGGCGGCTACTTCATTCTCGCCGCGCGCGCGCTGGGCCTTGATTGCGGGCCGATGTCGGGTTTCGACGAAGACCGACTCAACGCGGCTTTCTTCGCCGACGGCAAGCTGCGCGCCAACTTCGTTTGCAATCTCGGCTATGGCGATGCCGCCAAGCTCCATCGGCGCAATCCTCGCCTGGCTTTCGACCAGGCCTGCCGCATCGAGTAGCGAGGGTGAAATATGTCAGCCACGGCGGCGATGGCAGCGCCGCATCCATGGTCCTCGCGGATTGTCCGGCGCCGCTTGCCGGTCCTGGCGAGATCCTGATCGAGGTGCACGCCGCCGGCGTCAATCGGCCCGATGTGGCGCAACGCTCCGGCCGCTATCCGCCGCCGCCGGGCGCCTCGCCCATCCTAGGGCTCGAGGTGGCGGGAAGGGTCGCGGCGCTGGGCGAGGGGGTCGAGCAGTGGCGGCTCGACGATGCGGTCACGGCCTTGGTGCCGGGCGGCGGCTATGCCGAGTATTGCGTGGCGCCGGCGGCCCACGCCCTGCCGATTCCGACCGGCATGTCGCTGACACAGGCGGCGGCGCTGCCCGAGACCTGGTTCACCGTCTGGGCCAATCTGGTCGACATGGCCCATCTCACGGCCGGCGAGCGGTTGCTGGTGCACGGTGGCGCCAGCGGCATTGGTCTGACCGCCATCCAGTTGGCCAAACACTTGGGTGTCGAGGCGCTGGTCACCGTCGGCAGCGAGGAGAAGGCCAAGTTCTGCGTTGAGTTCGGCGCGACTCGGGCCATCAACTATCGGGAAGAGGACTTCGCCGCGCGCGTCAAGGCAGACACCGACGGCGAAGGCGTCGATGTGGTGCTGGACATGGTCGGCGGCGCCTACCTGCAGAAGGACCTCAGCGTCCTGCGCCGCGACGGCCGCCTGGTGCTGATCGCCTTTCTCGAAGGTTCGAAGACCTCCTTCGATTTCATGCCGGTGATGTTGAAGCGCCTGCTGATCACCGGCTCGACCATGCGGCCGCGCACCATCGCCGAGAAGGCGAATATCGCCGCAGCGCTCCAGCGCGAGATCTGGCCGGCGCTGGCAGCGGGCCGCCTGCTCCCCCACATACACGCCTGCTTCCCGCTGGCGCGCGCCGCCGAAGCCCACGCGCTGATGGAGAGCAACCGCCACATCGGCAAGATCGTGCTCGAGGTGGACCGCTGAACGCAGCCCTCTCGGCGCGGGTGGCGGCGTTGCAGGCTGCCGCGGCGCGCGCCGAGCTGCAGGGCGCGCTGATCGGCCAGGCGACCCTGATGAGCCTGGCGTTCGCCGGCGTCGACCTCGCGCCTATCGGCCGACAATTGCGCGCCCGTGCCGAGAGCGGCGACGCCAACGCCTGGATGGACCTGTCCTGCCTCCTGCAGCTCGTGGGGCAGGTGGCGCTGGGCCTGGCAGCGCAGGGGCAGGCGCTGTCGCTGAACTCCCTCTATCACCTGCCGGCGCCGGCGGGTGAAGCAGGCATCAAAATGCTGGCGCTGATGGCGCCCGGCGATCTGATGACCAACGCGCCGCTGGATTTCCTGCTCGAAGACAGCGACATCGCGCTCGACATGCTCTATGTGGGCGCAGACCTGCCCTTACCGCCGAGTTTGCCGGACCACGACGTCATGTTTGTCGCCGCCGGCGAATCGGCGGACACCCACGAACTGCTGGCGGCCCTGGCGCCGGTCGTCGCCGACTGGCCGCGCCCCGTGCTCAACCGGCCGCAAATGATCGCCGCCAGCGCCCGCGACCGGGTTTGCCGAACGCTCGCCGCAGTGCCCGGCCTGCTGCTGCCGGCTACGCTCCGGCTGGGCCGCGCTGCGCTGGCGGCGAACGCTGCCGACCTGGCCTTTCCGTTGATCGCCCGTCCGCTGGACAGCCACGCCGGCAAGGGATTGGCGAAGCTCGAGGCGATGGCGGATCTGGGCGATTACCTCGCAGCGACCGCAGCCGAAGAATTCTTCGTGTCGCCCTTCGTGGATTACCGCGGCGCCGACGGCCGGTTTCGCAAGTATCGTGTGGTGCTGATCGACGCGCGCCCCTACGCCGTGCACATGGCCATCTCCGCGCATTGGATGGTGCATTACCTCAACGCCGACATGAACGGCGATGCCGCCAAGAGGGCGGAAGAGGCGGACTTCATGGAGAACTTCGACAGCGGCTTTGGACGCCGCCACGCCCAGCCGTTGGCGGCGATCGCCGAGCGTCTGGGTCTGGACTACCTGGTCGTCGATTGCGCCGAGATGGGCGACGGCCGGCTGCTGGTGTTCGAAGTCGATACCGGCGCGGTGGTGCACCTCATGGATCCGCCCGAGCTGTTTCCCTACAAGCCGCCGCAGATGCGCAAGGTGTTCGCGGCTTTTCGGCAGATGCTCGCCGTCAGAGTTCCTTAGCTTTGCGCTCGCGCTCGATCTGGATGATGTAGCGCTGGATCAGGGTCATCATCGGCCCTGGCAGATTGAGGAACTGGCAGCCGGCGCGCTGGTGAACCTTGCCGTTGGGCATGGTCACGTCGTAGAC
>JAHFRE010000214.1 GCA_023258955.1 Sterolibacterium sp.
CCCACTCGGCGGCGGTCTCCTCGTCCGAGCCGCCGATCTCGCCGACCATGATCACCGCGTCGGTCTCCGGATCGTCGTTGAACAGGCGCAGCACGTCGATGTGCTTGAGTCCGTTGACCGGATCGCCGCCGGTGCCGACGCAGGTCGACTGACCCAGGCCCAGATCCATCAACTGGCCGACCGCCTCGTAGGTCAGGGTGCCGGAGCGCGAGACGACACCGATGCGGCCCTTCTTGTGGATGTGACCGGGCATGATGCCGATCTTGATCTCGTCGGGCGTGATCACGCCGGGGCAGTTCGGTCCGACCAACAGCGTCTTCTTGTTGAACTTCTGCATCTTGGCCTTGACCTCGACCATATCGCGCACCGGGATGCCCTCGGTGATGCAGATGACCAGGTCCAGGTCGGCGTCCACCGCCTCCCAGATGGCGGCGGCGGCGAACGGCGGCGGCACATAGATCACCGAGACGTTGGCGCCGGCCTGCTGCTTGGCGTCCTTGACGCTGCCGTAGATCGGGATGCCCTCGAAGTCCTCGCCGGCCTTCTTCGGATTGACGCCGGCGACGTAGCAGGCTTTGCCGTTGGCGTACTCGCGGCTCATGCGGGTGTGGAACTGTCCGGTCTTGCCGGTGATGCCCTGGGTGACGACGCGGCTGTCCTTGTTGATGAGTATCGACATGGTCTTCTTCCTTTACTTGCCTGACACGGCGGCAACGATCTTCTCGGCAGCCTGGTCCATGGTGTCGGCGGAAATGATCGGCAGCCCGGAGTTCTTCAGGATCTGTTTGCCGATGTCCTCGTTGGTGCCGCGCATGCGCACCACCAGCGGCACCGCCAGCTTGACCTCGCGGGCCGCGGCGACGACGCCCTCGGCGATGGTGTCGCACTTCATGATGCCGCCGAAGATGTTCACCAGGATGCCCTGCACCTTGGGGTTCCTCAGCATGATCTTGAAAGCCTCGGTCACCTTCTCGGTGGTGGCGCCGCCACCGACGTCGAGGAAGTTGGCCGGCTCGGCGCCGAACAGCTTGATCGTGTCCATGGTAGCCATCGCCAGGCCGGCGCCGTTGACCAGGCAGCCGATGTTGCCGTCGAGCGAGATGTAGGAGAGGTCGAACTTCGAGGCCTCGATTTCGGCCGCGTCTTCCTCGTCGAGGTCGCGCATGTCGACGATCTCGGGATGGCGGAACAGCGCGTTGGAGTCGAAGTTGAGCTTGCAGTCGAGGGCGACCACGCGGCCGTCGCCGGTGACGATCAGCGGATTGATCTCGGCCAGGCTGGCGTCGGTCTCCCAGAAAGTCTGGTAGAGTCCTTGCAGCACCTTGCGTCCCTGGGCCAAGGAGGCCTCCGGGATGCCGATCTTGCGCGCCAGGTCGTCGGCTTCCGCGTCCTTCAAGCCGCTGGCTGGATCGACCAGCGCCTTGTGGATCTTCTCCGGGGTCTTGGCCGCGACCTCCTCGATGTCCATGCCGCCCTCGCTCGAGGCCATGATGCAGACCCGCTGCGAGACCCGATCGACGACGATGCCGACGTAGAGTTCCTTCTTGATGTCGGCGCCCTCCTCGATCAGCAGGCGACGCACCTTCTGCCCCTCCGGCCCGGTCTGGTGGGTCTTCAAATGCATGCCGAGAATCTGGCTGGCGTACTGCTTGACCTCCTCGGGCGACTTGGCGACCTTGACTCCGCCGCCCTTGCCGCGGCCGCCGGCGTGGATCTGCGCCTTCACCACCCAGACCTTGCCGCCGAGGGTGGCCGTCGCCGCCACCGCCTCATCGACGCTGAAGCAGGGGACGCCGCGCGGCGTCGGCACACCGTACTTCCTCAGGATTTCCTTGCCCTGGTACTCATGGATTTTCATGCTTGTTCCTTGCTCGTTGGAAGTTTGAAGCGGAAGGGGCGCTTGGGACTGCTTGGCACTGATGGCTGCTGCAACGGCATGTTGATCGAGCGCCGACTCGGTAAAGCCGGCGATTTTATCACAGCGCGCCTAGCGCTCCGCTGGCCGGCCAGCGCCGCTCGCGCCGATCGGCAGCAGTTCCGGCAGGTGCAGCCGCTCCCGCTGCGGGTCCGCCGCGGGCAGGGCATCGACCAACTGCAGGCTGGCCAGGCAGCGCCGCGTCAGATTCTGATAGAGCGCCGTGCCGTGGCGCTTTCTGGCCAGGTCCTCGGCGTTGAGTTCGCGCAGCACCTTGCCCGGCACCCCGGCCACCAGGGTACGCGGCGGAATCTCCATGCCGGCGCGGATCATCGCCTGCGCGGCGACGATCGCCGATTCGCCGACCACGGCACCGTCCAGCACCACGGCGTTCATGCCCACCATGGCGTTCTTCCTGACCACGCAACCGTGCAAGATGGCGCCGTGACCGATGTGGCCGTCCTCCTCGACCACGGTGTCGGAGCCGGGGAAGCCGTGCATCACGCAGCAGTCCTGGAAGTTGGCGCCGGCGCCGATGCGCAACCGGCCGAAGTCGCCGCGCAGGCTGGCACAGGGGCCGATGTAGGCACCCGGACCGACGATGACGTCGCCGATCAGCACGGCCGAGGGGTGCACGAAAGCCGTCGGATCGACCACCGGGGTAAGGCCGTCGATGCTGTACACTTTGACCATGGTCTGCTTCGGGTGGTAAAAAGGGACCGCCATCTTACTCCTGCCCACCGCGCCGGCGCCGCGGCCCAACGGTACCGCGGCCAAATCATGATACAGTTTCGCTCCTTCGATACGACCATCCTGTAGCATAAAACGCGATGCCCCGCCCGCCACCGCCAGCTTCGCCCAGCGCGCCGCCATCGGCACAGCAGATCGCCGAGCGCTGCGCCGCCCTCATGTGGGCCGAAGACCACGCCGCCCGCGGACTCGGCATCGAACTGCTGGAAGTGGCGCCGGGGTTGGCCCGCCTGCGCATGACCGTGCGCCCGGAGATGGTCAACGGCCACGGCATCTGCCACGGCGGCTTCATTTTCACCCTCGCCGACGCCGCCTTCTCCTACGCCTGCAATAGCGACAACCAGCGCGCCGTGGCCGCCGGCGCCGACATCAGCTTCCTCGCCCCGGCGCACACCGGCGACGTGCTGCTGGGCCTGTGCCGGGTGCGCAGCCAGGGCGGACGCGCCGGCATCTACGACGCCGAAGTGCACGACTTGGCCGGCCGCAGCATCGCCCTGTTCCGCGGCCGCTCGACGCGAATCAAGGGGCATTTCTTCAACGACTCCACCACCGACAACAGGGAATGATCCCCATGAACGAAGCTTTCATCTGCGACGCCGTGCGCACTCCCATCGGCCGCTACGGCGGCAGCCTGGCGCAAGTGCGCACCGACGACCTGGCCGCCCTGCCGCTCAAAGCCCTGATCGCGCGCCATCCCGATCTGGACTGGTCGGCGGTCGACGACGTCATCTTCGGCTGCGCCAACCAGGCCGGCGAGGACAACCGCAACGTCGCGCGGATGGCGCTGCTGCTCGCCGGCCTGCCGGTGGCGGTGCCGGGCGCGACCATCAACCGCCTCTGCGGCTCCGGCCTCGACGCCGTCGGCACGGCGGCGCGGGCCATCACCAGCGGCGAGGCCGGGCTGATGCTGGCCGGCGGCGTCGAGTCGATGAGCCGCGCCCCCTTCGTCATGGGCAAGGCCGACGCCGCCTTCTCGCGCCGCGCCGACATCTACGACACCACCATCGGCTGGCGCTTTGTGAACAAGCTGATGACCAGCCGCTACGGCACCGAGTCGATGCCGGAGACGGCCGACAACGTCGCCGCCGATTTCAAGATCTCGCGCGCCGACCAGGACGCCTTCGCCCTGAGGAGCCAGGCCCGCTGGGCGGCAGCGCGCGCCGCCGGGCGTTTCAATGAGGAGATCGTGCCGGTCGAGCTGCCGGGTAAGAAGGGCGAGGTCAGGATATTCGACACCGACGAACACCCGCGTCCCGACACCACGCCCGAGCAACTGGCCAAGCTGAAGGGGGTCAACGGCCCGGACCTGACGGTCACCGCTGGCAACGCCTCCGGGGTCAACGACGGCGCCTGCGCCCTGATCCTGGCCAGCGGCCAGGCGGCGGCGAAGCACGGCTTGACGCCGCGCGCCCGCGTCGTCGGCATGGCCACCGCCGGTGTGGCGCCGCGCATCATGGGCTTCGGTCCGGCGCCGGCGATCAAGAAGCTGCTCGGGCGCACCGGTCTGAGCCTCGAACAGATGGCGGTGATCGAGTTGAACGAGGCCTTCGCCGCCCAGGCGCTGGCGGTGACGCGCGACCTGGGGCTGGCCGACGACGACCCGCGGGTCAACCCGCAGGGCGGCGCCATCGCCATCGGCCACCCGCTGGGCATGAGCGGCGCCCGCCTGGCCACCACGGCGATGTATCAACTGGCCCGCTCGGGCGGCCGCTACGCCCTGTGCAGCATGTGCATCGGCGTCGGCCAGGGCATCGCCCTGATCATAGAGAAAATATAAACGCCAAACCGAGGAGACCCGCATGGCAGCCGCGACACCCGCCAACTACGATCCGATAGAGGTCGCCAGCCGCGACGAGATTTCGGCGCTGCAGCTCGAACGTCTGAAGAGCACGCTCGCCCACGCCTACAACAACGTCAACCACTACAAGGCGAAGTTCGACGCCGCCGGCGTGCACCCGGACGATCTGAAGAGCTTGGCCGACCTGGCCAAGTTTCCATTCACCAGCAAGATCGACTTGCGCGACACCTACCCCTTCGGCATGTTCGCGGTGCCGCGCGAGAAGGTGCTGCGCATCCACGCATCCTCCGGCACCACCGGCAAGCCGACGGTGGTCGGCTACACCCGCGGCGATCTCGACCGCTGGGCCGACCTCGGGGCGCGCTCGATCTACGCCGCCGGCGGCCGCCCCGGCCACAAGGTGCACAACTCTTACGGCTACGGCCTGTTCACCGGCGGCCTCGGCGCCCACTACGGGGCCGAGCGCCTCGGCTGCACGGTGATCCCCTTCGGCGGTGGCCAGACCGAGCGCCAGGTGCAGTTGATCGTCGATTTCGAACCGCACATCATCATGGTCACCCCCTCCTACATGCTGGCCATCGCCGACGAGTTCGAGCGCCAGGGGTTGGATCCGGCCAAGACCTCGCTCGCCGTCGGCATGCACGGCGCCGAGCCGTGGACCCAGGTGATGCGCGAGGAGATCGAGCGGCGCCTGAACATCGACGCGGTGGACATCTACGGCCTGTCCGAGGTGATGGGACCGGGGGTGGCCTCCGAGTGCATCGAGAGCAAGGACGGTCCGGTGATCTGGGAAGACCACTTCTACCCGGAGATCGTCGACCCGACGACGGGCGCACCCATGCCCGACGGCCAACTGGGTGAGTTGGTGTTCACCTCGCTGACCAAGGAAGCGCTGCCCATCATCCGCTACCGCACCCGCGATCTGACCACCCTGTTGCCGCCCACCTCGCGTTCGATGCGGCGCATGGGCAAGATCACCGGCCGCTCCGACGACATGTTGATCATCCGCGGGGTCAACGTCTTCCCCTCGCAGATCGAGGAGGTGGTGCTGAAGCGGCCCAGCCTGTCGCCGCACTACCTGCTGGAGGTATCGCGCGAGGGTCATCTCGACGACCTGGCGGTGCTGGTCGAGCTGAAGCCCTCCCACGCCAACGCCACCAAGTCCGAGCGGCAGCAGGTGGCGATGGAGCTGCAGCACCACATCAAGTCCTACATCGGTGTCACCACCGAGGTGCGCATTGTCGACGCGGGCAGCATCGAGCGCTCGATCGGCAAGGCCAAGCGGGTCATCGACAAGCGGCCCAAATAGGGGAAAGGCGATGGCAAAACGGGAAATAGCGGTGTTGGCGGGCGGCTGCTTCTGGTGCCTGGAAGCGGTTTTCGCCGAGCTGATCGGGGTGCTGCGGGTCACCTCCGGCTACTGCGGCGGCGCCCGCGCCCATCCGAGCTACGAGCAGGTCTGCAGCGGAGCCACCGGCCACGCCGAGGCGGTGAGCATAGAGTACGACGCCGAGTTGCTGACCTACCGGGACCTGCTCGAGGTGTTCTTCGCCATCCACGACCCGACCACGCCCGACCGCCAGGGCCACGACGTCGGCTCCCAGTACCGCTCGGCGATCTTCTTCCAGACGCCGGCGCAGGAAGCCCTGGCGCGCCAGGTGATCGCCGAGCAGGCAGCGCATCACTCCTCCCAGCCCATCGTCACCGAGATCAACCCCGCCGCGGCGTTCTGGCCGGCGGAGACGCACCACCAGAACTATTTCGCCTTGCATCCGCGGCAACCCTATTGCCAGGCGGTGGTGGCACCGAAGCTGGCAAAGTTCAGGGCCAAGTTTCGCTCCCGCGCCAAATCCCAACCGACCGATCCGACATGAACAAAGACACCTTCTACAGCGACATGCTGGTGCGTTTCTCGCACTGCGACCCGGCGGGCATCATCTTCTATCCGCACTACTTCGTGATGTTCAACGGCCTGGTCGAAGACTGGTTCAATCACGCGCTGGGCATCGACTATGCGCACTTCATCACCGAGCGGCAGATGGGCCTGCCGATGGTCAACATTCAGTGCGACTTCGTCACGCCCTCGAAGATCGGCGAGGTCATCACCCTGACCTTGCAGGTCGAGCGCATCGGCAACAGTTCCATC
>JAHFRE010000215.1 GCA_023258955.1 Sterolibacterium sp.
TGCGCGAGGTCGGCATCGCCACGGTGTTCACCGCCATCACCCTCTCGGTCGGGGTGGCCACCTGGTCCTTCTCCGACCTCAAGTTCCAGGCCGACATGGGCATCCTGCTGACCTTCATGTTCATGATGAACATGCTGATGGCCATCACCGTGCTGCCGGCCTTCGCGGTCAAGCTCGATTCCCTGTTCCCGCGCAAGGGCCCGGTGCGCGCGCCGGCCATTGGCCACTGAGGAACGCTGAGCCATGGGCAAGAGACATCTGTTACTGGGCGCGGCGCTGCTGTCGATCGGCGTCACGCCGGCGCTGCTGCTGGCGGCGGATGCGCCGGCCAAGCCGATGCAGATCTGGCGCAACGCGCCGCAACTGAATCAGGCCGAGAAAGCACCGATCATCGCCGCGACCAACGCCGGCCGCCGGGTGGTGGCGGTCGGCGACTACGGGATCATCATCCTTTCCGACGATGGCAAGCATTTTCGCCAGGCCAAGCTGGTGCCCACGCGCGCGGTGCTGACCAGCGTCTACTTCATCGACGACCAGCGCGGCTGGGTGGTGGGCCACGATGGCACGGTGCTCACCAGCGGTGACGGCGGCGAGACCTGGCAACTGTTGCGCGAGGAGCCGGGCAAGGAACGGGTGCTGCTGTCGCTATGGTTCGAGAACGCGCAGCACGGCATGGTGGTTGGCCAGTTCGGTCTGACGCTGGAGACCGAAGACGGCGGCAAGACCTGGAAGGAGCGGCGCCTGGTCGACGGCGAGGTCGGCGAGAAGCACTTCATGTCGCTGTTTGCCGGCAAGGACGGGCTGCTCTTGGTCGCCGCCGAGTCGGGGACGATGTTGCGTTCGGAGGACAGCGGGCGCAACTGGAAAGCCGTGCAGACCGACAATCGCGGTTCCTTCTGGACCGGGATGGTGCTGGCCGACGGCGCCGT
Organism: Sterolibacterium sp.; assembly: GCA_023258955.1. GTDB lineage: Bacteria > Pseudomonadota > Gammaproteobacteria > Burkholderiales > Rhodocyclaceae > CAIYYX01. The sequence goes on from JAHFRE010000215.1 coordinate 930, forward strand.
CGTCGCCGCCGGCATGCGCGGCCACGTCTATCGCTCTGAAGACCGCGGCCTGAGCTGGAAGGAGATCCCCACCGGCACCCAGCAGTCGATCACGGCGATCAGCCAGAAAGCCGACGCCAGCCTGCGCCTGATCGGCAACGCCGGCACCAATCTGACGAGCCGCGACAGCGGGCGTAGCTTCGTCGCAGCCAACCGGTCCGACCGCGCCAACCTGACGGCGCTGGCGGTGGGCGCAGCGGGTGACCTGCTGTTCACCCTGAGCGGGGTGGTCGAGGAGGGCAAGTAGATGGAAAGCGGCAGCTACGTTCACGGCGCCTCGGCCCTGCCCTTGATCGGCAGCACTATCGGCGGCCACTTCGACGCGATCTGCGCCGCCCACGGCGGGCGCGAAGCGCTGGTGGTGCGCCATCAGGGCGTGCGCCTGACCTACGCCGAGTTGCGCGCTGCGGTCGACGCCTTGGCCTGCGGTCTGATGCGCCTGGGTCTGGCGGCCGGTGAGCGTGTCGGCATCTGGTCGCAGAACAACCAGGAATGGCTGCTGACCCAGTTCGCCACGGCCAAGGCCGGCCTGATCCTGGTCAATATCAATCCGGCCTATCGCCGCTCCGAGCTCGAATACGCGCTGAACAAGGTTGCGGCACGCGCCCTGATCCTGGCGCCGGCGTTCAAGGCCAGCGACTACCTGGAGATCATCAACGATCTGGCACCGGAGTTGGCCAGCTGCAAACCGGGCGAGTTGAACAGCCAGCGCTTGCCGCAGCTGCAAATGGTGATCCGCCTCGGCGAGCAGCAGACACCGGGAATGATCAACTTCGGCGAGTTGATGCAGCCCCCCAGCCCCGATGAGTTGAGCCAACTCGCGGCGCGCGGCGAACGCCTGCAGTTCGACGAACCGATCAACATCCAGTTCACCTCGGGCACCACCGGCCAGCCCAAGGGGGCGACCCTGTCCCACCACAACATACTCAACAACGGCTACTTCATCGGCGAAGCGATGCGCCTGACCCCGGATGACCGGCTGTGCATACCGGTGCCGCTCTACCATTGCTTCGGCATGGTGCTGGGCGTGCTGGCCTGCTTGACCCACGGTTCGACCATGGTATTCCCCGGCGAGGGCTTCGATCCCCTGGCGACGCTGGAGACGGTGCAGGCCGAGCGCTGCACGGCGCTGCACGGGGTGCCGACCATGTTCATCGCCATGCTCGACCATCCCGAGTTCGCCCGCTTCGATCTTTCCCGGCTGCGCACCGGCATCATGGCCGGCAGCCCCTGCCCGGTCGAGGTGATGAAGCGGGTCGTGGCGCAGATGCACATGGGCGAGGTGACCATCGCCTACGGCATGACCGAGACCTCGCCGGTATCTTTTCAAAGTTCGGTCGATGATCCGCTCGAGCTGCGCGTGTCGACCGTCGGCCGCATCCAGCCGCACGTCGAGGTGAAGATCGTCGATGTCGAGGGTCGGGTCGTGGCGCGCGGCGTCACCGGCGAGCTGCTGACCCGCGGCTATTCGGTAATGCTCGGCTACTGGGGCGACGAGGCGAGGACGCGCGAGGCGATCGACGTCGCCGGCTGGATGCACACCGGCGATCTGGCGACGATCGACGCCGCCGGCTACTGCAACATCGTCGGTCGTTTGAAGGATATGGTGATCCGCGGCGGCGAGAACATCTATCCGCGCGAGGTCGAGGAATTTCTCTATCGCCATCCCAAGGTGCAGGACGTGCAGGTGATCGGCGTGCCCGACGCCAGGTACGGCGAGGAACTCTGCGCCTGGATCATCCTCCGCGCCGGAATGACGCTGACCGAGCAGGAGCTGCGCGACTTCTGCAAGGGTCAGATCGCCCACTACAAGATTCCGCGCCACGTCCGCTTCGTCGAGGCCTTTCCGATGACCATCACCGGCAAGATCCAGAAGTATCTGATGCGCGAGCAGATGAAGCGCGAGTTGGGTCTGGCCGAGGCGAAGACCGCCTAGCACCTGAGTCGTGCTAGCACCTGCTACGTGCTGGCACCTGCTACGTACTAGCACCAGATACGTGCTGGCACCTGCTACGTGCTAGCACCAGATACGTGCTAGACGCGCTATAGTTTGCCGTATTGGGCCACGCGGGGAGGCGGCAATGGACGATAGCGTCGATGCGAAGAAGGCGGCATTGATCGCCGAAATCCAGGCTCTCGCGGGCGAATCGGTCAAGGACCCCGACGCGGATCAGGCGCGACGGTTTGTCGCCCACTATTTCGACGACGTCGACAGCGAAGAATTTCTCAGCCGCGGTGCCGCCACCTGGTGCGCCGCGGCGCTGTCACAATGGCGCTTCGGCCACGAATTCAGCGCCGGCGCGCCCAAGCTTAGGGTGTTCAATCCGCGTCCCGAGGCGGACGGTTGGAGCGCCGCGACCACGGTCGTCGAGTGCATCAACGACGACATGCCCTTCCTGGTCGACACCGTCAGCATGGAGATCACCCGCCAGGGCGGCGCCGCGCAATTCGTGCTGCATCCGCTGTTCACTACCGAGCGCGACGCGCGCGGTATTTGCGAGCGGCTCGACCCAGCCCAGGGCGATCGCCAAGCCGGCTCGAAGCAGGAGTCGTGGATCCACATCGAGCTGCAGCGGATAGCCGATCCGGAGCGCCTGCAATCCTTGACCGAGGGACTGCGCGCCGTGCTCGGCGACGTGCGCGCGGTGGTCGGCGACTGGCTGCAGATGGCGGCCAAGGTCGGCCAGATCGTTGCCGCCATGGGCACCGCGGCGCGCGCCGTGCCGCTCGAGGAAATCGACACGGGGCGCGAGTTTCTCACCTGGCTGGCCGACAACCACTTCACCTTTCAGGGCTACAGGGAATACGAACTGGTGACCGAGGGGGGCGAGGACGTCCTGCGCATCGTGCCCAACTCCGGTCTGGGCATCCTGCGCGAACCGCGACAGGGCGTGTCGGTCGGCTTTCGCGATCTGCCGCCGGAAATCCGCGCCCTGGCGCGGCAGCCGCAGCTATTGGTGCTGACCAAGGCCACGGCGCGGGCGACGGTGCACCGCCCCGGCTACCTCGACTACGTCGGCGTCAAGCGCTTCGACGCCGACGGACGGGTCTGCGGCGAGCACCGCTTCGTCGGTCTGTACACCTCCAGCGCTTACCACGCTTCGCCGCAGGCGATGCCGCTGCTGCGGCAAAAGCTGGCGCGCACCCTGGCGCGCGCCGGTTTCCCGCAGCACAGTCACGCCGGCAAGTCCCTGGTATCGATATTCGAAAACCTGCCGCGCGACGAGTTGCTGGCCATCGGCGAGGCGGACCTCTACCACACGGCGCTGGGCATCCTGCGCCTGGGCGAACGGGCGCGCACCCGGCTGTTCGTGCGCCGCGACGATTATGCCCACCTCTACTCCTGCCTGATCTTCCTGCCGCGCGAAAGCTACAACACGCAGACCCGGGTCAAGCTGCAGGACATTTTGAAGCGCGCCTTCGGCGGCGACAGCGTCGAGTTCAACCTGCAGCTGTCCGACTCGGTGCTGGCGCGGGTGCACATGCTGGTGCGCACCGCCCCGGGGGTGCGCAGCGCGATCGATTTGAAGGCGCTGGAGGCGAGTATCGCCGACGCACTGCGTCCCTGGGAGGAGGGGGTGCAGGAGACCCTGGCGCAACTGCGCGGCGAGGACGCCGCCAGCGCCCTGATGCAACACCTGGTTCTGCCCCTGGCGGCGGCCTATCGCGAGGACGTGTCGGTCGACCAGGCGGTGTTCGACCTCGGCCAGATGGAGACCCTGAGCGAGGCCGAGCCGCTGGCACTGGCGCTCTACCTGCCCAGCGGCCAGAGCGGCGCGGCGACCTTGCGGCTGCGCCTCTATCGTCGCGACGCCGCGGTACCGCTGTCGGGCAGCATGCCGATGCTGGAGAACATGGGGGTCGAGGTCGACAGCGAACGCTCCTACGTGATCGAGCGGCGCGACGGACCGTCGATCCACATCCACGACTTCGGTCTGACGCAGCGCTTCGAGGGCGTCGCTTTCGACGAGGTGAAGCCGAAGTTCGAGCAGGCTTTCCTGAGCGTCTGGAAGCGGCAGGTAGAAAACGACGGCTTCAACCGCCTGACCCTGGCTGCGTCGCTGGTCGCCGATGACATCGTGGTGCTGCGCGCCTACGCAAAGTACCTGAAGCAGGCCGGCTTCACCTACAGCCAGAGCTACGTCGAGCAGACCCTGGCCAAGCAGGCGGCGATCACCCAGATGCTGCTGCAACTGTTCCACCTGCGCTTCGATCCGGCCCAGACACAAGATCGTGAGGCGGCGCTGGCGGCCTGCGCCGCGGGCATCGAAGCGGCCCTGGAAAAGGTACAGAACGCCGACGAGGACCGGATCTTGCGCCGCTTCCTCGCCGTCATCCAAGCCTCGCTGCGCACCAACCACTACCAATTCGATCAAGGCGGCCGGCGCAAGGCCTACCTGTCGTTCAAGCTGGACTCGGCCAAGGTGCCGGAACTGCCCGAGCCGCGACCGCTCTTCGAAATCTTCGTCTATTCGCCGCGCGTCGAGGGCATCCACCTGCGCGGCGGCCGGGTGGCGCGCGGCGGCCTGCGCTGGTCCGACCGTCCCGAGGACTTTCGCACCGAGGTGCTGGCCCTGGTGAAGGCGCAGATGGTCAAGAACGCCGTGATCGTGCCCGTCGGCTCCAAGGGCTGCTTCGTCTTGAAAAGTGCGCCGCCGGTCGCCGATCGCGAGGCCTACCTCGAAGAGGGTATCGATTGCTACAAGCTGTTCCTGCGCGGCCTGCTCGACCTCACCGACAATCTGCTGCAGGGCCGGGTGGTGCCGCCCACCGATGTGCTGCGCCACGACGGCGACGATCCCTACCTGGTGGTTGCCGCCGACAAGGGCACGGCCAGCTTCTCCGACTACGCCAACGGCGTCGCCGCCGAGTACGGCTATTGGCTCGGCGACGCTTTCGCCTCGGGTGGCTCGGTCGGCTACGACCACAAGAAGATGGCGATCACCGCGCGCGGCGCCTGGGAAAGCGTCAAGCGGCACTTCCGCGAACTGGGCATCGATACCCAGAGCCAGGACTTCCGCGTCATCGGTGTCGGCGACATGTCGGGCGACGTCTTCGGCAACGGCATGCTGCTCTCCCGCCACATCTGCCTGGTCGCGGCCTTCGATCATCGGCACATCTTTCTCGATCCGCATCCCGATCCGCAAGCGAGCTTCGCCGAGCGCCAGCGGCTGTTCGCCCTGCCGCGCTCCTCTTGGGACGACTACGACCGCAGCCTGATCTCCGCCGGCGGCGGCGTCTTTCGCCGCGACGCCAAGAACATCGCGCTGTCACCCGCGGTGCGCGCCCTGCTCGAACTGGAAGCCGAGTCGCTGACGCCGCTGCAGTTGATGCGCGCCATCCTCCGGGCCCCGGTGGATCTCTTTTACAACGGCGGTATCGGCACCTACGTCAAGGCGGCCAGCCAGAGCCACGCCGCGGTCGGCGACCGCGCCAACGACGCGCTGCGGGTAGACGGGCGAGAACTGCGCTGCAAGGTGGTGGTCGAGGGCGGCAACCTCGGTTTCACCCAGCTCGGCCGCATCGAATACGCCCAGGCCGGCGGCCGCATCAACACCGACGCCATCGACAATTCGGCCGGGGTCGATTGCTCCGACCACGAGGTCAACATCAAGATCCTGTTGAACGCCGCGA
>JAHFRE010000216.1 GCA_023258955.1 Sterolibacterium sp.
CCATCAAGGGTTCCGAGACCTCGATCCTGGTCGGGCTCTCCGCGGCGCTGCTGGCCACCGTGCTGGGCACCCTGTTCGGCGCCATCGCCGGCTATTACGGCGGCTGGGTCGACGATCTGTTCAACTGGTTCTACAACATCTTCACCTCGATCCCCTATCTGCTGTTGATCCTGGCGGTGGCGGCGGTGCTGCAGCAGAAGGGGGTGCTGACCATCGTCCTGATCCTCGGGCTCACCGGTTGGACCGGCGTCTTCCGCCTGATCCGCGCCGAATACATCAAGCACAAGAGCCGCGAATACGTGCTGGCGGCCGAGGCGATCGGCGCCTCCGACGGGCGCAAGATCTTCGTGCACATCTTTCCCAACGTCAGCCACGTTTCCCTGGTGCAGCTGTCCATACTCACCGTCGGCTTCATCAAATCCGAGGTCATCCTGAGCTTCCTCGGCTTCGGCGTGCCGGTCGGCGTCGCTTCCTGGGGCAGCATGCTGAACGAGGCGCAAAACGAGCTGATCCTCGGCAAGTGGTGGCAACTGGCGGCGGCCAGCGCCGCCATGGCAGTGCTGGTGACCGCCTTCTCGCTGCTCACCGACGCCGTGCGCGACGCCCTCGACCCGAAACTCAAATGACCATGGCCATCGATCAGACGCCCTTGCTGGCGGTGCGCGAGCTGCGGGTTTCCTTCCGCGAAGACAAGCGCAGCACGGCGCCGGGCTTCGAAGCGGTGCGCGGCATCAGCTTCGACGTGCCGGCCAACACCACCGTCGCCCTGGTCGGCGAGTCGGGCAGCGGCAAGTCGGTGACCTCGCTGTCGATCCTCGGCCTGCTGCCGCCCGAGAACGCGCGGGTGGCGCCGGGCAGCCAGATCCTCTACGGCGGTCGCGATCTGCTGCGCCTGCCGCGCAACGAGCTGCGCCAGCTGCGTGGTCGCGACATCTCGATGATCTTCCAGGAGCCGATGAGCTCCCTGAACCCGGTGTTCACCGTCGGTGGCCAGATCGCCGAGGTGCTGCGCCTGCATCTGGGGTTGTCGCGCCGCCAGGCCCAGGTGCGGGTGCTGGAACTGCTCAACGAGGTCGGCATTCCCGATCCGCAGGCGAAGAGCCGCGCCTATCCCTTCGAACTGTCCGGCGGCCAGCAGCAGCGGGTGATGATCGCCATCGCCATCGCCTGCAATCCGCGCCTGGTGATCGCCGACGAACCGACCACGGCGCTCGACGTCACCATCCAGAAGCAGATCCTCGAACTCTTGGTGGCGCTGCAGGACAAGCACGGCATGTCGGTGCTGTTCATCACCCACGACCTGGCGGTGGTCGGCGAGATCGCCGATCGGGTGGTCGTCATGCGCAGCGGCGACATCCGCGAGCAGGGCAGCACCGACGAAGTGTTCCATCAGCCGCGCGATCCCTACACCCGAGCGTTGCTCAAGTGTCGTCCGCCGCTGGCCCATCGGCCGCGACGCCTGGCGGTGATCGAGGACTTCATGGGCGCCGCGGGCGCGCCGGCGGAGCAGGGCGATCGGGCGCGCGGCTTGAGCGGTGACGAGGCCATCATCCTCGAGGTGAAGGACCTGGGCAAGAGCTTCTACTCGCGCGAGGGCCTGTTCGGCAAGCGCGAATTCAAGGCGGTGCAGGACGTCTCCTTCAAGCTGGCGCGCGGCAAGACCCTCGGCGTGGTCGGCGAATCGGGCTCGGGCAAGACCACGGTCGGCCTCACCTTGATGCGCTTGCACCAAGCGACCAGCGGCCAGGCCCTGTTCGAGGGCCGCGACATCCTGGCGATGTCGCGCGCCGAGTTCAAGGCCTACAAGCGGCGCATCCAGATCGTCTTCCAGAATCCCTACGCCTCCTTGAATCCGCGCTTCACCGTCGGCCAGATCTTGAGCGAACCGATGCTGATCCACGGCATCGGCGCCAGCGAGGCCGAACGCGCGCGCCTGGTGCGCGACATCCTGGCGCGGGTCGAACTGCCCGAGGCCGCCTATCACCGCTATCCGCACGAGTTCTCCGGCGGTCAGCGCCAGCGCATCGCCATCGCCCGTTGCCTGACGATGAAGCCGGAGATCCTCATCTGCGACGAGTCGGTCTCGGCGCTCGACGTCTCGGTCCAGGCGCAGGTGCTCAACCTGCTGCAGGATCTGCAGGACGAGTTCGGCCTGTCCTACATTTTCATCTCGCACGACCTGGCGGTGGTGCGCTACATGTCGGACCAGGTGATGGTGATGAACCAGGGTCAGGTGGTCGAACTCGCCAACTCGGACGACATCTACCTGCGTCCGCAACATCCCTACACGCAAAAGCTGCTGGCGGCGGTGCCCGCTGCGGATCACCGGCTGCGCGCTGCGCTTACGCCGAAAAGTCCTCCCAGCGGCCCGGCGGTCGCGCGCTGATCGCCGCGTAACCGGGCATCGCCGTCAGTCGCCGGCGCCAGGCGGCGCCTTGCAGCGCACGCAACAAGCGACCTCCGCTGGCGCTCGCGGCGATGTCGGGCTGCAGCGCCAGCCCGTAGCGCTCCCACACCAGCGGAATGAAGTCGAGTCCGTAGCGCACCGCCGCCGCCTCGATGCCGAAGCCGACGTCGGCCTGGCCGGCGGCGATGGTGGCGGCGACCGCTTCGTGGGTGAATTCCTCGTGGCGGTAGCCGGGGATGCGTTCCGGGCGAATGTGGTTGGCGACGATCAGTTCGTCGAACAGGCTGCGCGTGCCGGAACCGCGCTGGCGGTTGACCAGATTCAATCCGCGCCGCGAGACATCGGCGAGCCGCTCGACGCCGTGCGGATTGCCGGCGGCGACCAGCAAGCCCTGGCAGCGTCGCATCAAGGGTAGCGTCAGATGGGTGCGCGGGCGCAACCAGCGCCCGAGCCAGGCCGCTGTCTGCAGCGGCGTCCACAGTTCGGGCAGATGAAAGCCGGCGACGTCGCATTCATCGCGTCCGAGGGCGGCGAGCGCTTCTTCGCTTCCCCGCCACTGCAGGTCGGCGTCCAGACCGCGCAAGCGCTCGAACCAATCGGCCAGCGCCAGGTCGTGGCTGGCGATCAGGCGCAGGTGGATGGGCGCAGCCACAGCCAGGGGGGCGAGCAGCCGCTGCATGCGCTGCTCCCAGGGTTCCTGGGCGCTGGCCAGCGCCAGCCGCGCGGCGCTGTCGAGTTGGAGCAAGGCTTCGCCCATCGGCGCCACGCGCGTGCCGACGCCGCGCTCCTTGACCACCAGCGGCGCCCCCAGCGCCGCTTCGCAGCGGCGCAGCAAGTCCCAGGCGGCACGGTAGGAAACGCCGCTGGCGCTGGCAGCGTAGCCCAGGGCGGGCGTTTGCTGCAGCGCGGCCAGCAGCTGCAGCAGGCGCGCGACCTCGCCGCCGCTCAGGGCGGGTTCAAAACTCCAGGCCCAGTTCAGCGTCGCACGCTTGACTCGGCTTCTTGTTGCAGCTGGCGACATGGCTCGCTCTCCCCGCTCGCACTTTACTCCCTCGCCGCATATGCAAACGCCTGCATATGCTCGCGCAAGCGGGCGCTGGGGAGCCGTGCTCGGCGCGCGAGCCCCGCTCCCCAGCCCGTTCGCGCCCACGAGAGAGGCCGAGCGGCGATCCGCTGGCTGCTTAGAACTTGTGCCGGATTCCCAGCATGAAGCCGCTGGGATCCTGACCCGCGGCGCTCAAGCTGCCGACGCTGTCGCCGCCGTCGAGCAAGGGCTGGGTGGAGTTTGCGTTGTTGGTCAGCTTGCCGTAGTCGGCGTAGAGGGTGGTGCGCTTCGACAGGTCGTAGAGGTAGCCGATGCTCCAGGCGTTGAAATCCTTGTTGAGGCTCGACTTGTCGTCGAAGCCGATGCGGTTGACGACGATGCTGCCGGCGCCCAGCGGGATGACGGCGCTGACAAAAGCAGTGCCGGTCTTGCTGAACGACTTGGTGACGTTTTCATAGTTGCCACCGTCGATCTTGCCCGCGAGGTAGACGCCATGAAGCTTCACCACCTTGAAGTCGTAGTTGGCGGCCACCAGCGATCCCTTGGCCTTGGCCAAATCGGTCTCGCCGGCCGTCAGCCAACTGGTCTTGTAGAAGCTCCACAGGGAGGCGACCGCGTTGAAGGGACCGTTGCTATAGAAGAAGGCGAGATCGTAGCCGCGCCCCGCCTTGTCGTTGCTGCTGGTGGTCGCTCCGGCGGCGGTGAGCGCGTTGCCGCTAAGGTTGTTCTCGGCGCCGGTCGAGTAGGTGAACCAGCCGGAGAAGCCATTCAGGTTCGCTGTCTTGTAGGCGATGCCGTTGTTCACCCGGGTCGTCATGCCGTGGCTCGACGTGGCCGTGCTGCCCGCGAACAGACCGGCCCCGACCGGGTCGCCGACCGAGGTCATGCCGGTGTAGGTGCCCGTGTACAGCCTACCTGAATAGATCCCACCCCAGTTGCCTTCGAGACCGAGGTTGCCCTGACGGCTGAATATCTGCGGGCCCGTCCCGTTCGCGCCGCCGGTCGATGCCACGGTGGCGTTGATACCCAGGGTCGGCGCCGAGTTGCCCATGCTCTGGGTATCCATGCTGAGGCCCGCCTCGAGCAGGAACACCGCCTTGAGGCCGCTGCCCAAGTCTTCGCTGCCCTTGAAACCGAAACGGCTGGCGCTGAGACCGCCGGTGCCGACGGCCATCTTGCGGCCGTAGCCGCTATCGGTCCAGCTGAGGTCTGCGTCGAGGACGCCGTACATGGTGACGTTGGATTGGCAATGGGCGCTGGCGGACAGCAGTCCGGCGATTGCGAGTACGAGCGATGACTTGCGCATCTTGTGAAACTCCTTACAGTAATTGAGACCGGGGCGATTCTGGCCTGCGCTCTTGGCACACGGCAATAAGCGCGCGATTCTATTGACAAGGGCGCAGCCGGAACAAGATGCAACGGCTTGCATAGGTGGGTTGCGCGCAACTCGGCCGCGAACGCGGCTCAATTTGCATCCAGTCTGGTGAAGCACCGCACAGCATGGACGGGCACATTTCGCTAAACTGCAAGTGTTGCAGGGACGCGCCAGCGCGGCGATCGCGGCGCCGACAACGCGCTATTTGACCCGCTTGCAAACCCTGCTCGTAGGAGGACAAGGTGGCGGACATTCGATTCAGCGCCAGCAGCCTGCTGGCCTCCGGCGGCCAAAGCTATGCTCTCTCATCGCTGATCTCCGTAAATATCGGCGCGGCCCCGGCGCCGGTTCTCGCCATCCGCGTCTATGATCGCGACGCCTATTCGGGCGCGCAGAGCTACGACTACGGCCATTTCGACTCGGCCAACGGCGGCCGCATCAGCGCCGGAACCCAATATCACCCGACCACGCTCTATTTCGATTTCCGCAACGGTCAGTATCTGTCCCGCGATACCGGCGAGGCCTTGAGTTCCTACAATTTCACGCCGTCCGAGCAGAACTATCGCAGCGTCTATCTGAGCCTGTTCACCAGCGGCGTCGCGGGCGCCACCTACGACAGCGCTTGGTTGGACCCGAGTTGGAACCATCTCTCCGACCTCAACGTCGTCACCCGGACCGACTATATCGACGCGACGCCCAACCTCGCCACGGCGGAGGAGATCGCGGCGCTGGCCAAGAGCTTCATCGGCAAGGTGTGGAACGTCGAGGGCTGCTGGCTGCTGACCAGCAACATCTCGGCCGCCGCCGGTGCCTCGCTGCCGGTCGCCAGCGCCCGACTCGGCACGCCGGATCTCAACGGCAACGGCCAATGGCAGGTGGTGTGGAACGGTGCCCAGCAGAGCGGTGATTGGCGCGCGCTATTGCAGCCGGGTGACATCGTCGAGCTCGGCTGGTACAACGGGCTCGCGCACATCGCCACCGTGACCTCCGGCAGCGGCCACAGCGCGCAGTGGGTGGACAACAGCGGCCCGTCGGCCAACGACGGTGTGGCTGCCGACATCGTCATTCAGGGCGAGCATTCGGTCGACGACGCCACCAACAGCGCGGTCAACAGTTCGGTCGTCGTCTTTCGCCTGGCGGCGGCGACGGCGACTGCGGCGGCGCTTCCAGCGCCGATCGCGCCACCGGTGGTCACCGCCCACGCGCAGTCGATCCAGGTCGGGCACTCGCTGTCGCTGGCCAGCCTGTTCTCGGTGCAGGACCCCAATCTGCTGCCGACGGCTTCCTACCAGATCGTCGATCACAACGGCGGCGGTCACATCCAGCTCAACGGCGCGACCAACCTGGCGAGCGCGGCCCAGCAGCAGGCCGGGACCGTCACCGTCAGCGCCGGCGATCTGCCCAAGCTCAGCTACGTCGCCAGCCTCGGGCCGGATTCGCTGACCATCACCGCGTTCAACGGGCAGGGCTGGGGCAGCGCCAACGTCGTGGTGACCGGCTGGGTCGATCCGCCGCCGACCGTTAGCGGCGCCTCGATCTCGCTGCACGCGACCTCGCAATTGTTGGCCGCGGCCTCGCTGTTTTCCGTTGCCGCCACGCCCGGCCACACGATCAGCCAATACCGGTTCATCGATACCGACCACACGGGGCAACTGGTGCTGGGCGACCCGAGGGCCAATCTCGCCAGCAACGAGGAGGCGGCGCAGG
>JAHFRE010000001.1 GCA_023258955.1 Sterolibacterium sp.
TCTGCCCAAAGACCTGTATTTCCTGGTCGGCCTTTGGGCGGTGGACAACCTCGGCGTCAAACTCGCGCCGGAGGTGAAGAAGGCGCAGGACGAACTCTACGCTGCTTACCGGGCCGAGAACACGGCGCCGGACGAGGCAGCGGCGCTGGCCTGGGGACCGGCGATGGCGGTGATCGATGCGCTGAAGAAGCTCGGGACCAACGCCACCGCGGCGCAGCTGCGCGAGCATCTGGCGCAGCTGAAGAACCAAGCCGGCATCAACGGCATGCTCGACTTCGAGGCGGTGCCGCAGCGCGGCCTGAGCGTGCAAAACGCCGTGGTGACCCGTTGGGACGCCGCCAAGCAGCGATGGGAAGGCATGAGCCAGCCGACGGGCATTCCGCTGGTGAAATAGCCAGCGGCCAGCAAGTGGACCAAGCGCTGCAGATCGTTATCGGTGGGCTGCTCCAAGGCAGCGTCTTTGCGGTTGTCGCTTTGGGTTTCTCCCTGGTCTATCGCGTCACCGGCACCATCAATCTGGCGCAAGGCGCATTCTGCATATTGGGTGCGCTGCTGACCTATACGCTGGAGGACGGCTTCGGCTGGCCGGTGGCGCTGGCCGCTGTCGGAGGCGGCGCGCTGACCGGCGTCGCCGGCCTCGTCATCGGTGCGACCGTGTTCGTACCAGCGCTTTCCCAGCTGCCGGTGTCGAGCATGCTGATCATGACCACGGGGCTGTTGACCCTGGTCGAGGGCCTGGTGCTGGTGATCTGGGGCAGCCAGCCCTACGCCTTGGCAGCGTTCTCGGGCGAGGCGCCGATCGAACTGTTCGGCCTGCGCGTCACCTCCCAGGGCTTCTGGATCGCCGGCATGGCGGCGACCGTCTTCACCTCCCTGTGGTATCTGCTGATGCGCACGGGCGCCGGCAAGGTGCTGCGCGCCTGCGCCGAGAATCCGCTGGCGGCGCGGCTGATGGGCATATCCGTGCCGCGGGTGACCCTGGCGAGCTTTGCGCTGGCTGCCTTCATCGGCGGTCTGGGCGGCATCTTCGTCGGGCCGATCACCTCGCTGCAGTTCGATACCGGACGCTTCTTCACCATCTTCGGCTTCATCGCTGTGGCCATCGGTGGACTTGGCTCCTTCGTCGGCGCCGTCGTCGGTGGCCTGCTGCTGGGCGTCGTGCTGCAGCTGGCGGCCGGCTACGTGTCCTCGCTGTTCGCCAATTCCCTGGCCTTCGGCCTGCTGCTCGTGGTGCTGTTGTGGCGGCCCAACGGCTTGTTCGCCGGCGGTCTGGCGCGGCGCAGCGACGTGCGCGAGGAGCAACGCATCTACCCACCGATCGTGCGCTTGGAAGGGCGCCGCGCCGCCGTGTTGGCGGCGGTCGCGCTGCTGGGGGCGCTGCTGCTGCCCGAGTTGGTTTCTTCCGAGAGCGTGATGAGCTCGCTGGTCATCACCTTCATCCTGTATGTCGCCCTGCTCGGCTTGGACGTCCTGATGGGCTACGCCGGCCAGGTGAGCCTGGGACAGGCGGGATTCATGGCCATCGGCGGCTACGCCGCGGCGATCCTCGCCACCAACTACGGCTGGTCGCCGCTGGCCGGGACCGGCGTCGGCATGCTGCTCTCTGTCGCCTGCGCCGCCGTGCTGTCCTTCTTCACCATGGGCCTGCGCGGCAACTACCTGGCGCTGGCGACGCTGGCTTTCGGCCTGCTGGTGGATTCCTTCGCCGTCGGCCTCACCGAGACGACCGGCGGTCCCTCGGGTCTGGTCGGCATTCCCGCCTTTGCGCTGGGGCCGCTGGTGTTCGACAGCACGGTGAAGATGTACTACCTGCTGGTTGCCCTGATCGTGGTCCTGCTGCTGCTGCTCCTGGGCGGCATGCGTTCGGGTTTCGGACGGGCGCTGCAGGCGGTGCGCACCGACCAGACCGCAGCCAGCGCCCTGGGCATCAACGTCGCCCGCTACAAGTTGATCGCGCTGTGCATCAGCGCGGCGCTGGCCTCGCTGGCGGGCAGCCTGTACGCCTTCTACTTTCATTTCCTGTCGCCGGAAATGGTCGGCACGCCGCGTTCGCTGGAGTTGATCGCGATGCTGGTCATGGGCGGCGAGGGAACGCTGATCGGGCCGCTCGCCGGCGCCGCGCTGCTGACCTTGCTGCCGACGGTGATCCAGCCGCTGGCGACCTACAAGACCTTTGCCACCGGCGCCCTGCTGGTGCTGGCGGTGCGCTACCTGCCCGGCGGCATCTACGGGGCAACGGTGCAAAGGCTGCGCCACTGGGCGGCTGCGCGAGGCAAGACCTCGTGAGCGCCACGGCGCTCGAGGTCGTCGGCCTGAGCAAGACCTTCGGCGGTCTGCGCGCTGTCGACGGCGTCTCTTTCGCCGTGCCCCACGGCAGCCTGACCGCCTTGATCGGACCCAACGGCGCCGGCAAGACGACCCTGTTCAATCTGATCACCAATTTCTTTCGGCCCGACGCCGGCGAAGTGCATTTCTACGGTTCGTCTCTGGCGCGACTGACGCCGGGGCGGATCGCGGCGCTGGGGTTGGTGCGCACCTTTCAGAGCGCGCGCATCTTCCCCGGCATGACCACGCTCGAGAACGCCCTGGTCGGCGCCCATCTGCAGCTGCGCGCCGGCCCGCTGCAACAGATGTCCTGGCTTCCCGCGGCGCGCCGCGAAGAGCGGACGCTGCTGGCCCGGGCCGAGGCGCTGTTGGAACTGGTCGGGCTGGCGCGGGCGCGCGACGTCGCCGCCTCTGAGCTGCCGATGGGCGCGCAGAAGCTGCTCGAAGTGGTGCGCGCCTTGATGGCGCGGCCGCGGCTGCTGCTCCTGGACGAACCGGCGGCGGGTCTCAACGACTCCGAAACCGCCGAACTCGCGGCTCTGCTGCGCGCGGTGCGCGCCAACGGCATCACGGTGGCCCTGGTCGAGCACAACATGTCGCTGGTGATGGGTGTGGCCGACCAGGTGGTGGTGCTCGATGCGGGCAAGCTCTTGGCGAGCGGAACGCCGGCGCAGATGCAGGCCGACGCCCGGGTCATCGAGGCCTATATCGGCATCGACGAGGCGGCGAACTGATGCTCGAGGTGCGGCGACTGACGACCGGCTACGGCGCTGACGCCGTGGTGCATGAAGCCAGTCTGGAGGTGCGCGCCGGCGAGATCGTCGCCTTGATCGGCGCCAACGGCGCCGGCAAGTCCACCCTGCTCAAGGCGATATCCGGGCTGCTCCCGGTGCGTGGCGGGGAAGTTGTCTTCGACGGCGAGCAGATCGCCGGCGTGTCGCCAAAGGAGCGCGTGCGGCGTGGTCTGGCTCACGTGCCGGAGGGCAGGCAGGTTTTCGCCGGCCTGACGATCGAAGACAACCTGTGGCTGGGCGGCAACGCCAATCGGCGCCTCGGCGCCGAAGATTCGGCGCAGCGCTTGGCCGAGATGTGCGCGCGTTTCCCCGTGCTCGCCGAGCGGCTGCTACTGCCGGCCGGCAATCTCTCCGGCGGACAGCAGCAGATGCTGGCGATCGCCCGCGGCCTGATGTCGCGGCCGCGCCTGCTGCTGCTCGATGAACCTTCGCTCGGACTGTCACCGCTCTTGGTCAGCGGCATCTTTCGCCTGGTCGCCGGCTTGCGCGCCCAGGGCATGGCGATCCTGCTCTCGGAGCAGAATGCCCGGCAGAGCCTGGCCATCGCCGACCGCGGCTACGTGTTGGAGTCGGGCCGCATCGTCCTGGCCGGCGGAGGGAAAGATCTGCTCGATGACCCGCAGGTCGCAGAGCGTTATCTGGGCGTCGGCAAAGCGCAGGCTGGCCAGGGCGCGGGCGAAGCCGCGCAACTGGCGGCGCGTTTGGGAAAGATACTGCAACGCTGACCGCGGCAGCCGTTGGGCAGCAGCAAACAATGCTCGGGCGTTTGGACGCTGAGCGCAGATCGCATCAATCTATCGGGAGAGTTTTGATGGGCGCAGAAAATGCCACGGCAGCGGTTGATCCGCAGCTGATCAGCGACTTGATCAGCGCCAACCACATCTTGTATGACCAGGGCGTACTCGACGCTTTCGGTCACGTCAGCGTTCGCCACGACAAGGATCCGCAACGATTCCTGCTGGCGCGGAACATGGCGCCGGCGCTGGTCACGGCAGCCGATATCGTCGAATTTCAACTCGACGGCACGGCGATCAACGGCGCCGGCCGCGCCGTCTATCTGGAGCGCTTCATCCACGGCGAAATCTACCGCGCCAGAGCCGATGTCATGGCCGTCGTGCACAGCCACTCGCCGGCGGTGGTGCCCTTCAGCGCCGTCCAGACTTCGCCGCTGCGCGCCCTGTGCCATATGGCGGGGTTTCTCGGGACCAGCACGCCGATCTATGAGATCCGCGATTTCGCCGGCGATGGCAGCGATCTTCTGATCACCGACAACCGCCTCGGGGCATCGCTGGCCCAGGTGCTGGGCCAGCGCTCGGTGGTGTTGATGCGCGGGCACGGCTCGACCGCGGTCGCCGATTCGCTGGTCACCGCCGTCTACCGTGCCGTCTACACCGAGATCAATGCGCGTATCCAGACCGACGCTTTGCGCCTGGGTCCGGTCAATTTCATGAGCGAAGCCGAAGGCAGATCCACCGCCCAGACGATCGAAGGGCAGGGCAAAAGAGCCTGGGATCTATGGAAGAAGACGGCCGAGCTGCGCTGCGCCGAACTGGCCGCAGCCCAAACTGCAGTCTAGGGGCGTCTAGCGGCCGAACATGCCGGTCAAAGTGGTCTTGGCGAGGGTGTTGCCGTTGACCATATAGCCGACCAGCGAAGGACTGGCGCCAGCAACGTCGAGATGCTCGACGTTGAGAGCGTACAAGGTAAAGTTGTAGCGATGCGCTTTGTCGCCGAGCGGAGGGCAGGGGCCACCCCAGCCGACGCTGCCAAAGTCGGTGCTGATCTGCACCGCTCCCTGCGGCAGTTTCGAACCGTCCGCTCTGCCCGCATCCTTGGTCAGCGCTGACGTGCCCGCGGGGATGTTGACCACCAGCCAGTGCCACCATCCTGCGCCGCCCGTTGGTGCGTCCGGGTCGTGTACCAGCAAGGCGAAACTCTGGGTGTTCTGAGGCGCGCCAGACCAGGCAAGCGCGGGCGATATGTTCATGCCCGTGCAACCGAAGCCGCCAAACACCTGCTCCATCTTGATCGCGCCGTTGGGTTCGAAATCCGCGCTGGTCAGCACGAATTTCCCTGAGCTGTCGACTGCGACCATGAATCTCTCCTCTGGGTGGAATGCTTATGTGAAATCATTATAGGGGTGCGGCAAATCGCGAGCAACAGCTTGCCGCTGTGGCTCGGCAAGCTTTTTTGCAAAACTTGAATTCTTGAGCAGGTTGCGGCGCTATGCTAGGCGTCCCACCTGTAGAAGGCCGAGCGAATGGATTGGAGAGAGGGTTTGCGCCAACCTGGTGTCGCTGCGGCACTCGGCGCAGCGGTGCTGTTCGGTGTCGGAACGCCCCTGGCCAAAGGGCTGCTCGCTGGCGTGAATCCCTATTTGCTGGCGGGCCTGCTCTATCTCGGATCGGGCATCGGGTTGAGCCTGTACCGTCGCTGGAAAAAGGCGCCCGCTGTTCGCATTTCGCCACGCGAAGCCGCCTGGTTCGCCGCGGCGATCTTGTCGGGAGGCGTTGCCGGGCCGGTGCTGCTGATGATCGGTCTGAGCGGCATGTCGGCGTCCGCTGCATCGCTATTGTTGAATGCGGAATGCGTCTTCACCACCCTGATCGCCTGGTTCGCATTCAAGGAAAATTTCGACCGGCGCCTCGCCTTGGGCATGGCGGCCATCGTCGCCGCTGCGGCTATCCTGAGTTGGTCAGGGGAGGCGCGCTTCGCCGAGCTTTGGCCGACGCTGTCCATCCTGGGTGCCTGCGCCGCTTGGGGCATCGACAACAACCTAACGCGCAGGATCGCCCTCACCGACGCGATCTGGATCGCCGCACAGAAAGGCCTGGTCGCCGGCAGCATCAATCTGCTGCTGGCGTATTCGCAGGGCGCTTCTCTGCCAGGCTTGCCGCACCTGGCCGGCGCGATGCTCGTCGGTGTCTTTGCCTACGGCCTCAGCCTGACCTTGTTCGTCACCGCGCTACGCCACCTCGGCACGGCACGCGCCGGGGCCTACTTCGCGGTTGCGCCATTCTTCGGGGCGGCATTGGCCTTGCTGATGGGCGAGCCGATCACCGCGCCGCTGCTCATCGCCGGCGCACTGATGGCCTTGGGAACCTGGCTCTACCTGACCGAGAGCCACGTGCATGAACATAGCCACGAAACGACGGAGCACGAACACGAGCACGTCCATGACGATCACCACCAGCACCATCACGAGCTGACCCTAAGCGTGCGAACCAAGCATAGCCACGCCCACTGGCATCAGCCGCAAAGGCACAGGCACCCGCATTTCCCCGACGCCCATCACCGCAAGCACAGCCATCGCTAGCGATGAGTGGCCGGGGCAGGGCGGCGAGACCTAGGACATCCAGTAGATTTCATGGCATTGCGGGATGCCTACCTTGACGGCTCCTCGCTCGAGGTCGTCGTCGTTCTGAGCTTCGCTCGTTGCGGCGTCTTGGCCTATGGCTGGCCGTGACCCGGTCTGCAGCCTGCTCCTGGCCTGCCGCATCATTAGCAAGACGCCGCTGGCCAGGGCATGGGTGTCCTGCGCCAGCCGTTCAAATGGGTGCGCCAAACCGCTGCCGTGCATTGCGAGATCGAGTTTCATGGAAGACCCCTTTTCTCTTGCCATCGGTTGTATCGCCTATCAGATTAGCTAACCTGACGGTCTGCGACCAAGGTGACACTGGGGCCGAATATAGAGGAATTGCCGCACCGCAACAAACAATATATTGCGACGCACGAATTAGCTTGCCTAAACCATGATGCGCGCTTCGTCGCGGGCTTAGGGTGCAGCGGCGACCGGCGCAGCGTTCACCGCCAGAATTTGCGCGGTGCGCTTCATGCCGAGGTGATAGCGGCCTTCGTTCAACTCGCGTTCCTGCTCCCGCACCAATGAAATGCTCAAGGGCGAGAGTTCATCGCAAAGAATCTGCGCGCCAGGGTAGCGATTGTCGGCCGCACCATCGGTTTCGACCTTGCATTCCAGCACCAGCTTGCCGTTCGGGCGCAACGCCTGGTGCAACTGGCGGTAGAGTCGCTGGCGAACGGCGCTGGCCGGTTGGGCGAATATCGACAGCACCAGATCCCAACGCGCGTAGCCCAGATCGAAGTCGGCCAGATCGACGACCACCGTCGTGATCTCGACCTGGTGCCGCGCGGCGAGGGCGCGCGCCTTGGCCAAGCCCACCTCGGAGAAGTCGATGGCGGTGACGCGGAAGCCGCGGCGCGCCAGATATACCGCGTTGCGGCCTTCGCCTTCGCACAAGGACAAGGCATCGCCCGGCGCCAGGCCTTGGCATGACTCGCGCAGAAAATCGTTGGGCTGTTCGCCGTAGGCGTAGCCGGGTTCGCTGAAGCGCGAATCCCAGAATTGCCGTCGCCCTGAGCGGTTCGCTGCATCTGCCATCAGAATCTCCGGTTGAAAAACGCCAGCCGATTATGCACCAATCGTCGGTCCTGGAATTGCGCCGGCTGACGGTTTGGGCGCTGCGGCGATTTGACATTGCGACCGCGCACGGATAGGATCGCCGGACACAAAGGAACGGTGTTCCGTATATAAGAACGTAGGTCACGACCGAGCAAGTCCGAGGGGGAAGGCAATGCCGCACGACAAGGACCGCAGCCACTGGCACGAACCGGCGGGCAACAAGAAGGCCGGCTTCGGCAAGTTCAACAAGCAGCCGACGCCCTACGATGCCTTCATGGAGCAGGAGGGGATTCCGGTGTTTCGCGACATCGGCATCCGCCGGGTGCAGGACCTGGAACTGTTCCCGTGGAAGCGGATGGGCGGTCGCGGTCACTTCATCCAGCTGTTCGGCACGGAGGGCAAGTGGGGCTGCTACGTGGTGGAGGTGCCGCCGGGCGGAGCGCTCAACGTCGAGAAGCACATGTACGAGGAAATCTTTCTGGTGGTCGAGGGCCGCGGCACGACCGAGGTTTGGCAGGAAGGCGACAGCAAGAAGCACGTTTTTGAATGGCAGGCGGGCTCGATGTTCTCGATCCCGATGAACGCCCTGCACCGCATCGTCAATGCCACCTCCGGCGGCGCGCTGCTCCTGGCCGGCACCACGGCGCCCAACGTGATCAACATGCTGAACAACTTCGGCGCCGTGTTCGCCAATCCGTTCGTCTTCCACGATCGCTTCAGCGGCGCCGACGATTTCTTCAAGCCCAAGGACGAGATCGAAGCCGACCCGGTACGCGGCCTGGCGATGCGCCGCACCAATCTGATCGCCGACGCCACGAATTGCGAGCTGCCCCTGGACAATCGGCGCTCGCCCGGCTACCGGCGCATCGAGCCGTTCATGACCAACAACTGCTTCTACTTCTGGATCGGCCAGCACGAGAACGGCCGCTATTCCAAGGGTCACGCCCACACCTCGGCGGCGGTGCTGATCTGCCTCAAGGGCAAGGGTTACACGTACACCTGGCCCGAGAAGCTGGGCGTCAATCCCTGGAAAGACGGGCACGGCGACCAGGTGCGGCGGGTCGACTACGAACCGGTGGGGATGGTGACGGCGGCGCCCGGCGGGGCCCGCTGGTACCACCAGCACTTCAGCGTCTCGGAGGATCCGTTCCGTCTGACCGCCTGGTTCGGACCGCACAATCCGGGCAGAGACGCCGGACCGCCGGGCGAGAAACACACCGACTACACCGCCATCGATGTCAACGAAGGCGGCACCGCGATCCCCTATTGGCTGGAAGACCCCTACATCCGCCGCGAATACGACGAGACGCTGCAGCGCAACGGCGTGATGAACCGGATGGATCCCGGCTGGTATCTCGCGCCTGGCGCCAAGTAGGCGGCGCGAGCAGGCTCACCGCGGAATGATCCGCCCCAGCCTTGGAGCGTAGGCACATGCAGGAAGCAGAGGGCGGCAGGGTGTTTTTCAGCAGCGTCAGGCGCAGCCTGGAGGTCGAGGACGAGATCCTTCTGCTCAGCGTCGGCGTCGACATCGGCTCCTCCACCTCGCATCTGGTGTTCTCGCGCATCCTCTTGGAGCGGCTCGATAGCCGTTACATCGTCTCCAAGCGCGAGGTGGTGCACGAATCCGAGGTGCTGCTGACGCCCTACGCAGCGGACGCGAGCATCGACGCCGTGACGCTCGGCCGCTTCATTGAGCGCCAATACGCGCTGGCGCAAATCGACCCGCGCGACATCGACAGCGGGGCGCTGATTCTCACCGGTGTCGCGGTTCGCCGCAGCAACGCCCGCGCCATCGGCGAGCTGTTCGCCGCGCAAGCGGGAAAGTTCGTCTCGGTCAGCGCCGGTGACGCACTGGAAACCACGCTGGCCGCCTTCGGTTCCGGCGCCGCGGCACGTTCCATTCGCGAAGCGGTGCGAGTCATGAACATCGATATCGGCGGCGGCACCTCGAAGATCGCGGTGTGCGAGGCGGGCGACCTGGTCGACCTGACCGCGGCCGACGTCGGCGCACGGATCGTCTGCTTCGACGCCGATGGACGGGTGCAACGCGTCGAGGCAGCCGGCTACCGTTTCGCCGCCGAAGTTGGCCTGGCACTGCAGCCAGGCGTCGTGCCCGATGCCCAGGGCCTCGCGCGGATGGTCGAACGCATGGCTGAACGCCTTCTGGAAATCGTCGCGCAGCCCTCGCTCGGCGCCGCCACGGCCGAGCTGCTGCGCCTCGAGCCGCTGAACAACGAGCGGGCGCCCGATGTGCTGACCTTCTCAGGGGGCGTCGCCGAATACATCTATGGTCGGCAGCCGGGGTATTTTGGCGATCTCGGCCCGCAACTGGCCCAGGCGGTGCTGCAACGGGTGCAGCGCTGGGGGCCGCGCATCGAGCACCCGGACCAGGGCATACGCGCCACCGTGGTCGGCGCCTCGCAGTACACGATCCAGGTCAGTGGTGGCACCATCTACGTCGCGCCGCAGGCGGTGCTGCCGCTGAAGAACGTCGCCGTGATCAAGCCCGATCTGCCGCTCGCGGCGGAGATCCTCGACGTCGAACAGATCGCAGCGGCGCTGCGCCTGGCGCTACGGCGCTTCGATCTGCAGCGCGGCGAGCAGGCGGTGGCGCTGTGCTACCACTGGCAGGGATCGGCCACCTTTGCCCGGCTGGACGCATTCTGTCGCGCCGCCGTCGCCGGACTGGCGGCGATCCTGGCGGGCGGTCTGCCGTTGATCCTGGTCGGCGACGGCGACATCGGTGGCCTGGTCGGCATCCACTGCAAGTCCGAATTGCGCCTGGCCAATGCGATCGTCTCGATCGACGGCATCACCCTCAGCGCTTTCGATTTCATCGACATCGGCGTCATCCTCGATACCTCCGGCGCCGTGCCGGTGGTGATCAAGTCGTTGGTATTCCCCGTCTCCAGCGCCGTCGGTCGGCGCGCCGAACCGGCCGCCGCATGAACGCCGGCGCCGCCGTCGGGTGAGCCGATGTTCGAGGCGACCCTCTATCCACCGATAGAGCCGTACGAGAGCGGCTACCTCGCGGTGGACGGCGCCCATCGGCTCTACTGGGAGCAGTGCGGCAATCCGCAAGGCACGCCGGCCCTGTTCCTGCACGGCGGCCCGGGCGGCGGTTGCACCGCCAACAATCGGCGCTGGTTCGATCCCCAACGCTATCGCATCATCTTGTTGGACCAGCGCGGCTGCGGGCGCTCCCAACCCACGGGCGAGCTTGCCGCCAACACCACCGAGCACTTGCTCGGGGACATCGAGGCTTTGCGCCAGCGTTGCGCCGTCGAGCGCTGGTTGCTGATGGGTGGCTCCTGGGGCGCGACCCTGGCGCTGGCCTACGCCCAGCGTCACCCAGCGCGGGTGCGGGCGCTGGTGTTGCGCGGCGTGTTTTGCGCCAGGCGCAGCGAGCTGCGCTGGCTCTACCAGGAAGGCGCCTCGCGGCTATTTCCGGAAGCCTGGCAACGCTTCGTCGCACCGATCGCAGCAGCCGAGCGGCACGACCTGATCGCCGCCTATCATGCGCGCCTGAACAACGCCGACGCGACGCTGCAAATGAACGCCGCGATCGCCTGGTGCGCCTGGGAAGACAGCATTGCTTCGCTGCTGCCGTACTCGTCCACGGGCACCATCGATGCGGCAGCGACGCTGGCGCTGGCCCGCATCGGCAACCACTATATGCAGCGCCGCTGCTTTCTCGACGATGGCCAATTGATCGCCCACGCCCATCTGCTGCGCGACATTCCCGCCGTCATCGTCCAGGGCCGCTACGATGCCGTGACGCCGCCGATCACGGCTTGGGAGCTGGCGCGCGACTGGCCGCAAGCCACCCTGCAGCTGGTCGCCGATGCCGGCCATGCATCGTCCGAGCCGGGCATCCTGCGCCGCCTGATCGCCGCAACGGACGGCTTCGCTGTCCAGCCGTAGCTCCGGTCGCGTTCTTGTATGCGGGACGTTGTTTCATTTATTGCGGCAGAGCGCAAATCGCCCTACAATGATTTTGCTTCGGGATGTCAATCCGATGCCTGGATCGCGCGGCAAGCGCCGCGCTCCGGAAGAACAATAGGCGGTCGATTGGGGAGGGGAGATGCGTCACCCGGGGAGACACGGCATCCGCAACCTGTGGCTGGGCTTAGGCCTTGCTGCGGCGACGCTCGCGGGCGAGGCCGCAGCGCTGGCGCCAGCGGCGAACCCGGACGGCAATCAGGCGATCTATCTGTACCAGGGCTCGGACCGCGAGCAGCGCCTGCTCCAGCAGGCTCGCCAGGAAGGCGCGGTCGTCGTCTATACCTCGCTGGCGACGAAAGAATCGACGCCCCTGGCCAAGGCCTTCGAGAAGAAGTACGGCGTCAAGGTCGAACTGTGGCGCGCCACCAGCGACAAGGTGGTGCAGCGGACGGTCAGCGAGGCGCAGGCGAGGCGTTTTGCGGTCGATGTGGTCGAGACCAACGGCCCCGAAGTCGAGATGATCGCGCGCGAGAAGTTGCTCGCGGAGTTCTTCAGCCCCCACTTCGCCGACCTGCCGGCGACCGCGATCGCCCTCAACCGCCTGTGGGTGAGCGACCGCTTGAACTTCTTCGTCGTCGCCTACAACACCAATCGGTTCAAGCGCGAAGAGCTGCCCAGACACTACGAGGGCTTCCTCGAGGCGAAATGGCGCGGCAAGATCGGCATCGAAGCCACCGACGCCGAGTGGATGGCCACCATCATCAAGAAGCTGGGCAGCGAACGCGGCGGCAAGCTCTTCGAAAAGCTGGCGGAGATGCAGCCGGACGTGCGCAAGGGCCACATCCTCTTGGCCGAGATGGTGGGCGTCGGCGAAGTTCCGGTGGCGCTGACGGTCTACGACTCGGAAGTGGAATCGCTGAAGCGGCGAGGCGCGCCGATCGACTGGCTGCCGGTCGAACCGGTGGTCGCCCGGCCGCAAGGTATCGCCGTGATGAAGCGGGCACCGCATCCGCACGCGGCGCTGCTGTTCGCCGACTTCGTGCTGTCGCCCGAGGGACAGGAACTATTCAACGCCATGGGGCGGATACCGACGAGCCTCAAGGTGAAGACCCGCTCGCACGACTTTCCCTACCTCATGGTCGACCCGGCGACGGTGCTCGATGAGAGCGAAAAGTGGGAAAAGCTGTGGAATCGCCTATTTCTCAAACAATAGCCGCGATCCCGGCAAACAACAGCAGCGTTAAGGAGCCATACCATGCCGCACGACAAGGACCGCAGCCACTGGCACGAACCGGCGGGCAACAAGAAGGCCGGCTTCGGCAAGTTCAACAAGCAGCCGACGCCCTACGATGCCTTCATGGAGCAGGAGGGGATTCCGGTGTTTCGCGACATCGGCATCCGCCGGGTGCAGGACCTGGAACTGTTCCCGTGGAAGCGGATGGGCGGTCGCGGTCACTTCATCCAGCTGTTCGGCACGGAGGGCAAGTGGGGCTGCTACGTGGTGGAGGTGCCGCCGGGCGGAGCGCTCAACGTCGAGAAGCACATGTACGAGGAAATCTTTCTGGTGGTCGAGGGCCGCGGCACGACCGAGGTTTGGCAGGAAGGCGACAGCAAGAAGCACGTTTTTGAATGGCAGGCGGGCTCGATGTTCTCGATCCCGATGAACGCCCTGCACCGCATCGTCAATGCCACCTCCGGCGGCGCGCTGCTCCTGGCCGGCACCACGGCGCCCAACGTGATCAACATGCTGAACAACTTCGGCGCCGTGTTCGCCAATCCGTTCGTCTTCCACGATCGCTTCAGCGGCGCCGACGATTTCTTCAAGCCCAAGGACGAGATCGAAGCCGACCCGGTACGCGGCCTGGCGATGCGCCGCACCAATCTGATCGCCGACGCCACGAATTGCGAGCTGCCCCTGGACAATCGGCGCTCGCCCGGCTACCGGCGCATCGAGCCGTTCATGACCAACAACTGCTTCTACTTCTGGATCGGCCAGCACGAGAACGGCCGCTATTCCAAGGGTCACGCCCACACCTCGGCGGCGGTGCTGATCTGCCTCAAGGGCAAGGGCTACACGTACACCTGGCCGGAGAAGCTGGGCGTCAATCCCTGGCGAGACGGGCACGGCGACCAGGTGCGGCGGGTCGACTACGAGCCGGGCGGCATGGTGACGGCGGCGCCCGGCGGCGCCCGCTGGTACCACCAGCACTTCAGCGTCTCGGAAGAATCGCTGCGTCTGACCGCCTGGTTCGGGCCGCACAATCCGGGCAGGGACCCGGGGCCGCCGGGTGAGAAGCACACCGACTACACCGCCATCGACGTCACCGAAGGCGGCACCTCGATCCCCTACTGGATGGAAGATCCCTACATCCGCGCTGAATACGCGGCCAAGCTGCAGCAAAACGGCGTCCCCAGTCGGATGGATCCCGACTGGTATGTCGCGCCAGCGAGCAAGTAGCCGTGGCATTCTGCGACGCCGACGCGCGCATCATCAGGCTGCTTGCCGGCCTGGCGTTGCTGCTGGGGGCGCCAGCGGTCTTGGCGCAAGCGCCGGCGCCGGGCAACAACGATGCTGTCTACAGGTACCGCGGTGCTGACCGCGATCGCCTGTTGCTCGATGGAGCGCGTCGGGAAGGCACGGTGGTGGTGTACACCTCTCTGGCGACCAAGGAGTCCACCCCGCTGGCCAAGGCCTTCGAAAAGAAGTACGGCGTCAAGGTCGAGCTGTGGCGCGCCACCAGCGACAAGGTGGTGCAGCGGCTGGTCACCGAGGGGCAGGCCAGGCGCTTCGTGGTCGATGTGGTCGAAACCAACGGTCCCGAAGTCGATATGGTTGCCCGCGAGAAATTGCTCGCCGAGTTCTTCAGCCCGCACCTCGCCGACTTGCCGCCCATGGCCATCGCCGCCAATCACCTCTGGGTGAGCGACCGGCTCAACTATTTCATCGTCGCCTACAACACCAACAAGTTCAAGCGCGAAGATCTGCCCAAACACTACGAAGGCTTCCTCGATCCGAAATGGCGCGGACAGATCGGCATCGAGGCGACCGACGCGGAGTGGATGGCCACGGTGATCAAGGCGCTGGGCAACGAACGCGGCATGCGCTTGTTTGAAAAGCTGGCGGAAATGCGACCGGACATGCGCAAGAGCCATATTCTGCTGGCCGAGATGGTCGCTGCCGGCGAAGTGCCGGTGGCGCTGTCGGCCTACGATTCGAACGCCGAAGCGCTGAAGCGGCGAGGCGCGCCGATCGACTGGCTGCCGGTGACGCCGGTGGTCGGACGGCCGCAGGGCATAGCGGTGATGACCCAGGCGCCGCATCCGCACGCGGCGCTGCTCTTCGTCGATTTCGTGCTGTCGCCGGAGGGACAGGAACTGCTCAAGGCGATGGGTCGTGTGCCTTCGAGTCTGAAAGCGCGCGGCAGCCAGAACAACTTCCCCTACGTCATGCTCGACCCGGCAACGGTGCTCGACGAGAGCGAGAAGTGGGAGAAGCTGTGGAACAAGCTCTTCCTCAGCAGATGAACAGCTGTTGCCCACCAACCGGATAGACGGAGACGACGATGCAAGAAGCTTTGCCGCAAGACTGGATAAGCCTGGTGCTGGTGGTGTTCGCCCTGGGCATGAAGCACGGCATCGATCCCGACCACCTGGCGACCATCGACGGTATGACCCGCTTCAACGCGCTCGCCCGGCCGCGCCTCTCGCGTTGGTCCGGCTTCCTCTTTTCGCTCGGCCACGGCCTGGTGGTGACGGCGGTCGCCGCCGTCGTCGCGCTCACCGCCAGCACCTGGGAGGTGCCGCCGTGGCTGGAGGATCTCGGCGCCTGGATCTCCATCGCCATCCTGCTGCTGCTCGGCTTTGCCAATCTGCGCGAGGTGTTGCGTGCGCCGCCGGATCAGCCGGTGCGTCCCGTCGGCGTCAAAGGGCGCTTCCTGCGCCGCTTTGCCGAGACCAAACATCCGGTGCTGATCGCGGCAGTGGGTGCCGCCTTCGCCCTGTCCTTCGATACTGTCAGCCAGACGGCGCTGTTCTCACTGACGGCTTCCAACCTGGCCGGCTGCCTGTTCGCCATCGGCTTGGGCATCCTCTTCATGATCGGCATGATGCTGACCGACAGCGTGAACGGGCTTTGGGTGGCGCGGCTACTGCGCGAGACCAACCAGCGGGCCTTGATCGCTTCGCGGGTGATGGGCTTGTCGATCGGCTTTCTCAGCATCGCCATCGCCGGCCTCGGTCTGGTAAAGTACTTCGCGCCGTCGACGGCCGCTCTGCTCGACGGCGCGAGCCTGCTGACAGGGGTTGGTCTGGTGGCGATACTGCTGGGCAGTTTCGGCCTGGCCCTGCGCCTGTCACGTCGCCCGCCGGTGGTGCAGAACTAAGCCGGCCAACTTCGATAGAAAGTTAGCCATGCCACAAATTCCCATCGGGGAACGCAAAAAAGCCAGCCCGGCGAAGCCGAAGACGCGGCTGTCGTCGGTCGCCAACGCCATTCGCCTGATCAAGGTGTTTTCTGACGAAGAATACGAGATCGGCATCAGCGACCTGGGCAAGCGCTTGGGCTTGCCCAAGAGCACCGTGCATCGGCTGGCCAGTACGCTGACCGAATCCAGGTTGCTGGAGCAGAACCCGGAGAGCGGCAAGTATCGGCTGGGGCTGGTGGTGTTCGAGCTCGGTTCGCTGGTGCGGCGCAAGCTGGAAACCTTCAGCGAGGCCAAGCGCTTCCTGATGGCCTTGCGCGACAAGACCGGTGAGACGGTGCACATGTCCATCCTCGATCAAGGCAGCGTCGTCTATATCAACTGTCTGGAGAGCAAACAGGCGATCCGCATGACGCTGAACGTCGGCGTGCGCAAACCAGCGTACGCCACGGCTGCGGGCAAAGCCATGCTGGCCTACCAGCCGACCGAAGTGCTGAACGGCCTGTTCGCCGCGGGGCTGACGGAGAGGACAGCAAACACCATCGTCGATCCGGAAGCCTTCAGCAAGGAACTGGCGACCATCCGCAATCGCGGCTACGCGATCGCCGACGAGGAAAACGAAGTCGGCGTGCGCAGCCTGGCAGCACCGGTGCGCGACCATTCCAACAACGTCATCGCCGCCACCAGCATCGCCGGCCCGGCACACCGTCTGACCAAGAAGGTGCTGGCCCTGTTTGCGCAGGATGTCGTCGCCGCCGCCGACGCCATCTCGCTGCGCCTCGGCTATCAACCGCGCTCGGCCGGGCGAATTCGCGGCTGAGCCGGCGGCCGGGTGACCGCGTCCGGCTGCCGCAGCTGTACAAACCGTACGACCCAACACGCAAAGCGTGAGACAGGAATCGCAAGTGAGCAAACTGAGATTGAGCTTCGCCTGCTGGAACTACGATCGGACCCGCAGCCTCCTGGAAGGCCGTGTTCAGCCCGACGGCATCGACCTGAACTACCTTTCCATGCCGGTCGAAGAGACCTTCTTCCGCATGCTGCGCAACCGCGAATTCGACGTCGCCGAAATGTCTCTGTCGTCCTACACGGTTTCATTGTTCAAGGACAGTCCGTTCATCGCCATCCCGATCTTCCCCTCGCGCTTCTTCCGCCACTCTTGCATCTACGTCAACGCCGACAGCGGCATCCGCGAACCGAAGGATCTGATCGGCAAGCGCGTCGGCAATCCGGAATACCAGATGACCGCGCCGGTCTGGATTCGGGGCGTACTCGCTGACGAATACGCCGTTCCGGTCAACAGTGTCCGCTACTTCACCGGCGGCGAGGAAGAACCGGGTCGCCCGGAAAAGCTCAAGCTGGACCTTCCCGCCGACATCCGGGTGGAGGCCATCGGCGCGACGCAGACGCTGTCGGCGATGTTGGCCAGCGGCGAGATCGACGCCCTGTACACGGCGCGCATGCCGTCCACCTTCCGCAGCGGCGGCGGCAAGGTCAAGCGGCTGTTCGCGGACTACGTGCCGGTCGAGCAGGACTATTTCCGGCGCACTGGCATCTTCCCGATCATGCATACGGTGGTGATCAGGCGCGAGCTCTATGAGCAGAACCGCTGGGTGGCGCAATCGCTGTACAAGGCTTTCTGCCAGGCGCAGCAGGAGACCTACCAGGATCTCTACGAGACCGCGGCGCTGAAGACTATGCTGCCCTGGCTGACCGCTCACGTCGAGCAGACGCGGCGGCAAATGGGCGACGACTTCTGGCCCTACGGCTACGAGAAGAACAAGGCGACCCTGACCACCTTTCTGCGCTATTCGTTCGAGCAGGGCTTGTCCAAGCGTCTGCTCGAGCCGGAACAGCTGTTCGCGGCGGAGACGCTGGAGTCCTTCAAGATTTGAGTCGACGCACAACCACCACGGTCGCAACCTCCATGACGGACAAGCCAGAGCAAGGCCCCAAGCGCAGCCACCAGCTGGCCGATCATCAGTACGGCGAGGAGTTCAATCACGTGCACGGCGACGACTGCGAAGCCGATCACGATCACGACGACTTCGACCTCGCCGCCGGTGCGCTGGAGGAAAACCCGATCTGGCTGCAGGATCACGTGTCGCTGGTCAGCGTCGGCATCGACATCGGCTCCTCCGGCACCCAGGTGATCTTCTCGCGTATCGCGCTACGGCGCCTCGGCGAGGATCTGTCGAGCCGCTATTTTGTGGTGGCTCGCGATACCCTGTATCAGTCGCCGGTGGCGCTGACCCCCTACCAAAGCGAGAGCCGCATCGACGAAGCCGGCCTCGGGGCGATCATCGACCAGGCCTACCAGGCTGCCGGCTTGCATCCCGACAACATCGACAGCGGTGCCGTCATCCTCACCGGCGAAGCGCTGCGGCGGGAAAACGCCGAGGCGATCGCCGGCGTCTTGGCAGAGCAGGGCGGCGAGTTCGTCTGCGCCGCCGCCGGCCATCACATGGAAGCGATGCTGGCGGCCTATGGTTCCGGTGCCGCCCGCGTCTCCCACGATCAGGGCAAGCGGCTGCTCAACGTCGACATCGGCGGCGGTACCACCAAGCTGGCCATCGTCGAAGCCGGCAAGGTGCTAGCGACCGCCGCATTGCACATCGGCGGCCGCTTGCAGGTGGTCGATAACCAGGGCCGCATCGTGCGCCTCGATCCGGCCGGCGCCCATCTGGCGCGCGCGGCGGGTATGGCCTGGCAGCTCGGTGACGAGGCGTCGCCAGAGGCGCTGCAGCGGCTGGCCGAAGCGATGGCCGCGACCTTGCTGGCGGCGCTCGGCGCGCCGCCGCTGCCGCACGACATCGAGCAGCTGTATCTGACCGAGCCGCTCGCCG
Source organism: Sterolibacterium sp. (assembly GCA_023258955.1). Taxonomy (GTDB): domain Bacteria; phylum Pseudomonadota; class Gammaproteobacteria; order Burkholderiales; family Rhodocyclaceae; genus CAIYYX01. Next base: position 18,752 of record JAHFRE010000001.1, read on the forward strand.
AGCTCGGTGCGATCGAGGGCGTGATGTTCTCCGGCGGCGTCGCCGAGTACGTGTACGGCCGCGAGGCGCGAGATTTCGGCGACATGGGACGCTTGCTGGGAACCGCCCTGCGCCGGCGCATCGATGCCGGAGCGCTGCCGTGGCCACTGTTGGCGGCCGGGGAATGCATCCGCGCCACGGCGCTGGGTGCCTCCGAGTACTCGATCCAGTTGAGCGGCAACACCACCTTCATCTCCAGCCCGGGCAAGCTGCTGCCGCGGCGCAATTTGCAGGTGCTGCAGCCGAGCTACGACTGCAGCGGCGCCATCGATCCGGCAGCGCTGGCGCGAGCGATTCGTGGCCACTTCAAGGCCTTCGACCTGGTCGAAGGGGGGTGCGAAGTCGCTCTGGCTTTTCGTTGGAGCGGTCCGCCCGCCTACCAGCGGGTTGCCGCCTTCGCTGCCGGCATCGTCCAGGCCATGGCCGCAACCCTCGCCCAGAAGCGACCGCTGTACCTGATCCTCGATGGCGATCTGGCGCACACCCTGGGGAGCTTGCTGCGCGAAGAGTTGGGCGTCGCCAGCGAGATTCTGGTGATCGACGGCATCATGCTCATGGACTTCGATTACGTCGATTTGGGTCGCATCCGCATGCCTTCGCAAACGGTGCCGGTGACGGTCAAGTCGCTGGTCTTCAGCCAGGATCCGCGCACCCTGCTGGGCAAGGCGCGTAGCGCGCCGAAATACCGGCCGCACGGCCACGATCACGGCCACGATCACGACGGCGGGACGCATCAGCACCCGCACCCGGCGGCATTTGCCGCAGCCAAAAAGCCGCGCTCCTAGAAACAACACTGATGAGTTGACATTGATCGCGTGGACCGGTACTTTGCGCTGTCTTTCTATACAGACTACCGGTCCGCATAGCGGAACAGTCAAAGAGGCGCAAGAAGACAACCCGCCACCAAGAAAGCGGGAAGACAACACGGCAACCCGAGGAGGACGAGTTGGAGGTGGTCGGGAAATATGTTGGCGTGCCAGCGACTCAGGGCAGAGGCTGGCATAGCTTCGATTTGAAATGGCTGGTCATCGGCAGCAGCGTCGCGGTGGTTGCCTACCTGGCACTGATGCCGCTGGGCTTTCTGCTCTGGCAGAGCTTCTTCACGCCGCAGACCGCCACCAAGGCGGCTGAATTCACCTACGACAACTACCTCACCGCCTATTCCAGCAGCGAGACGCTGAAGCTGTTCTTCACTTCGCTGCGCTTCGCCACCGGCACCTCGATCTTCTCATTCATCGTCGGCACCCTCCTGGCGTGGATGAACGAGCGCACCAATACGCCGCTGAAGCCGCTGTTCTTTGCCTTGTCGATCATTCCCCTGATCATCCCCGGGGTGCTGTTCACCGTCGCCTGGATCATGCTCGCCAGTCCGAAGATCGGCATCGTCAACCTGCTGTTGCAGGAGCTCTTCAATACCGACTACGTCTTCGTCAACATCTATTCGATCTGGGGCATGATCTGGGTCGACGGCCTGCACTACTCGTCGATGGCCTTCCTGATCATGAGCGCGGCCTTCCGCTCGATGGATCCATCGCTCGAGGAGTCGGCGATGATGAGCGGCGCCAGCGTGCCGCAGGTCGCCTGGCACATCACCCTGAAGCTGACCTGGCCGGCGATCTTTGCCACCCTGCTGATCCTCTTCGTGCGTTCCATCGAATCGTTCGAGGTGCCGGCCCTGCTCGGCCTGCCGGTGGGCATCCAGGTATTCACCTCGTCGATCTACCAGGCCATCCATCAGTATCCGAGCAAGATCGGCCTGGCGTCCTCCTACGCCGTGACGCTGCTGATGATCACCACCATCGGCATCTACTGCCAGTCGAAGCTGTCCGGTCAGGGCAACAAGTATTCGACCGTGACCGGCAAGGGCTTTCGCCCGCGGGCGATGGACCTGGGCGGCTGGCGCTACGTGACGGCAACCGTCTTCCTGCTCTATTTCTCCCTGATCGTGGTTTTGCCCTTCCTGGTGCTGCTCTGGTCGTCGCTGCAGAAGTTCTACAGCGTGCCGTCGCTGGCGGCCCTGCACAACCTCAGCTTCGACGCCTACGCCTTCATCCTCACCTATCCGACGCTCGCTAGCGCCGTGACCAACAGCCTGATCCTGGCGGTCGGTTGCGCCACCCTGGTGATGCTGCTGACCTCGGTGATCTGCTGGATCGTGGTCAAGACCAAGCTGCCCGGGCGCTGGATCCTCGACAATCTGGCCTCCCTGCCGATGGTCTTTCCGGGCCTGGTGCTGGGCCTGGCGATCATGATCTTCTACCTCAACTTCGACATCGGCATCTACGGCACGATGTGGATCATGTTCATCGCCTACGTCACGCGCTTCATGCCTTACGGCTTGCGCTACAACACCACCTCGATGCTGCAGATCCACAAGGAGCTGGAAGAGTCGGCAGCGATGAGCGGTGCCTCCTGGGGCACCACCTTCTGGCGGATCATCGTGCCCCTGCTGAAGCCGGGTCTGATGGCCGGCTGGATCTACATCATGATCGTCTCGATCCGCGAGCTGTCGACCTCGATCCTGCTCTACAGCCCTGGCACCGAAGTGGTCTCGGTGCTGATCTGGGAGCTGTGGGAAAACGGCCAGTACGTCGAACTGTCGGCGCTCGGGGTGATGTTCATCATCGCCTTGTTCATGCTGGTCATGGCGGCCCAGCTGGTCGGCAAGCGATTCGGCGTCAAGGAGGACTGAAAACAACATGCTGAAGGTCAATGCTCTATACACGGAATATCCGAACGACAAGGGTGAGATCGTCAAGGCGGCGCAGAACGTCAGCTTCGAGGTGCCGGAGGGCAAGCTGTTCACCCTGCTCGGCCCGAGCGGCTGCGGCAAGACCACCACGCTGCGCTCGATCGCCGGGCTGGAGCGACCGCGCGCCGGCGAGATTTCCGTGGACGGGGTCGCCGTGTATTCCTCGGAGCAGGGCATCTTCCTGCCGCCGAACAAGCGCAACTTCGGCATGGTGTTCCAGTCCTACGCGATCTGGCCGCACATGAACGTGTTCCAGAACGCCGCTTTTCCGCTGCGCGTCGGCACACGCAAATTCACCAAGAAAGAGATCGAAGAGAAGGTGATGCGGGTGTTGACCGCCGTCGGCCTCGAGCAATTCGCCGACCGCGAGGCGACCAAGATGTCGGGTGGCCAGCAGCAAAGGCTGGCGCTGGCGCGGGCGCTGGTGATGGAACCGAAGCTGTTGTTGCTCGACGAGCCGCTGTCGAATCTCGACGCCAAGCTGCGCGAGCGGATGCGCTTCGAGTTGAAGCGGATGCAGCGCGAGCTGCGCCTGACGACCGTCTATGTGACCCACGACCAGGGCGAAGCGCTGGCGCTGTCGCACGAGATCGCGGTGATGAGCGCCGGTCACGTGGTGCAGATCGGTTCGCCGCGCGACATCTACGAACGCCCGCGCAACAAGTTCGTCGCCGACTTCGTCGGCCTCACCAATTTTCTCGATGCCACGGTCGAGGCGCCGGACCCCGCGCACGACGACGGCTATCGCGTCAATTCTTGCATCGGCCAGCTCAGCGTCACCTCCATGGACAAATTCGCCAAGGGCGACACGGTGCTGGTCTCGGTGCGCCCGGAAGACATCGAGTTGTACGAAACGCGCCCCGCCGGTCCCAACGTCATCGAAGGCCGCGTCGATTTCAAGGTCTTCCTCGGCGAGTACATGGACTACCAGATCAAGATCGGCGATCGCCAGATTCTGGCGCGGACCCATCCCTCGTTCAAGTCGCCGGTGGGCGAAAGCGTCTACCTGAAGATGCATCCCGGCAAGTGCATCACCATTCAAGACAATACCCAATACCGGAAGGCGGCCTGATCATGGCGCAAGAACCGCTGTACCACAGCAAGAAGGATCGCGTCTTCGTTCGCGCCATCGCCGGTGCCTACAACCTCAAGGAGGAGTTGGCCAGGCTGCGCGCCCAGCCGCGGGTGCGCCGCGCCAAGGAGATCAAGTTCGTCGATGGACCGCAGGCCTACAGCCGGCACTATGTTGAACCGAAGGACGGGATCACCCAGACCTTCCATCTGCACCTCGAAGAGTACGGCCCCGGTGGCAAGTCGCAAAAGCACGGTCACGTCAACGAGGCCGCCTTCTACATCCTCGATGGCAACGGTTACGAAATCCACGACGGCGTTCGCTACGACTGGAGCGCTGGCGACGTCGCCATCGTGCACAACAACTGCGTGCATCAGCATTTCAACGCCGATGCGGCGAAGCCGGCGCGCGCGCTGGTGATCAAGACCAAGCCGATGTACCTGTTCATGAACATGCTCTTCCAGTATCAGGTGGAGCCGCGTCCGCCACTGCCGGCACCGGGCGGCGAGGGTTTCGCGGTGCGGGAAGAGGAAGAGAATTTCAACCACGCCGACTAGTGCCCGAAGCGGTAGCCAGGGTGGTGGGCGGCGCAAAGCAACGAATCACAGCACAAGGAGATTGAAGATGGCATGGGGCGAATCGAAAGCCTGGATGACGGGCAGCGAAAACCAGCAGCTGTATCAGGATCTGCTCGACGATGCGGCCGCTGCACCGGCGCGCAACGCCAAGCGCAAGAAGGTCGTGCATCCGCAGGAAATGCCCTGGGACATGGCGCGTCAGGGGCTGCTCAAGCACCTGCTCAACGAGCAGATGAACACGCGCATGGAATCGGTCGATGCCTACATGCAGATCATCCCGCCGGGCAGTCGCTCGGGCAAGCACCGGCATCTGGCCGAGGAATGCCTCTACGTGGTCGAGGGCCGCGGCTACGACCTGCACCAGGACTGCGACGTGGAGATCACCGACACCTACCACTGGAAGGTGCAGGACGAGGTCAAGCGCTACGAGTGGGAGGCCGGCGACGTTATCTACATCCCGCCAAATACCGTGCATCAGCATTTCAACGCCGACCCGGCGCGGCCGGCGCGGCTGATCTCGGCGATCAACCGCATCTACGAGAAGTTCGGCCTGAACGATCTGGAGCAGATCGAAGATGCACCGGAATACCAGCCCGGCGTCACCCTCTCGGCGGAGATCGTGGCGCGCTTGATCAAGCAAAAGTAGGTCCGATCGCACCGCTTCAAATTTGAACAGCAGGAGTATCGAATGGCAAAGAACGCATTGGTATCAGAAGAAATGGCGAAGAAATTCGCCAGCGAGAAGGAAACGCCTTACAGCCGCTGGGTCGCCGCCGAAGGACTCGACATCATCAGCGCCCACTACGTGCCCAGCTTGCACACCGTGGCGTTGAAGCCCTGGGCGCGGCGCGGTGGTGCTGGCGTCTTCATCAACCACGAAGCCTCGCGCACTTCGAACGACTGCTACGTCTGCGAGATTGCGCCAGGCCAGCAGTTGGCGCCGCAACGGCAGTTGTTCGAGGAAATGATCTACGTCCTCGCCGGCCGTGGCTCGACCACGGTGTGGAACGATGCCGGGAAGAAGGTGAGCTTCGAATGGCGTGCCGGCTCGCTGTTCGCGATTCCCCTCAACACCAGCTGTCAGCACTTCAACGGCTCCGGCAAGGAGGCTGCGCGCTTCGTCGCCGTGACCAATGGCCCGCCGGTGATCAACCTGTACGAAGACATCGATTTCGTCTTCAACACCCAGCACGACTTCAAGAACCGCTTCTCTGGCGAACCCGATTATTTCGACAACAAGGGCGAGCAGAAGGGGCTGCTGCTGGAAACCAACTTCGTCGCCGACGCCATTAACCTGCCCCTGATCAGCGCCAAGGAGCGCGGCGCCGGCGGTGGCCACATCCGCTTCAACATGGCCAAGGGCTCGATGAACAGCCACATCTCCCAGTTTCCCGTCAGCACCTACAAGAAGGCCCACTGCCATGGACCCGGCGCCCACGTGATCATCCTCTCCGGCGAGGGCTACAGCCTGATGTGGGCCGAAGGCGAGGAGCCGAAGCGCTACGAATGGCACACCGGTTCGATGATCGTGCCGCCCAATATGTGCTACCACCAGCATTTCAACACCGGCACCACGCCGGCGCGCTATCTCGCCTTCAAGCACGAGGTGGTGTCGATCCGCAACTCGCAGGGCGTGCCCAAGGCCTGGATCAGCAAGCGCGTCGGCGGCGACCAGATCGACTATGCGGACGAGAGCCAGTTGGTTCGCGATCTGTTCACCAAGGCGCTGGCGCAGCACGGATTGGCGCCGCGCATGGACGATGCCTATGCCGCGGAGCTCGCCGACCTGCCACCGAAGCCGAATGCAGCAGCAGAGGCGCGGCCGTGATTTCGTCACCTCGGTGCCCCCCTTGGCGAGACCTTGGCCAACGGGAAAGGGGTGCCACGTACTGCTTTTTGCTGTAGCTGGACGGAGCGCCGACAGTTGGTCATTGGGACCAGTCGGTGCACCTTGATTGGGAAATTGTCTCTTTTCGTTACTTTTTGTGCTTCAGTTCCGCGGCCGGATAGTTGCTAATGCGGTCGTCATCGAATTTTTGAGGAGGAAACAATAATGATGCAACGCAAATCGAAATTGGTTCTCGCAGTGTTGTCGACCCTGGCACTACCGGGGGTGGCTTGGGCGGAAGCGGATGCCGACGATACCAAGGCTGGTAATCTGAAGGGGGTGGTCTCGGGCATTGAACTGCAAGTCTACGGCAAGCTCTACCCCGAGTTTGTCACCGTCAGCCAGGACGGCGCCACCGCCGCCGCGGCCAAGAGCGCGGCCACCCTGGGTGCGGCACCCACCGGCGTCAATACGCCGAATCGCAACGAAATCAACTCGTCGAACTCACGCATCGGCATCCGCGGCGAGAAGAATCTGGGCGGCGGCATCAAGGCGATGGCGCAGGTCGAGTACAAGCTCTCAGTCGACAATTCCGGCACCAGCCCCGGCACCAACCTGTCGTCGCGCGACACCTGGGTCGGCGTCGGCAGCGGTTTCGGCACGGTCAAGCTCGGCAACATGGACACCGTCTACAAGCAGATCGGCGACACCTTGAGTTTCCTCGGCGTCAGCAGCGGCAACTTCGTTACCAACAGCAACATCATCGCCAAGGGCGGCTTCGGCTCCAGTTCTGCGAGCAGCTTCCACCTGCGCCGCGCCAACGTCGTCGTGTACGAATCGCCCACCATCGGCGGTTTCCAGTTCCTGGGCATGTACGGACCGGACGAGGCCAAGGACGTCGGCCGCAACGCTGATCTGGTGTCCTACGGCGTCACCTTCACCGGGGTCAAGAACCTCTACCTGGCGCTGTCCCACGAAGAGCACAACGATCTGTTTGGCGGCTCGAAGAACGTCGCCTCGTCGCTGTCCAACTCGTCCAACCTGGCGGCCCACTCCAAAGACACCTCGACGCGGGGAACGGTGCAATACAAGTTCGGCAGCACCACCGCCGAGCTCAACGTCGCCACCACCGAGCTGTCGGAGTCCGGCGGCACGGTCGGCAAGTTTGCCGGCTACAAGCACGACAGTTGGTCGCTCGGCGTCGCGCAGAAGTTCGGCAAGTGGAACGCCGCGGTGCAGTTCTCCAACGCCGCGGCCGGAAGCTGCACGCTGATCGGCGGCGCCGCCTGCAGCACCACGGGCATGGAAGGCAAGCAGATTGCCCTCGGCGGGAGCTACGATTTCCCGGAGGCTTCGATCTTCGTGATGTATGCCAAGGTGGTCAACGGCGCCTCGGCGCAGTACGACAATCGGGAGAATAATTCCCCGACGCTGGCGGCGGGCGCGGACATCAGCCAGTTGGCTGTGGGTGTCAACTTCAAGTTCTAAGTTAGGTAATCGCCGGCGGCCCGCAGCGTTTGCGGGCCGCCGGTCGCCGCACCAGGTCAATAAAATTTCGAGGAAGTCACATGGGCAAGGAATCACACTACAGCAGCAAAAAGGACCGGGTTTTCCTGCGAGCCATCGCCGGCTCCTATAACCTCAAGGACGAGCTGGCCCGACTGCGGTCGCTGCCGCGCGTGATCAAGGGCACCGAGCTCAAATTTCAGGATGGCCCGCAGTCGTTCAGCAAGCACTTCGTCGAGCCGGTCGATGGTATGACGCAGACGCTGCACGTGCATCTGGAGGAATACGGCCCCGGCGGCCGCACCCAAAAGCACGGCCACGTCAACGAGGCAGCGTTCTATATTCTCGATGGCACCGGCTACGAGGTCCACGACGGCATACGTTACGACTGGGACGCCGGTGACGTGGCGATCGTGCACAACAACTGCGTGCATCAACACTTCAACAAGGATCCGTTGAAGCCGGCGCGGGCGCTGGTGCTGAAGCCCAAGCCGATGATGATGTTCATGAACCTGCTGTTCCAGCAGATGGTGATCCCCAGACCCAAGGAACCGACGCCCGAGGGCGTGGGCTACCAGGCGCGCAACGACGAGACCGACTACAATCACCTCGAATCCTGAGCAATGACCCTGCTGCTCAACAACGCCGACGTCGCTCGCGTTCTGACCCCGCGCATGACGCGCGAGGCTCTGCGCGTCGCCTATCGGGATCTTGCCAGCGGCGAGGCCGTGTGCCGGCCACGGACCGATATCCGCATTCCCGGCACGACGCCGGGGCAGAACTACCAGTGGGGCTCGATGGAGGGCGGCTCGACGGCGGGCTACTTCGCCGTGCGCATGAAGTCCGACGTGATCCACTTCCAGGAATACCAGGGGGTGCGCACCGAAGAGAAGTTTGCCGGCCGACCGGGGCTGTTTTGCGGCCTGATCCTGCTCTTCGAGATCGAAACCGGCGTCCCCGTGGCGCTGATCAATGACGGCCATCTGCAGCATATGCGGGTGGCTGCCGACGCCGCCATCGGCGCCGATCTGATGGCGCGCAGCGGGCCGCTCACGCTGGGCATGCTCGGCTCCGGCGGCATGGCGCGCTCGCATCTCCAGGCGTTGCTCGAAGTGCGCGATATCCGGCGCGTCCGCGTCTGGAGTCCGACCGCCGAGAATTGCCGGCGCTACGCCGCCGAGATGTCGTCTCAGCACGCCATCGAGGTGCTGGCGATGGCTGAACCGCGGGATGTCTATCGCGGCGCCGACATCCTCGCCGCGTGCACCGATTCGGCGCTGCCGGTAATTCGCGGCGAGTGGCTGGAGCCGGGCATGCACGTGATTTCGGTCGGCGGCCGGCCCGACGCCGAGGCGCAGCGCCGCTTCGATCGCCGGCTGCGCCTGGGCACCGCGCCGGCGCCGGTGGGGCGGCCGGAGCTGGCCACCGCCGACGAGTACCTGGGCTACGTCGCCCGGCCGCAGGACCCCTGCTGGCAAGGGCGACGGGCCGGCAAGCGGGCGCCGGCAGTGACCAGCGACAGCTACGACGTGATGCTCGCCGACATCGACCAGGGGCGCGCTCGCGGGCGTCTGCACGACCACCAGATCAGCTACGCCGAACGCGGCAACGCCCAGGGCGCGCAGTTCTACGCCGTGGCCGCGGCCGCCTTCGAGGCGGCGCGCAGTCAGGGCCTCGGGCACGAGCTGCCGACCGAATGGTTCTTGCAGGACATTCGCGATTGAAGCGGGCGGTCCTTGACGGATTCTTAATCTTGCACGGTACTGAGAGGAAAATATGAGAACGAAGAAGATCTGCTTAGGTTTTGTCCTCGGCGCGCTGTTGTCCCTCGCCGCGACGGTCCACGCCGCAGCCTCCAATCCGGATCTCGATTTCTACAAGGGCAAGACCGTCACCTACATCGTGTCGACCAAGACCGGTGGCGGCTATGACACCTACGCCCGTTTGGTCGCGCGCTACATGCAGAAGTATCTGCCCGGTTCTAAGGTCATCGTCAAGAACGTCCCCGGTGCCGGCCACATCATCGGCGCCAATACCATCTATCAAGCCGCGCCCGACGGGCTGACCATCGGTACCTTCAACACAGGCCTGATCTATGGACAGATTGTCGGCCAGGAGGGCATCCAGTTCGATCTGAACAAGTTCAGCTGGATCGGCAAGGCCAATTCCGAGACCCGGGTGTTCGTGGTCGGGGCAAAGACCCCGTACAAGTCCTTCAAGGACATCATGGAGAGCAAGTCGCCGATCAAGATGCCTTCCTCCGGCGTCGGCAGCGAAGACCACAACGAGACGGTGATCCTGGCCGCCGCTCTGCCCGCCAATTTTCAAGTCGTGCCGGGCTACGCCGGCAAGGAGGCGGAAATGGCCATCCTGCGCGGCGAGGTACCCGCCGTGCTGGGCTCCTACACCGGGCTGTCCGGGCTGATCGCCGCCAAGGAGGGCCGTGCGCTGATGCAGTACGGCAGTGAGAACGGAATTCCGGAATTGAATGGGGTGCCGCACATCAACAGCATCAGCGTCAGCCCCGCCGGGAAGAGCATGATCGATCTGGTCAATTCGATCGACGTCATAGGCCGCCTCACCGCCGCGCCCCCCGGCATGCCAGCGGGTCGGCTGGCGGTGCTGCGCGAGGCCTACAAGAAGGCCCTGACCGATGCGGACTTGATCAAGGACGCCAAGAAGTACAACTTGGGCCTCGATCCGGCCTACGGTGAAGAGGTGCAGAGGCTGGTCGCGGCGGGCATCAACCAATCCCCCGACAACCTGAAGATGCTCAGGCAAATCATCAAGACCGATTAGGCGTCGCCGCCCGAGAAGATGCTCGCCGAGCCGGCGCCCGCGATGGCGCCGGGAGCGTTCGAACCACAACTGGAGAATTTCGATGGAAGTATGGGACGCAATCTGGGCCGGCCTGGGTGGAGCGGTGAGCTGGCCGGCCTTTGGGCTGATGCTGATGGCCATTCCGATCGGTCTGGTCATCGGCATCATCCCCGGGATGGGCGGCAACATGGGCCTGGCCCTGCTCATCCCGTTCACCTTCGGAATGGACCCTATCTCTGGCTTTGCCTTGTTGCTGGGGATGCACGCGGTGGTGCACACCGGCGGCTCCATTCCGGCGATCCTCTTTGACACGCCGGGCACGGGCCCCAACGCGGCGACCTGCATCGAGGGCTTTCCGATGGCGCAGAAGGGCGAGGCGGGACGAGCGCTCGGCGCCGCCCTGACCTCTTCGATGCTCGGTGGCGTGCTGGGCGCCGTCTTCATGGCCCTGGTCATTCCCGTCGTGCGGCCCATGGTGCTCTCCTTCGGGCCGCCGGAATTCTTCATGCTGGCCATGATGGGGGTGGCCTTCATCTCGCTGATGTCCGGCAACTCGATCTTGAAGGGTTTGATGGCCGGCGGCATGGGCCTGGTCATCTCTTTCGTTGGGATGGACCCGCAAACGGGCGTGGTGCGCTTCTCCTTCGGCATCCTCGAGTTGATGGACGGCATCAACATCGTGACCATCGTGGTTGGCCTGTTCGCCGTCGCCGAGGTCATCGACATGGGCATCAAGGGCGGCGCCATTGCCCACAGCAAGTCTCCCAACCTCAAGGGATCCGGGGTGATGCAGGGGGTCAAGGACTGCTTCCTCAACTGGTGGCTGGTCATGCGCTGCAGCGTCATCGGCAACATCATCGGCATCATCCCGGGCTTGGGCGGCGATGCGGCGGCCTTCATCTGCTACGGCCACGCCCTGCAGACGACCAAGCGCCGCGACGAGTACGGCAAGGGCTGCGTCGAGGGCGTGCTCGCCACCGACGCCGCACACAATTCGAAGGAGGGCGGCGCCCTCATCCCCACCCTGGCCTTCGGCGTCCCCGGTAGCTCGGGCATGGCGATCTTGCTCGGTGCCTTCATGATCCTCGGCGTCTCCCCGGGCAAGGAGATGTTTACGGAGCACCTGGACCTGGTGTTCAGCATGGTCTGGGTCCTGGTATTCGCCAACATCATCGCCGTGGCGATCTGCCTGCCGCTGGCCGGAACGATGGCCAAGATCACCTTCCTGCGCACGTCGGTGATGATTCCCTTCATCCTCGTCTGCGGCATCCTGGGCAGCTATCTGACCACCTCGCGGATCGGCGACATCCTGATCACGGTCCTCTTCGGCGTGATCGGTTACGGCATGAAGAAGTTCGATTACGCGCGCGGGCCGCTGATCCTCGGCATCGTTCTGGGCAAGATCGCCGAAAACGCGCTGCACGTCTCGCTGAACCTTTACGGGATGAAGTTCATCTTCGAGCCGATCGCCTTCGTCATCCTGCTGATCACCCTGGCCACCGTGTTTTTTCCCGTCTATCAGAGCTACGCAAGGAAGAAGAAGGAGGCAAGGAAATGAAACTTCAAGGCAGACACTACTTCAGCCTGTTCTGGGTGCTGTTCTTCGCGGGCTTCATCTACATCTCCTTCGGCTACCAGTACAAGGCCCGCCTGATACCCCTGGTGGTCTGCGTCCCCTGCCTGGTCTTCGCCCTGTACCGCTTCTACGTGGAGCTTTCCGGCAAGGAAGAGGCGGTGCGGGTCGAAGAAGACGAACGCCTGAAGGAAATCAAACAGCAGGTGGGAGAAATCTCCCTCGGCCACAAGGCGATGGAGAAGCTCGACCAGGCGGAGAAGCAGCGCCGCCTGTGGAACATCCTGCTGTGGATCGCCATGCTCCTCGTCCTGATCTTCGTGGCTGGCTTCATGCTCGCTATCCCGATCTTCACCCTCGCCTACATGCGCTTCAAGCAGGAGACCTGGCTGCTCTCGGCGCTGTGTTCGCTCGGCCTGACGGCGGGAGTCTACCTGGCCTTTGTCATCGGCACCGAAAGCTATCTCTACGAAGGCATGCTCATCCCGCTGCTCAGACAGGCCATGCAGTCGTAACAGCATGCGCGTACTCAGCAACGACGACGTCGATCTACTGCTGACGATGCCCGAATGCATCGCCGAGCTGGAGCTGATGTACGCCGACTACGCCGACGGCCGGGCGCTGCTGGTGCCGCGCGTAGACAATCTGTCGCCATCGACCGAGCCCGATAGCTACTACGCTTTCAAGCAGATGGGCGGTGCCTGGCCGCGCAAGCGGGTGCAGGCGCTGCGCATCAACTCGGACATCATCATCCACCCGCTGGTCGAGGGAAAGCGGCGTCGCGTCAAGCGGCCGCGGGCGAACGGTCGTTGGGTCGGCCTGGTCTTCCTCTTCAGCAGCGAAAGCGGGGCCTTGATCGGCATCTTTCCCGACGGGGCGATGCAACGCCTGCGCGTGGGCGCGACCAACGGCATCGCCCTCAAGCACCTGGCCCGCGACGACGCCCGCACGCTGGCGATCATCGGCAGCGGCTGGCAGGCCGGCGGGCAGCTGATGGCCGCGCTGGTCGCGCGTCCCTTCGCGCGGGTGCGCATCTTCAGCCCGCGCGCGGAGAGCCGCGAGCGCTTCGCCGCGACGGCGCAGGCGCGTCATCCGGGGGTAGACATCCGGGCGGTAGACAATGCCGAGGAATGCGTCGCCGGCGCCGACGTGATCATGGCCGCCACCTCGTCGCTGGTGCGGGTGCTGGAACCGGCCTGGCTCAAGCCGGGGGTGCACCTTTCCTGCATCAAGACGCAGGAGGTGGAGCAGACCCTGCTCGACGGCTGCGACCGGGTGGTCGTGCATGTCAGCGCGCAGCCAAAGCAGTTCGACAACGTCATGGCGAACACCCCGAACCTGGCCGCCGAGCGCGAGTCCGGTTGGTGGAACGCGCCGGGCAACCGCTTCGCAGAATACCCCGAACTGGCGCAACTGGTCGCCGGTCGAGTGGCGGGACGCAGCCGCCGCGAGGACATCACCTGTTTCGTGAACAACATCGGCGTCGGCCTGCAGTTTGCCGCCGTTGGCGCGCTGGTACTGGCCAAGGCAGTCGCCGCGGGGCTGGGCCACGAGGTGCCGGACGAGTGGTTTTCGGAAGACGTGCATCCCTAGCGACCGACGCAAGCGCTTTGCATCTCACTATGAAATGGAGTTGAAGAATGACGCGCGGTGAAAATCCAGCAGCAGACGACGATGCCCCGGTCAAGGAGTCGCGAGTCCTCATCGATCCCTACCGCGATTGGGCCGAAGGCGAGGGCATTCCGATCCACCTCGATTTCGGACACAACCTGCTCGAGTTGGAGACCGGCCCCTGGGACCGCTACGATGCCCGCGGCTGCTTTGCCCACACCCACGGTGCGGGAGACTTCATGGCCAATTACGTGCTAGAAATCGCGCCCGCAGGCAAGACCCGTCCGATCAAGCACCTCTACGAGGTCTTCTGCTTTGTCCTCGCCGGCTACGGCTCGACCAAGGTCTGGCTGCCCAATGGCGAGACGCGGGTGTTCGAGTGGGGTCCCAAGGCGCTGTTTGCGATCCCGCTCAACTGCCAATATCAAATATTCAACAGTACCGGCCAGACGCCGGTGCGGATCTCCTGCACCAACGACGCGCCGATCACCATCAATCTCTATCACAATCTGGATTTCGTCTTCGACAACCCCTGCAGCTTCCCGGAGCGGATAGGCCAGGCCAAGCACTTCGAAGGCGAAGGCGATCACACTGCGTATACGCACGGTACGAACACGGTCAAGCGGAACGTTTGGGAGACCAACTTTGTCCACGATCTGACCAGCTTCAAACTCTACGAGCTGCCCGAGCGGGGCAAAGGCTCGACCAACATGAGCTTCATACTCGCCGACGGAACCATGCACGCCCACGTTTCGCAGATTCCCAAGGGACGCTACAAGAAGGCCCATCGCCACGCCGCCGGCACCCACGTGCATGCCGTCGACGGCGAGGGTTACTCGCTGTTGTGGTACGAGGACGATGCAGAATTCAAGGAATTTCCCTGGCAGCACGGCTTCATGTATACGCCGCCGTTCTGGATGTTCCACCAACACTTCAATACCTGCCCGCGGCCGGCGCGCTATCTGGCTTGCAGCCTCGGCAGCCGGCGCTATCCGTTCATCTCGCTGCGGCGCAAGAGCTCCGAAGGACAGGGTTCCATATCGATCCAGCAGGGCGGTCGCCAGCTCGAGTACGAGGATCAGGATCTACGCATCCACCGCAAATGGCTCGAAGCCTTGCGCCTGACCGGGGTGCCGTCGGAAATGGGAGAGATCTTCGACGAAGCGGCGATCCTCGAATTGCCGCCCGAAGCCTTGACCGGGGTCATCCGCCAGCCGAGTTCGATCGGCCCCGCCGTCTAGCCGTGGTGGACCTCGAGCGAGGAGCCATCCAGCGTGCCGCATGACGTCGAGCTCGATCATGAGCACGAACAACTGGCCGAAGCCGATAGCGCGGCGCTGGCCCAAGTCATCTGGGAACAGGAGACGCTGGTGCTGCGCACCGTCGGCATCGACATCGGCAGCTCCACCACGCACCTGCTGTTCGCCCGTGTCACCCTGAAGCGACTGGCGGAGGGATTGTCCAGTCGCTTCGTGGTGATCGACCGGCAGATCCTCTGGTGCTCGCCCATCCGCCTGACGCCGTTCCTGGCCGACGGCAGCATCGATGCGCGCGAGTTGGCGCATTTCATCCACCATGCCTACCACGACGCCGGCCTGTGCCGCAGCGACATCGATAGCGGCGCGGTGATCCTCACCGGCGAGGCGATCAAGCGCAACAACGCCCGGGCGATCGACGAGATCTTTGCCGCCGAGTCCGGCAAGTTCGTCTGTGCCACAGCCGGCCATAAGCTGGAATCAATCCTCGCCGCGCACGGTTCGGGCGCCACCGCGCTGTCCAAGCGTCGCGACGCCTGCGCGTTGCACGTCGATGTCGGCGGCGGCACCACCAAGCTCGCCTTAATCGATCGCGGCGAAATTCTCAGCGTCGCCGCCTTTGCCGTCGGCGGCCGCCTGCTGGCGCAAGACGAGCAGGGGGCGTGGACCCGCATCGATGACTCCGCCCGCCGGGTGGCTGAGGAACTGGGGATAGCGGCGACGGCCGGCAGCGTTGCCGATGCCGGCGTCAGGACCCGCATGGCAGAACGCCTGGCCTGCATCGTCGTCGATCAGCTCGCGGCAACGCCGCTCGATGCGCTGGGTCAGGCGCTGCAATTGACCGAGCCGCTGGCAAGGAGCGTGGCGCCGGACTTCATCACATTTTCGGGCGGCGTCGCCGAGTACATCTTCGGTCGCGAGAGCGCCGACCACGGCGACATCGCGCAAGCGCTCGCCGCCGCGATCGTCCGCCAACTCAAAGCGCGTATCGCCGTTCCCATCATCGAACCCAGAGAGCGCATCCGCGCGACGGTGATCGGCGCCTCGCAATTCACGGTGCAGGTCAGCGGCAAGACCATCTACCTGCCGGATCCGGCGGTGTTGCCGGTGCACAACGTGCCCGTGGTCCATCTTGGCCTGGCTCTCCCCGAGCGTATCGACGTCGATGCTATCGTTGCCGCATTTCAGACCAGCGCCGAGCTGCTCGATCTGGCGCCGGCTGCCCGCCTGGCGCTGGCTCTTGCCTGGGACGGGGCGCCCGAGCACGGGCGGCTCCTGGCGATGGCTCAGGCCATCATGCGCTTTGCCGCGCCCGCCGGGAGCAGGGATCAGCCCCTCTTCCTGATGATCGACGGCGACGTCGGCGCCTCCCTCGGCCGCCTGCTGCACGACGAACTGCAGCTCGAAGGCAAGCTCGTCTCGATCGACGGGATCCAACTGCGCCAACTGGACTTCGTCGATGTCGGGGAATTGCTCGACCCACCGGGGGTGGTGCCCGTCGTCATCAAGTCGCTGCTCTTTTCATGAAGGGCTTGCTCGCTCACCACATGGGCTCGCCGCTGTGCAGGCGCTGGAGCATGTCGTGTTGAAACTCGGGCGGACCGAAGCCGAATTTTTCGCCACCCTGCTCATAGAAGAAGGGCTGCCCGGTCGCTGTGCTGAAGCGGCGCATCCACTCCAGCATCGGCTCATCCGGATCGCGCCCGGCGTTGCGCAGGAGAAAGGCCGGGCGTTGGCGCCAGAGGATCCTGGCGATGATGACCTGGGTCACGGTCGGGTTGAATGTTTCGGGGAATGGGCTGTCGTCGGCGCGCCAACCGCAGACGAAGCGGCGGCAGGGACTTTCCGGCCGCCGTTGATAGATGCTGCAGCCGCCGTCCTTGAGGAAGTGACAAGGCACCCCATGCTTCATCTCGTGGCCATAGATGGTCGCGGCCATCCAGCCTTCGCAACAGGCAGTGCACTCGCCACAGCGGCGGGGCGGTGCCTTGTGCGCTGCCGCAGCAGGGTCGGCTGCCGGCGTTTGCGCGCAGCACTTCTTGTATTTCCTGCCGCTACCGCAAGGGCAGGGGTCGTTTCTGCCTGTGCTCATGATGACCAGCTGATCGAGGTGGGGCGCCGCCGTCGGCTGGCGCCAAGTTCGCGTGTTCGCGCAGTATGGCATAAACGATACGCCCTTCGCGCCGCCGCTCTGCTGCGGCCGCCAGCGTTGACAGCGGCGGCGTTGGCCTATAGATTCCGCTCTGCAATTCAAAAAAACGGACCAATGTTCCGTATACAAGAACATCCAGGAAGCGGCCGCGGCACCGCGATGGATCGATGGAGGAGACGCTGATGGTTGCTGCCGGACACCGCTCGGCTCAGGCTGCGACGCCGGCCGCCGCCACCGGCGGCCCGCCGGCCGTGGTTCCAGCGCCGCAGCGCTGGGCGTCTGACCTCATCGTCGATCTGCTGCATCACTTCCAGCTGCCCTACGCGGCGCTGAACCCGGGGGCGAGCTACCGCGGTCTGCACGACTCCATCGTCAACTACGGGGCCAATTACCCCTGCATGATGCTGTGCCAGCACGAGGAAACGGCGGTGCAGATCGCCCACGGCTACGCCAAAGCCAGCGGCAAGCCGATGGTCGCCATCTTGCACAACCTGGTCGGCCTGCTGCACGCCAACATGGCCATCTATTACGCCTACATCGACCGGGTTCCCATCTTCATCGTCGGCGCCACCGGGCCCCTCGACGAAACCAAGCGCCGGCCACGCATCGACTGGACCCACAGCGCCAACGTGCAGGGACAGGCGGTCCGCGACTACACCAAATGGGACTACCAGCCCAGCGTCATCGACGGGGTGCCGGAATCCTTCGCGCGCGCTTACGGCGTGATGATGACCGAGCCGCGCGGTCCGATCTACATGTGCTACGACGCCTGGCTGCAGGAGCAGCCACTCGACCACGCAGTCACTCTGCCGCCGGCCCAGGCCATGCCGGTACCCTCGCTGCTGGCCGCAGATCCGGCGTCATTGCGCCAGGCGGCGGCGATGCTGCTGGAAGCGCAGCGGCCGGTGATCCTGACCGAATACGTCGGCCGCGATGCGCGTGGCTTCGCGGCGTTGATCGAGCTGGCCGAAACGCTCGGCGCGGCGGTGTTCGACGTCAATAGCCGGCTCAATTTCCCGGGTTGCCACCCGCTCAACCTGAGCATGGTCAAAGACGTGTTCCGCGACGCTGATCTGCTACTCGCCTTGGACGTGCGCGATTGGGAGAAACCGACCAGCGAGCTGGACAGCATCACCCGCAGCGCGGTCAGCCTGGTACCGCCGGGCTGTCGCTGGATCGACATCGGCTTCGGGGATCTGGAACTGTCCAGCTGGGCCATGGACTACCAGCGGCTGTTGCAGGCCGATCTGCGCATCCTCGCCGACACCACCACGGCCATCCCTGCGCTGACGCAACTTTGCAAGGAGTTGCAGTCGAGCCAGCCGCACGCGCTCGAGCGCGCCAGCGCCAACTTTGCCCGCAACGCCGAGCGGCACCGCGCGGCGCGTGCCGAATGGGCGCGACAGGCGCGCGTCGATTGGGACGCCAGCCCGCTGACGCTGGCGCGGCTGGCGAGCGAAGTGTGGGAGGTGATCCGCGCCGAGGATTGGGTCTTGACGGCCGGAACGCTGCAAGACTGGACGCGCAAGCTGTGGGATTTCGACCAACCCTACCGCCATCCCGGCAAGTCGCTCGGCACCGCCACGCAGATCGGCATTTCGCTCGGGGTGGCGCTGGCGCACCGCGATGCCGGCCGCCTGGTGGTGGACCTGCAGCCCGACGGTGATCTGATGTTCGACGCCGGCGCCCTCTGGGTCGCCGCCAAGCACAAGATTCCCCTGCTCATCGTCATGTACAACAACCGCGCCTACTACAACGACTGGGAACACCAGTTGCGCCTGGCGAAGCAGCGGCAGACGCCGCCAGAACGAGCCCACATCGGCATGGATCTGGACGGGCCGGCGCCTGACTTCGCTGGCCTCGCGCGCTCCATGGGCTGGTACGCCGAAGGCCCGATCGAGCGCGGCGAGGAGGTCGGGCCGGCCTTGCGCCGGGCCATTGCGCAGGTCAAGGCGGGGCAACCGGCCCTGCTCGACACCATCACCCGCAAGCGTTGAGGAGATCCATGAGCACAGATCAGAGAGGGCGCCGGGCATGAGTCGAGTCGCCATAAGCACGGTGGGGGTGATCGGTGCCGGACGCATGGGCATGCCCATCATCGGCCACCTCGTACGCTCCGGCTTCAGGGTAATGGTGCACGAGCGCGACGCCGCCCGACGCGAAGCGGTGGCGGCGCAGGGCGCGACCTGGAACGCTGACCTGGGCGAGCTGACGAGCCGCGCGCAGGCCCTGCTAATCTGCGTTGGCTTCGACCGCGAGGTGCGCGAGCTGATGCAGAGCACGGACGGCCTCCTGGCGTCGGCGCAGCCGGGCACCGTCATCGCCATCTTGAGCACCATCAGTCCGAAGACGGTGCAGGAACTGGCGCAGCAAGGCGAGCCGCGCGGGCTCGAGGTGATCGACGCGACGGTCTGCCGCGGCGGCGCGGCGGCCGATCAGGGCCGGCTGCTGTCTTTTGTCGGCGGCGACGCGGCGGTCGTGGCAAAAATCAGGCCGGTCCTCTCGGCCTACTCTTCCGACGTCGTGCACTGCGGCGGGGTCGGTTCGGCGCAGGTGGCCAAGGCCGTCAACAACATGATCCTGTGGGCATGTCTGGTCGCCGATCACGAAGGCCTGGCGCTGGCGCAGCGCTACGGCGTCGATGTTGAGGCGCTGCGCCGGGCGCTGCTGATCAGCAGCGCGACCAACGGACCCCTGGCCAAATGGGGCGAGCAGACCATGGCCTGGGCGCAGGACGACATGGCCATCATCGCCGAGATGGCCGAGGATCGCGGCATCGCCCTGCCCCAATCCGGCGTGGTGCGCGAGATCTGCCGCGCGCTGAAGCCGCGGCGCTACCGACTCGAAGAATATGGCCGGTGACGACGCGGCGCCGCCTGCCGGGGCCAGCGCATACTCCATCCATCCAATACTGCAAAGGGCTTAGTCATGGCGATTCGAAACTTCAACTCGGCGCGGTTCAAGGCGCTCTGCTGCGGCGCACTCGCGAGCGCCTTGCTGACGCTGGCCGCAGCCGCCGTGGCGCAGGGCAAAACCAGCGCCGAAGCCGCGGGCTACCGTGGCCCCGACCGGCAGGCGCGCCTGGTCGCCGCGGCGAAGCAGGAAGGCGAGCTGCTCGTCTACACCTCCGCCCCGGTCGATGACATGGCGGTGCTGACGACGGCCTTCGAAAAGAAGTACGGGGTCAAGGTCAAGCTATGGCGCTCCGGTTCCGAGAACGTGCTGCAACGCGTCTTGACCGAAGCCCGGGCGAATCGCTTCGACGCCGACATCATCGAAACCAACGGCCCGGAAATGGAATCGCTGCATCGCGAGAAGATGCTCCAGGAGGTCGTTTCGCCCTACCTCGCGGATTTGATCGCGCCGGCCATCCGGCCGCACCGCGAATGGGTCAGCACGCGCCTCAATATTTTCTGCATGGCCTACAACAGCAAACTGGTGAAGAAGGCGGACTTGCCAAAGACCTATCAGGATCTGCTCGATCCGAAATGGAAGGGCAAGCTGGGGATCGAGGCGGATGACGACGACTGGTTCGCCGCGGTGATCGGCGAACTGGGCGAAGCCAAGGGATTGAAGCTGTTCCGCGACCTGGTCAAGACCAATGGCCTCTCGGTGCGCAAGGGCCACACCCTGCTGACCAACCTGGTCATCTCCGGTGAGGTGCCGCTGGCGCTCACCGCATACAACTACAAGGCCGAGCAATTCAAGAACAAGGGTGCGCCGATCGACTGGTTCGTGATCCCGCCAGCCTTCGCCCGGCCCAACGGTATCGGTGTCACCCGGCGCGCGCCGCATCCGAACGCGGCGGTGCTGTTCTTCGACTTCATGCTCAGCGATGCACAGACCATCCTGCTGGCGCGCGATTTCGTGCCGACGAGCAAGAAGGTGAATACGGTGCTGAACAAGATGCCGATCAAATTCATCGACCCGGCCGTGATCCTCGATGAAGGAGAAAAGTGGAGAAAGCTGTACGACGAGATCGTTACCCAGCAGGCGAAATGAGCGGGCGGCGCGGCAAAGATCCGGCAGCATCTGCGCAGGAGAAGACAATGAGTATCAAGCAAGTTTTGCTGCGCGTCGGCGCGATGTTGGCCACGCTTGCGCTCGCGGGTCCCCTCCTGGCCCAGAGCCCAGCGCTGCTGACCTACGAGGGCGCCGATCGCAGCGCCAAACTGCTCGCCGCGGCGCAGAAGGAGGCCACCTGCACCCTCTACACCTCGATCGCGGAAAAGGACCTGCAGCCCTTGATCGGGCCCTTCGAAAAGAAGTACGGCATCAAGGTCAGGGTCTGGCGCGCCGGGACCGACAAGGTGCTGCAGCGGACCGTGACCGAGGCCGCCGGCAAGCACTACGAAGTCGACGCCATCCATATCAGCGCCCCGGAGATGGAGGCCCTGCGTTTGGAAAGGATTCTGCAGCCGGTGAGCAGCCCGGTGTTCAAGGATCTCTTGCCCAGCGCCGTGCCCTCCCACCGCGAGTGGGCAGCGACGCTGCTGACGGTGTTCGTCCAGGCCTACAACACCAATCAGGTGAAGAAGGAGGAACTGCCGAAGAGCTTTCAGGACCTGCTGCATCCCAAGTGGAAGGGCAAGCTCGGCATCGAGGCCGAGGATTTCGACTGGTTCGCCGCGACGGTCAGCGAACTGGGCGAAGCGCGCGGACTGCAGCTGTTTCGCGATATCGTTGCCGCCAACGGCATCTCGGTGCGCAAGGGCCACTCCCTGCTGACCAATATGGTCGGTTCGGGCGAAGTGCCGTTGGCCCTGACGGTCTACAATTACATGCCGGAGATGGCGCGCAAGAAGGGCGTGCCGATCGACTGGTTCGTCCTCGAGCCGGCGATCGCCCGCGCCAACGCCATCGGCATCGCGCGCCGTGCGCCGCATCCCAACGCCGCGCTGCTGTTCTACGATTACCTGCTGTCGGCGGAGGGGCAGAAGACCTTGGCCTCGCTGGACTACGTGCCGACCAACGCCACGGTCGAGTCGCCGATGAAGAAGTTGAAGCTCAAGCTGATCGATCCGGCGGTCAGCCTGGGTCAGATGGAGAAGTGGTCCAAGCTCTACGACGACGTCGTGCTGAAGCGCGGCGGCAAGTAAGCGTCGCGCCTGTCGATGCTCGGTTCCCCCATCAACTCGTCAGGAATAGCCATGACCAGCCTTGCCAACACCGTTGAACCCGTACCCGAGAAGTCGTTTCGCGACGTCTGGCTGATCGCCGTCGGCCACGGCCTGACCCACTGGTATCCGGCCACCTTCTATTTGTTGCTGCCGCTGATCGGCAAGGAGTTGGGGCTCAGCTATAGCCAAATCGGTCTGGTCATGACCTGCCAATACATCGCCGGTGCGATCTCCAACGTTCCCGGCGGCATGCTGGTAGATACGGTCGGCAGAAAAGGCCTGTTGATGGCGCTGTCCTTGTTCTGGGTCGGCTTTCCCTATCTGCTGATGGGATTCACCCACAGCTATTCGTTGCTGCTGATGTGTGTGTGCATGGTCGGCGTCGGCAACAACCTCTGGCATCCGACGGCGATTCCGATGCTGGCGCTACGCCATCCGACCCGCAAGGGGCTGGTCCTGTCCCTGCACGGCATGGGTGGCAACGCCGGCGATGCGCTGGCGCCGCTGGCAATCGGGGCGCTGCTGGCCAGCTTCAGCTGGCGCCAGATCGTGCTGTTCAACGCCGCGCCGGGTGTGCTCATGGCGCTGCTGATTCTGGCTTACCTGGGCACGCTGAAGTACGGCCGCAGCAAGCAGAAGAGCGCCGTGGCGCCGCCCGAGGGGCAGGCCATCGGCGAATATGCGCAGGGTCTGCGCGGTCTGCTGCGCAACCGCAACCTAATCCTGCTGACGGTCAGTTCGGCCTTCCGTTCGATGACCCAGACCACGCTGCTGACTTTTCTGCCGGTCTTCCTGGCCTACGAGATGGGCTATTCGCCGCTGTGGGTCGGCGTTTGCATGTTTGCCCTGCAGGCGGCCGGGTTCACCGCGGCGCCGATCGCCGGGCATCTGTCGGACTCGATGGGGCGGCGCCGCATCATCATGACCAGCATGGCGATGACGGCGCTGGTGCTGGCCTTCATGGCGGTGGCGGGGCGCTCCCACGCCTTCGTCTTGTTCATCGCCGTGCTCGGCTTCTTCCTCTACGCGATCCGGCCGGTGCTGCAGGCCTGGTTGCTGGAGGCGACGCCGAAGAAGATGGGCGGCACCAGCATCGGTCTGTTGTTCGGCCTGCAGGCCCTGGGCTCGTCGATCGGACCGATGCTCGGCGGCGGCATCGCCGATCGCTTCGGGCTGATGAGCACCTTCTATTTTCTGGCAGTGACGATCGTCATCGCCAACCTGTTCATCTTCCTGATTCCGGCGCAGGCGCCGAGCCTGGCGCCGGCCAGTGCCGATTGATCCGCCGTCCGCACGCTTCGCGCCAGCTGTCGCGGCGGAACAGCGATGGGTGAATGGCTGGCGTTGCTGTCGGCCTGCTGTTTCTCGGCGTCGAACGTGACCATCATCCGCGGCATTGGCGCCAAGGGGGAAGATAACGGGGCCTTTCTGTCGATCATGCTGACGGCGGCCATCGCCGCTGCCCTGTGGCTCGCCCAGGGGATGCAGCAAGGCTGGCGCGAGCCAACCCCGGCCGGTGTGGCGTGGTTCGCCGGGGCCGGCGTGCTGACCATCTTCGTCGGCAGAGTATTTTCCTACGCTTCGATTCAACACCTGGGCGCCATCCGCGCCTCGGTGGCGAAGCGCTTGATTCCGCTGTTCTCGATTGGCTTGGCGGTGCTGCTGCTGGGCGAGACCCTGGATGCTTCGATGCTGGTCGGGATGCTGCTGATCGGTTCCGCCTTCGCCGTGCTGATCCTGCAGGCGCTCAACAGCGTAGACGTCGAGCCGCAGGCCGGCGCCGCCCGGACAGCGTCGTGGATGGCGACCCTGGGCAATCTGGGCTTCTACTATGGCCCGGTATCGTCGCTGGCTTACGCCCTGGGCTACATCGCGCGCAAGCAGGGCCTGACCGCCTTGCCCGATCCGGCCTTCGGTACCATGCTCGGCTCGGTCGTCGGCGGCGTGGTGTTCGTCCTGGTGGCCTGCTTTGTGACCAGCTACCGAACCGCCTTGCAGCGCACCTTCAGCCACTTCAATCCATGGCTGTTGCTGGCCGGGGTGCTGAGCAGCGCCGGCCAATTGCTCTACTTCGCTGCCTTGAACCACAGCACCATTTCCCGGGTCGCCATGATCAGCTCGCTCGAAGCCTTCGTGACGATCTTCCTGACCGTCGTGGTCACGCGCTCCTTCAAGCAGATCAACGGCCCCGTCCTGCTGGCCGCGAGTCTCGGTGTCGCCGGTACCATGGTGCTCCTGGTGCGCTGGTGAGTCGATCCATGTCCATCTATTACGCGGTGCTGTTGTCGGTGCTCAACCAGATCGGCCTCAAGGGCAGCAAGATGCTCGTCGCGCTCTATGCGCTCGACCTGCACGCCAGCCCCTTCACCGTCGGTCTGCTGATTTCCATGTACGCGATCTTCCCGCTGCTGCTGGCGATCTATGCCGGCCGCATCTCGGATCGCTTCGGGGTGCGCCTGCCGATGGTGATGGGTTCCTTCGGCATGTGCGGCAGCCTGCTCATCCCGATCTTCTTCCCGTCGCTGCCGGCGCTGTTCGTCTCGGCCTCGCTGGTGGGCATCGCCAACATCTTCTTCCACGTCTCGTCACACAATCTGGTCGGTGCGCTGGGAGAAGCCCATCTGCGCACCGCCAATTTCGGCACCTTGAGCCTGGGCGCGGCCATCTCCGGCATGATCGGCCCGATGCTCGCTGGTTTCCTGGTCGACCGCGGCGGCTATGCGGTGACCTACTACGTGCTGGCCGCCATCACCATCATCCCCGGCACCGCCTTGCTCTGCAAGGGCGGCTCCATCCCGGCCAGGGCGAGCGAGGGCAAACAGGCGGTCAGCGGCGGTGTCCGGGAACTCCTGGGGATCGGCCGCCTGCGCAGCATCCTGCTGACCAGCGGCGTGATCTTGACCGGCATCGACCTGTTCAATTTCTACATGCCCATCCACGGCCGCTCGATCGGGCTCTCCGCATCGGTGATCGGGGTGATCATCGGCATGCAGGCGGCGGCGGCATTCGTGGTGCGGTTCTGGATGCCGTGGACCGCCAACAGATTCGGCGAAATGCGCGTTCTCACCTGGTCGCTGCTGATGGCGGGTTGCACCTTCCTGCTGTTTCCGCTGTTCAAGGAGCCGCTGATCCTCGGCGCGATATCGTTTCTGCTGGGCTTGGGACTGGGCTGCGGCCAGCCCCTGTCGATCATCCTGACCTATAGCTTTTCTCCCCCCGGACGTTCGGGAGAGGCGCTGGGCATGCGCCTGACGGTGAACAAGTTCACCCAGATCATGGTGCCCCTGGTCTTCGGCTCGCTGGGCAACGCTTTCGGCATCTATCCGATATTCTGGGCCAGCGCCGTGATATTGCTCGCCGGCGGCGTGGACAACGCCAGACAAGACCAGTCCCGAACAACTCCATGAAAGGCAGATCAGCGATGACGAATAGACTCTGGCCGGCATTGACGGTCGCTCTACTGTTGGTTGCCGCCGGCCCGAGGGCGAGCGCAGCGCAGCTGGCGCTGGTGCGCGTCGGCCTGGTCAATTCCAGCAGCGACGTGTGTTTCTTTCTCGCCGACAAGAAGGGCTACTTCAAACAGGAAGGCCTCGCCGTCACCTTCACCTCGTTCAACTCCGCTGCGAAGATGGTCGCGCCGCTCGGCGCCGATCAACTCGACGTTGGTGGCGGTTCGCCCTCGGCCGGGCTGTACAACGCCATCGAGCGCGGCATCGACATCAAGATCGTCGCCGACAAGGGCTCGACGCCGCCGGGCTATGGCTTTCAGCCGCTCCTGGTGCGCAAGGATTTGATCGACAGCGGTCGCTTCAAGACGCTGAAGGATCTCAAGGGCATGAAGATCGCCGGTAGCGCGCCCGGCAGCGCCTCGACCTCGACCTTGAACGAGGCCCTGAAGAAGGCCGGGCTCAAGTATGGCGACGTCGAGCGGGTGTTCATGGCCTTTCCCCAGCACGTGATGGCGCTGCAGAACAAGGCAGTCGATGCCGCGATGACCACCGAGCCGTCGGCCACCCGCGCGGTGCAAAGCGGCGCCGCGATAAGGGTCATGGGCGATGACGTGATCTACCCGAATCATCAACTGGCCGTGGTGCTCTATGCAGGCGCCTTCATCAAGGCCAATCCGGAGGCGGCGAAGCGCTTCATGCGCGCCTATCTGCGCGCCGCCCGCGACTACAACGACGCGCTGAAGGACGGCAGGATCGCCGGCGCCAACGCCAAGGAGGTGATCGATATTCTGACCGAATACACCGCGATCAAGGATCCGGCGGTGTTTCGTGCGATCACCGCCAACGGCACCAATCCGGACGGCAGGGTGCATGAGGCGAGCCTGAAGAACGATCTGCAGTTCTTCAAGGATGAAGGGCAGGTGACGGGCAAGGTCAGCGTCGAGCAGGTGCTGGATCACTCCTTCGTCGACTATGCGCTGAAGGATTTGGGCGCGTACAAGCCGAAGACAGGAAAGCCATGAGCAATAGCCTGGTCACCGCCGAGACACCGGCGCTGCTCGGCGGCGCATCGGTCAAGATACGGCTGCGCAATCTGAGCAAGAGCTTCATCACCGGCAGCGGCCTGGTGATCGCTGTGGACGATGTCTCTCTGGATATTCCCAGCGGCTGCTTCTTCATGATCGTCGGCCCCAGCGGTTGCGGCAAGACCACCCTGCTGCGCATGCTCGCCGGCCTCGACACGCCGACTTCGGGCAGCGTCGAACTGAGCGCGCCGGCGGCCGGCCGCCCGGGCAATTCGATGGTCTTCCAGGGCGGCTCGCTGTTTCCCTGGATGACCGTATTCGACAACGCCGCCTATGGCCTCCGCCTGCGCAAGCGTCCGCAGGCGGAGATCGCCGAAGTCGTCGGCCACTATCTGAACCGCACCGGCCTGTCCAAGTTCGCCCACGCCTACCCGCACCAACTGTCTGGCGGCATGCAGCAGCGGGTGTCGATCGCGCGGGCCTTCGCCAACGACCCGGACATCCTGCTGATGGACGAACCGTTTTCGGCGCTCGACGAGCAGAACAAGCTGCTGCTGCAGGAGGAACTGTTGCGCATCTGGGAGGAGACGCGCAAGACGGTGCTGTTCATCACCCACAGCGTCGACGAAGCGGTGACCCTGGGCGATCGCATCATGATCATGACGGCGCAGCCGGGACGGGCCAAGCAGATCGTCGATGTGCCATTCGCGCGGCCGCGCGAAGTCCTGGAATTGCGCGCGCTGCCGGCCTACGGCGAACTGGTCTATTCGATCTGGGGCCAGCTGCGGGAAGAGGTGCAACGCGCCCGGGCCAAGGACGAAGAGCGGGAGCGGACATGAGCAAGCTGCCCAACTCCCATCCGCAGGTATTGCGTCGCACGGGACTCAGCGCCAACAATCGCGATCGCCTGATCAGCCTGACCTCGCCGCTGATCCTGCTGCTGCTGTGGGAGCTGTGCGTGCGCGCCGGCCTGGTCGACGCGCGCTTCTTTCCGGCGCCTTCCTCGATCTTCGAGACATTGACCCTGCTGATCGGCGACGGCAGCTTGTGGATCAACACCTGGGCCAGCCTGCAGCGCCTGTTCTGGGGCTTTCTGCTCGGCGGCATACCGGCGCTGATCCTGGGGATCGCGATGGGCTTGAATCGCCCCCTGCGCGCGCTGATCGATCCGCTGGTGGCGACGACCTATCCGATTCCGAAGAGTGCGATATTTCCTCTGATCCTGTTGATCTTCGGTCTCGACGAAGCCTCCAAGATCGTCATGGTGGCCATCGGCGTGTTCTATCCGGTGCTGGTCAATTCGCTCACCGGCGTGCTCGAGATCAACAGCATCTATCTGGACGTCGGCAAGAATTTCGGCGCCAATCGCTGGCAGGTGTTTCGCACCATCGCCTTTCCGGGGGCGGTGCCGCACATCATGAGCGGAATCAAGCTGGGCATCGGCATGGGCCTGATCCTGATCGCCATCGCCGAGATGATCGGCGCCAAGAGCGGCCTGGGCTTCATGATCTGGAACGCCTGGGAAATCCTCTCGGTCGAGACCATGTACGTCGGCCTGATCGTGATCGCGCTGCTCGGCTTCCTGTTCTCGATCATCATCAACGAACTGGAGCGCTTGATCGTGCCCTGGAAGAAGTCGCGCTGAGCGCACAAGGAGATCCCATGCAGCAAGCACCGGCGCCCTATCGCTGTCTGTTGGCCGGACTATTCCTGGCGCTGCTCGCGGCGCCAGCCTTGGCAGAGGCGTCGGCGAACGGTGCCGCCTTGCTCGTTGCCCCGGCCGCAGCGGCACCGATCGTCGCCGAGGAATACTGGACCGACAAGGGCGGCGTCAAGCTGTGGCTGTATCGCAAGTATTCCGGGGCGAGCGACGCCCGGCGACCGTTGCTGTTCCTGGTGCATGGCTCGTCCTATTCCGGCAAGACCATGTTCGATCTTCAGGTTCCCGGACGCGCCGACTATTCCTTCATGGATCATTTCGTCCGCCGCGGTTTCGAAGTGTGGACCATGGACCACGAAGGCTACGGCCACTCCGACCGCAGTTCGGGCAACTCCGACATCGCCAGCGGCGTCGCCGATCTCAAGGCGGCGATGGCTGTCGTCACCCGGGTCAGCGGGCAGTCCCGGGCGGCGTTCTTCGGCCAGTCCTCGGGCGCCCTGCGCGCCGCGCGCTTCGCCAATTTCCATCCGCAGCACGTCGAGCGCCTGATCGTCGACGCCTTCGTGTGGACCGGCAAGGACGCGCCGACGCTGAAGCAGCGTGCGAAGATGCTGCCCCAGCTGCGCGCCAGCAACGTGCGCAAGGTCGACGTCGAATTCTATCGCTCGGTGTTCACCCGCGATCATCCCGGCGCCTCGGAGCCGATGATCGGCGACGTGGTGGCGCAGACGGAACTGAAATACGGCGACACCGTGCCCACCGGCACCTACCTCGACATGGTCGCCAATCTGCCGGTGGTCGATCCGGCCAAGGTACTCTGCCCGGTCCTGATGATCCGCGCCGAGCACGACGGCATCGCCACCGATGACGATGTGATGGGTTTCTTCTCGCGCCTGCCCAATGCCGACAAGCAAATGGTGAAGATCTCCGGGCTGGCGCACACGGCGCCGCTGGGGGTAAACCGCCATCGCTTCTATCACGTCATCGAGGCCTTTCTGACGATGCCGGAGCGCATCGACATCGTCGCCGGGAGCAAACAATGAGAGCCAACTTTGCAGTAGGATTTGATCATCGGGAGGAGACATGGAAAAGATGAATCGTCGTGGCCTGTTGCAGGCGGCGGGTGTGATGGCGGCCGGTGCGGTCGCCGGCTGCGCCCTGCCGGTGGTCGCCGCGGTGGACGAGAGGCGGGTCCGGACGCCGTTTGAGGTAGCCCAGACGACCGTTCCGATCGTCGGCAGCACCGAACAGTTTCCGGTGCGGCGGATCTATTGCATCGGCCGCAACTACGCCGCCCACGCCCGCGAAATGGGCTCCGACCCGACGCGCGAGCCGCCGTTCTTCTTCCAGAAGCCGAGCGATGCGGTGCAATACGTCGCGCCCGACCAGACCACCGACCATCCCTACCCATCGCTGACCAAGAACTACCACTACGAGATCGAGTTGGTGGCCGCGATCAGCAAAGGCGGGCGCAATATTCCGCTCGACCAGGCGCTGCAGCACGTCTTCGGCTATACCATTGGCCTGGACATGACCCGCCGTGATCTGCAGCGCGAAATGGGCGAGCAGAAGAAGCCCTGGGAGATCGGCAAGAGCTTCGATCGTTCGGCGCCGATGGGGCCAATCCATCCGGTGGCGCAGATCGGTCACTTTACCAAGGGCAGCATCTGGCTGAAGGTCAATGGCCAGGTCAAGCAGAACGCCGACCTGCAGCAGATGATCTGGTCGGTGGCGGAACAGATCAGCAAACTGTCAGAAGCCTTCGAGCTGATGCCGGGCGACCTGATCTATTCCGGCACGCCGGAAAATGTCGGGCCGGTGGTGCGCGGCGATGTCATGGAAGGCCATATCGACCGCCTGCCGAATCTCTCGGTCAAGGTGGTATGAGTCGCGCGATCGGCGACGCCTGGTCGAGGTGCCTGCGGGCCGCGCTGCTGGGCCCGCTAGTGCTATTTGCAGCGCCTACCTGGTGCGCCGAGATCACCGTCTTGAGCGCTGCCGCGGTGCAGTCGCCGCTGAGCGACATGGCGCAACAATTCGAACGTGCGACGGGCAACCGCGTGCGCTTCGAGTTTTCCACTGGTGGCGGGGTCGACGCCCGGCTCAAGGCGGGCGCGCGTCCCGATCTGGTGATGAATGACCGCCTGCGCCTGGACCAACTGGCGGCGGACAAACTGATTGCGACGGCCGCGCCGCGCGATCTCGGTACGGTGAAGATCGGCGTCGCGCTGCGCAAAGGCGGCGTCCGTCCCGACCTGAGCAGCGTCGAGACCTTCAGCGAGTCCTTGCAGAAGGCCCAGTCGGTGGCCTACGGCGATCCGCAGCGGGGCGCGACGACCGGCATCCATTTTGCAAAGGTGCTGGAGCGGCTTGGCCTCCTCGACGCCGTCAAGGCGAAATCCCTGCTCGCGGCAAACGGCCTCGAAGTGATGAAACTGGTGGTCAGCGGCGAGGCCGAACTGGGGATCACCCAGATCAGCGAAATCCTGCACATCCAGGCCGATTGCCTGGTCGGTCCCTTGCCCCAGGAACTGCAATTGAGCACCACCTACAGCGTCAGCCTGGGCAGCGATGCCGCGCCGCCGGAGGCGCGGCGCTTCGTCGAGCTGCTGCTCGGCCCGGCCGGGCGCGAACGCTTTGCTCACGCCGGATTTCGATAGCGCCTCGACCGAATCCTTGTTCCGGCGGCGGTAGCGTCGGCGCTGCCCTCAGTAGATGCCGATCAGCGGCCAATAGAATGGCACTAGCAGCATCAGGATCAAGAATTCCACGACGGTCAGCCACAAGCCAACGCGGATCAGGTCGCGCGGCTCGAAATAGCCATAGGAATAGCCCACGACAAGCACGCCCGACTGATAGGCGAACAGCTTGCCTCCGCCCGAAAATGTCCACACCATGCCCAGCATCAACGCATTCACGCCGTGCGATTTGGCGAACTCCATCACCAAGGGCATGGAGGTGGCCAGCATCGATATCTCGCTGGCGAGGAAGAAGTGGTACACGAATCCAGCCCAGTACATGATCGCGGTGGTGCTGAAGATATTGCTGAGATAGGGCTGAATCCCTGAGAAGACGACTGTGGTCAACACATCCAGACCCTTGGTCACCTCGAGCACGTTGCCCATGCTCAACGCCGTAGCGACGAAAAATACGGGCATGTAGTTCAACTTCCGCATGTCCTCTTCATGGAGGACCTCGACGCGCGGAAGCAAGGCGAACAGAGCGACGCCGAGGCCTATCATCGCCGGCGGCACATGGTGCACGAAGTCCGTGACCCAGAGCGCGATCGCCGTGCCGATGAGCAACGCCGCCTTCTTTTCGAGCGAAGTCCACGGTCCCATGGCGGCGAGCTCTTGGCGAAAGAACTCCTTGCCGTTGGCAAGCACCGTCTGCTCGGGCGGATAGAGCCAGAGCGTCAGGCGCCAGGCGACAAACACGGTGAGGATGCTGCAGGGCAAAAAGGCAAACATCCAGACACCCCACAACACCTCAACGCCGCCGAATTTCGTCATCGCGCCGGCAGCGGTGATCGAGCCGGCGCCGGCGAGGAGCATCTTGTCGAACAGGTTACCGGTGTAGGTCAGGATCAGGAACATGCCGCGGGCGATGTTGCTGCCCTTCTCGGCCCGAAACGCCTCCACCAAGGCCAAGGCGATCGAGGCGAGGATCACCACGCGCGCCATGCCGGAAGGAACGATGAAGGTCAACAGAAAATCGGTGATGATGAGGCCGAGCAGGATTTGCGAATAGGTCGATCCGACGCGCAGCATGATCGAATAGGCCATCCGACGTGCAAGTCCGGATTTCCCGGCGATGCGGCCGAACAGCAAGGCGGCGAACAGGAACCACGGGGTATCGCTGGCAAAGCCGCTGAAGGCCACATTGAAGCGCGCAACGCCCAGCGCCCAGAACAGAAAGCAGCCGACAAAGCCCGCGATCGCGAACTCCATCGCCTGGGTCATCCACGCCAGAACCATGAATCCGACGATCGCCAGCCCGTGCTGAGTCCGCGGCTCGATGCCTAGCGGCGCAAACCAGAATGCGAGCGGAAGCAGCAGGCAGAGGAGATGACTGAACAGCCTGAAACCGGAACCTTGATCCTTCGCGGTGCAGACGCTTTCTGCCAAGGCTGCGGGCGCGGAAAAGCTCACGATCTGCCCCCTTCCATCGACCGCGCGCTCTTGCCCGAGACAGCGGCTTGCCGCCTTGTCCCAAACGCGGCTGGGCAATGGCTGTTGGCGCCATCGGTGCACAGCTTGAACCGAAGAGCGCCAAAAATGGCAGGTTTGCTATCAGTGACGCGGGTAAGCAATCGCTCCATTTGCCGTCTCTCCTGGAAACAAGTCACCATCCGCCGCAGCGACTGTGGCAAAGTCCATATAATGGATAGTCGTGAAGAGCGGATATCGCGATCACGGATTTCGCGAAGCAACTCGCTGCCAGCGATCGCTGCGAACTTTAGCAACCTATGCAGAAACAAACAATCCAACAGGACAGACGCGTGAGTAAATTTGCGCTCATGATGTGGACTATCTCTAAATGCGCAACACGGCCAAACCGAAGCCCATTATCTGGCGCACAGCATGTACGCCGGGGCAAAACCGCAGTGGATCACGCGCGTACGAAGGATGGGCCCACGCTGCGCCGGGCGACCAGGAGGAGAAGTCCGCCATGCGGCGGCGCAGCCGCCGCATGGCGGGTTCAACGACTGCGAGGACGAGATTGCATGCTAGTTGCGACTACTGGCCACTTCCCAGTATCTCTCTCTGCTTCTCAAGGTAGATTGCCTCTGAGATCAGTCCTTTTTCGTGGAAGCCCTTCAACTCGTAAAGGCGTGACTCTTTGGAGGTCAGTGCGGGTGTCGGGGCATCCGCTTTCGCCGGAGGACTAGGAGCTCTAGCTGCGGCATCAATCGGCGCTGGCAGGTTCGTCGAAGCTGTCGCCTGCAGGAGTTTGGTTTCTTTCAGCGCTATGGCGTAGGGTCCGCCATTCACATCGACCGAGCCATCTCTTACCGTACCCTTGGCCCCAAGGAAGCTTGGCGCTTCAAGATGCGCTGCTCTCGGCGCAATTTCAAAGTGGTACTCTCGGTTAGCTTCCAGCTCGAAGTGAGATACGAATGTTCCCGGAGTAAACCACGCGTAGGTCGCGAGGATGACCTTTCCAGGTTCGATTGCTGCCGAATAGCTCTCGCCTTGCCGCAGTTCAGCAACGCGGTTCCCGTTTAGGTCAACTCTTGCTGGTACCTGCATAAGCGACATGTCGTCGTTCATCGTGATGGTCAGCTTGGCCTTGCCCTGCGGCACGACCAATGCCGAAGGTGCTTGCACCCCGGCGGGTTGTGTTGTCGCGCAACCCGATAGGACTATGGACAAGGCCAAGATTGTCAAAATGCGCATGGATGCTCCAGAAGAAAGTCGTGCCGTGACATTGGAATGGTGTGATCCGCGAAAATCCGCGATTTACTGAACCGTCGCACCATGAATGGCGAAGATCCCGGTGCTGAACACAACAACCGCCTTCTTACCTGAGGCGGCACCCGACTGAGATGAGATGGTATCTATCCGACAGTAGAATGCCCATGGCATAGAGGGGCGCGGCCACCAAGGTCTCCGGTAGAGTGGTTGTTGCGACACATCCACTTTTACAGGAGAAAACACGATGACCGCTATCTCGTATAGTCGTCGTGGCAAAAGGGAGTGTTTATTTCCAGCCAGCCTCTTTCTCGCATGCCTTCATTTCATTGGGGTGAGTCTTCTCCCATGCTGAAATTGACTTCGTTTCGTTGTCGTCCATCTTGCCATTCATGCAGGTACAGTACTTCCTAACGACCTCAGGTGTAGCGCCTTCTCCTTTGTTGTCTGCAACACATTTCTTAATCCATGCTTGGTCATCTGCGCCAGCTTGAGCTTGGAATGAAAGAGCGATGAACGCAACTGCCGCGATTACCTTGTACATGCGACGCCTCCCCAAGAAGATAAGCGATCGAAAAGAATGGAGTACAAACTATAACGCAAAAATCCGTTCCTGCGACCTCTCCACGACAATGTTCCGGATCAATGTAGCGGCTCTCCCGTCTCGACTGGGGACCTCAGTACGGCGTCCGCCCTGAGTCGAACTTCTGCTGCCCTTGGCGATGTAGAGGTGCGCGCTTGGATCCGTTCAGCGGAAATCGAGACAGCCGCTACATCCCATTTAGTTGTTGGTAGATTTGGCTCAATATCTCCTCTGCCGTCTTGGAGCGGATGCTGTATGCCTTGTTATCCATATTGAAGTACTCGTAGCCGAACGAATAGCACCCTTGGACCCAAGGTGTTGCAGCAAATGCGAGCAGCGTCGCTTGATAGGCCCGCGCCTGTTCGTCATAGTCGCTGACGGGTGAAACGACGGTCGGGGAGAACTGGGTAATTTCTGGCGCGTCAACCCGGTACTGCTGCATCGCCGACGTGTTCGCGGAATAGTATGCTATTTCGCCAAACACAAAGGGCTTGTTGCCGAAGCGTTGTGAAAGCGGCTGGTATTTCGACGCCAATTTGCTGAGGGCTGCCGAATACATATCAGATACCGGCGCATTGTCAGTGGTCGCCACGGGCCACCACCATTTATCGCCCAGATAATCGAGGTCGCCGTACCAGTCGTATTCGGCGGCGTCGGAATTGAAGCTGTCAATCGTCAACTTGAGCGACGGCGCGACGGCACGGATCGAAGCGATTATGTCCTTCCATTTCGCGTTGATGTAAAGCCGAGTTGCTGGATTGGCGGATTCGACTCTATCCTCCGCCCAGCCGTTGTTCGCCAGGATCAACAGGTCCACCCCCTCCTGCTGGGCGATGGTTGCGTGATACATGAATACGGCCTTCACCTGGTCGTAGAATTGGTCGTACCAGGCATTGCTGTGAGGCACCAAGAAGAAGCTTTCGTAGTCGGCGTTGTTGCCGATAGGGAATGGAAAGGCCTTGAGCGCAACCTTCAAGCCCTGCCTCTTGATTTCACGGATATGGGTCAGCAGGTCCTCGGTCGGAAAGGAATTGCCCCCCTGCTCGACGATGGGATTATCGGTATTTCGAATATCCCAAACTGAGGCAATCTGCAGCCACTTAGCGTTCTTGCTCTTGAGCCTTGCTACCGACGGCCCAATCAGCGGCAGCCATGCGGGCCGCCAAAAGTCGATGAATTCAACACCGGTCTCGAAGGGCTCCGTCGTCCGCGGCGCAATTGCTCCGGCCATGCTGGTTTGCACGGTTGCCTGTGGCGTCTCGCGCATCTGGACGCCCCACACGGTGACGGAATCGTTGGCGGTCGCGCCCGCTGGACCAACGCTCACACTGCGGAAGACCGGAGGATCTTGATCGACCGGCGGGATCAGCTCAGAAATCACGCCGTCGCGCAAATAGCGATACCGCAGGGTTGAGTTCGGGCTGGTGTAGATGACGTAGGATGCCGTGTCCGATCCCGTTGCCCACATTTTCATCGGCGGACTATTGTTACCATAGTCGTCCGTGGCTACATAGAGGGAACCGGTGCTGCCGGCCGGCGAGCTTACGGACAGCGCGACGGGAACCTGCTGCGGCGTCTTCCACGCCGTGACCGTATCCGTAATGGTCATCGGGCCGGTCACGCAAAACGATCGCAGCACTGGCCTGCCGTTTGCGTCGCGTTCTCTGCCGTCGCGTTCGTTGTTGAGGCCGCCGTAGGCCAATGTGTAGGTGTAGTTGAAGCAGGATCCGATACCCAGGCTCGTGGTGTATGACCAGCGTGCGCCGCTGACCGAGGTCATGTCGATCATGCGCGTGTAATCGACATTGCTCGTATGAAATCCAGCAACCATTCCAAGGCGCAGGCTGTCGCCGAAAATCCGTGGAATCGCCCCGCTGGGTGTGCCTGCCGGCAAGGTCACTTGGATCGTGACATCGGCCATCGTCGCTGCGGCCATCGATATGTTCGCGATCGTCGTCCCTGTGGCGGAGACCGTCGCGGAGGCTCTGGTTGTCACGTGCTCGCCGCTGTCGGCGAAGACCGTAATCTCGCACGGCCCTGCGGGAACCCCTTGAAGTGTGTACGTACCATCCCAGCGTGTAGTAGTGCGGTGCGGTCCTGCACTGACGGACAGGCCCATCAGGGGACGCCCATCCAGGCTACTGACTCTCCCGCCAAGTGTGCCCGTCGATCCTGTCGCAAGCTGCAAGCCATCCCACTGCGCGACGGTTTCCCTGACCACGCCATTCCTTATGACAAGGGCGTGACGAGCGGCAGTCGCATCGGGTCGGAAAGGAACCGCTTCCGTCTTTAGCCAGTCCATATTGCGCTTGAGTGCATAGCGGAGAACGGTACCTTCCGGTGCGTTGATGGATGCTTGAAAGACGTCGGGCCCGCTGGAAACCTTGGTCATCTGGACTTCCTGTGCGTCCACTTCCAGGAAGATGCCGGTACGCAGCCAGATTGTGTCGGCAGCAGGCGTGCTGGGCGGAACCGCAACCGAGACTGTCATGCTGGCCATGGCAGGCTGCGCCGCCAACGTCGGCAGGGTCAATTGCATCGCGCTGGTGGCGTTGACCCAAAAGCCGTCCCCGACGGGAATCTGGCTCAGAACGCCAAGACCCCGGGCAGCGGCGTAGCTCGGCAAATCCACTGTGGGCGAGGGCGTATAGAAATCCCAGGAAGACCTGCCGCTGTTCCAATGCCATATCGATTCTATCTGCGGCGAAAGAGAGCCGAACACCGCAGCAACGTCGATGGCTCTATTGGCGTTGTTGCCCAGCAGGCTCCATCCCCTCGCCAGGTTGAGCACCGGAGTGGAGGAGACGATTGCATTGGCGCTCGCTCCCGTGTGGGGTAGGGTTAGGCTCAGATCAGAACCGGCAGCGAGATTTACCCAAAAGCCTTCGCCCAAGCCGATCTGATTCAGTACGCCATAGCCGTGAGTCACAGCAAATGCTGCCGAATCGATGCTGGCGAGTGGCGAGTAGAACTCCCATGACGAAGACGCCCCGTTCCAGCGCCAGACAGCATTCACCCGGCCGCTAAGAGCGCCAAAGGCTGACGCAACGTCGAAGGGCTGATTGGAACTGTTGCCGACGAGGTTCCAACCTGGCTTGAGATTCAGGGTCGGCAGGGGGGCGGTGATATTCTGACCGAAGCCTTTGTTGCACAGGAATAAGCCGGTAAGCAGACCGACTATTCTTAGGGTTGTACGGAAGTTCCCCAACCTCAATGTCGGCGTCGTCGCGCCCATCTCTGCCTCCCTGTTCCCGCTTGTCTGATCGTTATTGTTATCAAGATGACCGCGTGGAACCAACGCGGAGTTGCTTCCCCAGATGGTAGCTCCTTATGCCGTTTGGTCTATCTCATCCGATCGCTCACGTTACCCATTATCATTATTGGCGTCAATGCGAATCGGTCGACGTCAGCCAGCTAAAGCAAAGTGCGGCTTCAGCAAACTGGGTAGAGCATTAGCAGAAGGTCTGAGACAACTAGCTGTCGCCGGATGGTCAGCGTATATTCCAGTCCGGCTAGCTGGGCAGTGTCCGAGGACGTGCAAGCGACATCAACGGTACCGAGGACGCTCACACCGAAAAGGGGTTGAAGTACTATGAATCTTTCAGAGCGTATCGCCACATTGCGCTTGGTCGTCGGGCTGTTGCTGTGCACTATCGTCGCACCAACACAGGCTTTCCCGATTATCGTCGATCCTCCCTATCCAGTCGTTTGCAAGTGTGTGGCCGTGAACCCAGTGACCAACAAGACCTACATGATCATCGGCGGGACGGATCTGACCGTGGTCGACGGCGCGACAGGCAACTCGAAATCGCTGTGGAATAGCACGACTAGCCTTGCCTATCCCATTGCGGTGGCCGTGAACCCGGTGACCAATAAAGTCTACCTGGTGAACTATAGCGCCGACACCAAGGCCAACTTTGTGTTAGTCGTTGATGGGGCGACTGAAGCATCGACCACTGTCGCTACTGGCTTGGCGTCGATTGACGTACAAGTAAATTCCGTAACCAACAGAGTCTACATTGTGAACAGCGGCGGCTACCAGACCAGAGCTTCCGAACAACATCCTCCCTTTCAAGGTTCCGTTACCGTATTGGATGGCGCTACCAACACCACCATCGGCACCGTGCCAACGGGAAGTTCATCTATTGCTGCGGGCGTGAATCCTGTTACCAACAAGATCTATGTTGCGAACTACGACAGCAACGACGTCACGGTGATCGATGGCGCTACCAACACCGCAACGACGGTTGCGGCGATGAACTCGCCGATCGATGTGGCAGTCAATCCATCAACCGATAAGATCTATGTAGCCAACTACGGTAGCAATGCCGTCACCGTGATCGATGGCGCGACCAACAGCACAGCTGCGGTGGCCAGTGGTATTCATCCGGTAGAACTGGCAGTGAATCAGGTAACCAACGCGATCTATGCTCTCAACGTCGGTGACGAACGAGGCGGCAGAGGCAACGTCACGGTAATCGATGGTGCAACCAACGCCACAAGCACCGTGCCGACTTGGGCAGATCCCACTGGGATCGCGATCAATTCGCTGACCAACAAGGTCTATGTGGTGAACTCAGGTTGGGTTGCAGGCAATGCATATAACCTCTTCAGCGTGACGGTGATCGATGGGGCAAGCAACGTGCCGAACACTGTGGCAACCGAGATGCACCCGACGGCAATTGGATTGAATATGACGACCAACAAGATCTATGTCGCGGATATCTTATCGATCGGTACGAACCTGGCAGGCCGCAATCACATCACGATAATTGACGGTTCAATCTCGCCCAGCGTCGTTGAGTTTTACAACAGCAAGCTTGACAACTACTTTATTACCGCGGACCCATTCGAGGCGAGCGCGATTGACAACGGGAGTGCGGGACTGAGTTGGTCGCGCACCGGGAAGTTGTTCAAGTCGGGAGGCAACGCCGCAGTGTGCCGTTTTTACGGAAGTCAGTCGCCGGGACCGAACTCGCATTTCTACACGGTGAACGCCGCCGAGTGTGCAGGCCTGAAGCAACTTCAAGCTATCACGCCTGTAACAGAAAAGCGTTGGAATTTCGAAAGCTTGGACTTTCTGTCAACCATGCCCAGCAGCGGTACCTGTCCCAGCGGCACAACACCGGTCCATCGTGCATACAACAATGGCTATGCCCGTGGTGTCGATAGCAATCATCGAATCACAATCGATCCGGCGGCCATACAACAGGCGGTCTCACTCGGCTGGATTGCAGAAGGTGTGGTTATGTGCGCGCCGATATGATGCGATACTTGAGAATCTCCAGACAAGGCAAACGTCGGTTGTCTTCGCACAGGAGATGCCCTGTCGACCTAGCGACGGTCATAGTTTCTTGTCTTGAGGCGGGCGACTTCTTCTGTCGCCAGTACACGAGGCTCGACCACCGGGCTGCCTGCGCGGGAGAACAGCGGCGACTGGCGATAGCGCCCGGAGATTCGATCGGCGATGGACATGACCAGAAACTTGCCGATCGTGCTGAGTAGTCTATGCTGTCTGGGCATGGTGCTGCCAGTGGCCGTGTGGGTGTTGACCGCTGCAGTCACCGCGCCGAAGTCGCGATCGATCGTCGCCGGATCCAGGCAGGTGTGGATGAGACCGACTATTGAGACTCTTGGGTTTGCAAGCGTGTTGCCGATAGGGGTGTTGCAGCAGCGCGCATACCAGCGCAGCAGCCCCTTGGCTGTAAGCCGCACACAGGCCAGTTGATCAAGGCCCGTGTCGATCTGCAGACGCGATTGCGACACTTGAACGATCTCGGTTCCGCCCTGCTGATCCAGAACACCAGCGGCAGGACCAAAGAAGCGTCCAAACGCCTGGCAGTCGGTGCAATAGCAGCGAAGTCGATTGCTCGGTGAGCCGTTCCGGATGTAACCACTGACGGTGCCGCACTTGCAGCTTAGTCGATGCATAGATTGACCATCCGCCAGTGGCCTGGCTCTTGTGGCGCCTAACGAAAATGGGGAGCCTAAACGACGGGCGATGGGGCGTCAATGAGACCATGAGTGTTTGAAAGATGAAATCGGTGGGACAATGCGACCTGGGTCAAGCTTAGAGGTTGTCATTGGCCCGAACAGGGAGAGGCGGAGGAGCGCTGACCTTGTTGCTGGCAAATGTCTGGTCCTTAAGTTGACTGGCAGCGAACGAACCGCCGAGGTATACGTCGAATAACATCTTGTGGCGCTTGTTCGGCCGGTCGGCCAAGCCCCATTCGGGGGGGGTACAATCATGATCGACGAACTGAGCCGACTGCTGGCCGTCAATGGCTTCCTTCCCCACGGCTATTGTCTCAGCTGGTCGCCGCCGCTGATATTGATCTACGTCGTCAGCGATGTTCTGATCTTTCTCGCCTATTTTTCCATGCCGGTGGCCCTGGTCTATTTCGCGCGGCGGCGCGCGGATTTTCCCTACCGGTGGTTGTTGTGGATGTTCGCCGCCTTCATCATGGCCTGTGGCGCAACCCACCTGATGGGGGCCGTCGTGTTGTGGCAGCCGCTATATGGCTTGGACGCCCTGTTCAAAGCCATCACCGCCCTGGTCTCGATTACGACGGCGGCCATGATTTGGCCCTTGATTCCGCACGCGCTGAAGCTGCCCAGCCCGGCTCAGTTGACCAACGCCAACGAAGAACTGCAACGCGAGATTGTTGTACGCAAACGTGCCGAGGAAGCCCTGCGCGTGGCCAAGGAGGCGGCGGAAGACAGCTTGCAGAACGAGCGGGTTCTTATGGCGGCGATCGTTGAATCCTCCGAGGACGCTATTCTCGGCGAAACGCTCGACGGCATCGTCACCAGTTGGAATCTGGCTGCGGAAAGGATGTTTGGCTACCGAGAGGATGAGATCCTGGGGCGGCCCATTCTCGATTTGTTGCCAGCAGAGCGGCGCGCGGAGCAGGACGAGGTGCTGGCCGTCATCCGCTGCGGCGAATCGATCAAGCAGCTCGAGACGGAACGCATCTGCAAGGATGGCCGACGCATTGCCGTATCCGTCACGGTCTCCCCCATCCGCGACAAGGAAGGCCGGATCGTCGGCGCATCGAAAATTGCTCGCGACATCACCGATCGGCAACGATCGGGGGCCGAGCTACGCATCGCTGCCGTCGCCTTCGAGTCGCAGGAACCGATGATCGTCACGGATGCCAACACGGTTATTCTGCGCGTCAATCGGGCCTTTACCGAGACCACCGGCTTCACCGCCGAGGATGCGGTCGGCAAAACGCCGCGTCTGCTCAAATCAGGCCGGCACGACACGGCCTTCTATCGCGACATGTGGCAAGCCATCAATCGCGTCGGTTTCTGGCAGGGAGAGATCTGGGACCGGCACAAGAACGACGAGGTGTATCCGAAGTGGCTCACCATCTCGGCGGTAAAGGATGGCGATGGCTCTGTCACCCACTACATAGGCACGCATTTTGACATCACGGAACGCAAGCAGGCGGAAGACAGGATCAAGGAATTGGCGTTCTATGACCAGCTTACCGGCCTGCCCAACCGGACGTTGTTGCTGGATCGCTTGAAACAAGCCATGACGGTCGGTACCCGTAGCGGCACTTATGGTGCGCTGCTATTCATCGATCTCGACAATTTCAAGATGCTCAACGACACGCTGGGGCATGACAAGGGCGACCAACTGCTGCAGCAGGTCGCACGACGCTTGACGATGTGTGTCCGCGAGGGCGACACCGTGGCCCGCTTGGGCGGTGACGAATTTGTGCTGATACTGTCGGCGTTGAGTCCCAGCGAGAGCGATACCGCCAGCGGCACGGAGACGGTTGCGCTAAAGATTCTCGAGACGCTAAACCAGAGCTACCAACTGGGTGAGGCGGTCTACCGCAGTACGGCAAGCATCGGCGCAACCTTGTTCAAAGGGCAGTCGATAGCGGTCGACAAGCTGATGAAGCAAGCTGACCTTTCCATGTACAAAGCCAAGGCAGCGGGCCGAAACGCGGTTCGGTTCTTTGACCCGGCCATGGAGGCTGCCGTGATGAAGCGCGTCGCGCTTGAAGAAGACCTGCGCCGCGCTCTCGATGAAAAGCAGTTCTTGCTCCACTACCAAGCCCAGGTCGCGGGCGAACGCGAGGTAACGGGAGCCGAAGTCCTGGTGCGCTGGCAACATCCGCAAAGAGGCATGGTTTCGCCGGCAGAGTTCATCCCGCTGGCCGAAGAAACTGGATTGATCCTGCCGTTGGGCCAGTGGGTGATGGAAGCCGCTTGCATCCAGTTGGCGCTATGGGCGCAGCGGCAGGAGATGGCCCATCTCACGATTGCGGTGAATGTCAGCGCCCATCAGTTTCGCCAATCCGACTTCGTCGAACAGGTGCTGGCGGTACTGAAGAACACTGGAGCCAACCCCTATCGGCTGAAATTGGAACTCACCGAAAGCTTGCTGGTAGAGAATGTGCAAGACATCATCGAGCAGATGTTCGCACTGAAGGCCAAAGGGGTGGGCTTCTCTCTCGACGACTTCGGCACCGGCTATTCGTCGCTCTCCTATTTGAAGCGGCTGCCGCTGGACCAGTTGAAGATCGATCAGTCTTTTGTGCGTGACTTGCTCAAAGATCCGAACGACGCCGCGATCGCCAAGACCATCGTCGCGCTGGCGCAAAGCCTGTCGCTGGGTGTGATCGCGGAAGGGGTTGAGACAGAGGCCCAACGCGACGTCTTGGCCAGTTCCGGCTGCCATAACTATCAGGGATATTTCTTTAGTCGGCCGCTCCCGCTGACCGAGTTCGACGAATTCTTGAGGGCCAATCGGCGCTAACAAGCGGCTCTTCCTGGCAGCCGCTGGCTGTCGC
The DNA here is from genome assembly GCA_023258955.1 of Sterolibacterium sp. Taxonomy (GTDB): domain Bacteria; phylum Pseudomonadota; class Gammaproteobacteria; order Burkholderiales; family Rhodocyclaceae; genus CAIYYX01. Next base: position 62,003 of record JAHFRE010000001.1, read on the forward strand.
CGATGCTGTTCAACGCGCACGGCGGTCAGGCGCCTGGTCCTAGGTCGCCGCGACTCGGTCGGTTTCGCTGCGCGGCAGAGCGACGGTGAGACGGGTCTGGTTGTTGGCATCCGACACTTCGAGCGCGATGCTGCCGCCTTGGGCCTCGGCGAGCAGCCGCGCGGAATAGGTGCCCAGGCCCGAGCCGTCCGCCTTGCCCTGGGTGGCGAACTTGTCGAAGAAGCGCTCGCGCACGGCGGGTGGCACTGCGCCCTTGTTCTCGATCACGACGGTCAGCGGGTCGCCGTCGCGCAGCGCGACACTGACCCGGGTGCCCTCCGGCGCCGCCTCGCAGGCATTCTTGATCAGGTTCTGGAACAGGGAATGGCAGAGCATGGCGTCGCCCCTGGCTTGGAGCGGCGGCAGGCCGACGTCGCGGTCGACGTCGACGGCGATCACCAGATGTTTCTCGGCGAAGCTGGCGCGGGCCAACTCGACGATGCGGCGCAGCGTGTCGCCGATGGGGACGGCAGCCGCTTGCAGGCGGAAACGCCCGGTCTCGATCTTGTACAGCTCCGACGACAGGTTGATCATGTCGAGCAGCTGGTAGGCGGTATCCTCCGCCAGGCGCAACTGCGCCACCTGCTTGCGGTTGAGCTGCTCGTCCGCGGCCAGGCTATGGACCAGACCGATGACGCCGGCCAGCGGTCCCTTCATGTCATGACGGGTGATGTGCTCGACGTCGTCGCGCAGGCGGGCCGCCTCGAGCATGCCGTCGTAGTCGCCTTGCAACTGGCGATGCAGTTCGATGTAGCGCATGAAGTTGCGCACCCGCACCTGCAGGATTTCCGGATCGATGGGCTTGGTCACGTAGTCCACCGCGCCGAGCTTCAGGCCGCGGACGCGAAATTCGTCGTCGCTCAGGGCGGTGACGAAGATCACCGGAATGTGTTCGGCGCTGGGGTGCTCGCGCATGCGCTCGAGCACCTCGAAGCCGTCGATGCCGGGCATCATGACGTCGAGCAAGACAAGATCGGGTGGGCTATCGGAACAGCAGATGTCGAGCGCCTTGGTGCCGTTGTGGGCGATGCGCACCTGGTATTCGCCCTTGAACAGGCGGGCGATCAATTGCAGGTTGTCGGGCGTGTCGTCCACCACCAGCAGCGTCGGGCGTCCCAGTTCGGCTCTGGCTGGGGCGGCTTGCTCGACTTCGGCAACGATCTCGCTCGCTGCGCGGCTGCTTCCCGGCTTGCGACTGAGGGCGCGGTCGATGCGGTCGGTCAGCCGCTCCATCGTATAGGGTTTGACCAGCAGGTCGCTGACGCCGGCGGCGATGGCTTCCTGTACGCGCTGGCGCTGGGCTTCGGCGGTGATCATGATGAAGGGCAGGTGGGTGGTCGCTGGGTCCTCGCGCATGGCCTTGAGCAGGGTCATGCCATCCATGACCGGCATGTTCCAGTCCGAAAGGACGACGTCCACCGGCTGCTGCTTGAGGATGCGCAGCGCCTCGACGCCGTTCGCGGCGGTGAGGATTTCCCGAACACCGAGGCTGCGCAATTGGGTGGCGGTGATCTTGCGCATGGCTTCGAAATCGTCCACGACGAGAAAAGTGCGCGGTTTGCTGTTCATGAGCGGGTCCTATGCCGTGGCCGAGCCGGAGATCGTCAGATAGGCTTGCTTCCGCGCCATATCGTCATCGCTATCGACGAAGCGGCCGGCGATGGCGCGAAACTCGTCCTGGATCGCGAGGAAGCTGTCGACCACATCGGGATCGAAATGCCGGCCGCGACCCTCGGCGATGATGGTCACGGCCGCCTCGTGGGGCATCCCTTCCTTGTAGACGCGGCGGCTGATCAGCGCGTCGTAGACGTCGGCGACCGCCATCAGGCGGGCCGACAGGGGAATCGCTTCGCCGGCGAGGCCCTCGGGATAGCCGCTGCCATCCCACTTCTCCTGGTGCGAGTAGGCGATCTCCTTGGCCATGGTAAGAAACGCGACCGGCGTGCCCAGGGCCTGCTCGGCATGCTCTATCGCCTCGCGGCCGAGGACGGTATGGGTCTTCATCATCTCGAATTCCTCTGGCGTGAAGCGGCCGGGCTTGAGCAGGATGCGATCCGGTATGCCGACCTTGCCGATGTCGTGCAGGGGTGCCGACTTGAACAGGGTGGTGATGGTTTGCTCGCTGAGCTGGGCGGCGAAGCGCGGATGGCCGCGCAGATGGAGAGCCAGCGCCCGGACGTAGAACTGGGTGCGGCGGATGTGGTTGCCGGTATCCGAATCGCGCGTCTCGGCCAGCGAGGCCATGGCCAGGATGGTTACGTCTTGGATCGCCATCACCTCGCGGGTCCGATTGCTGACCTCCTGCTCGAGGAAATCGGCTTTGTCGCGCAGGAAATCGGCCGTGGCTTTGACGTGGAGGTGGGTCTTGACGCGGGCCTGGACGATGGGCGGGCTGATCGGCTTGGTGATGTAGTCCACCGCGCCGAGCTCCAGCCCCATCTTCTCGTCCTGCTCCTGGGCGCGAGCGGTGAGAAATATCACCGGGATGTCGCGCGTGCGGGGCTCGCTCTTCAGTATGCGGCAAACTTCGTAGCCGTCCATGCCGGGCATGACGATGTCGAGCAGGATCAGGTCGGGTGGCGTCTCGCCATTGGCTATCTTCAGCGCCTTCTCGCCGGAGGACGCGACCTTGACGCTGTACTCGCCCTTGAGCAGGCTGTTCATCAAGGAGAGGTTGTCCGGCGTATCGTCTACCACCAGCAGCGTAGGCTTTTCGGCAAAGTTCAAAGCGTCCATGGTGCTTCCTCCCTACGCTGGAATCTGCTTGGTCGCCATGGTCGCCATCGCCACCTTGAGCGCGGCCAGCGCCGTTTCGAAATCGAAGCTACGGATCGCCACGTCCAGCGAGCGGTAGTGCTCGGGAAAGGCGCTGCGCAACAGATCGGCCTTCTCCTCGGCGAACTCCTCCGCGTCGGCATCGTCCTTCGCCAGGAGGGCGGCGAGTCGCTGGCAGACCGCCGCCAGTTCGAGCGGGTCTACGCTGACCTGCCGCTCCTCCGTCTCCGCTGGCAGGTGCGCCGCGATGGCGACCAGCAACTCGGCCAGCGGTGCATCCAGCGCCGTCAATAGTTGCTCGATGCGCGCAGGCGGCTGCCGCTCCCTGAGCGCCGCTTCGAGCTCGGCCGCACGGGCCTGCACCTCGGCTGCACCGATGTTGCCGGCGACGCCCTTGGCCGTATGGGCCAGGCGGCTGGCGGTGGTTGCGTCGCCAGCCGCGATCGCCGCGCGGATGGCGCTGATGGTTTCAGCCTGGCCGGCGTGGAACTTGCGCAGCATGGCGATGTAGGATGAGCGCTTGCCGAGCACCCGACGCATCCCGGCGGCGACATCGAGGCCTGGTACCTCCACCGCCGGACCTTCGTCATCGACGCTCGCCGGCACGGGCTGCGCCGCCGACACCAGCGCGTGACGCGGTTTGATCCATTTCAGCAGCGCTGCCCACAGCCGCTCCGGCTCGATCGGCTTGGTGAGGAAGTCGTTCATGCCGGCGGCGATGCAGCGCTCCTGATCCTGCTGCATCGCATTGGCAGTCATGGCGACGATGGGTAGCTCGGCGAATTTGCCCAGGGCACGGATCTCCCGCGTTGCCTCGACCCCGTCCATCACCGGCATCTGCATGTCCATCAGCACCAGGTCGTAATCGCCCGCGCAGACCTGGTCCACCGCGACGCGGCCGTCTGCTGCCACGTCGACCACGAAGCCGGCGTCGGCGAGCAGCTCGGTGGCCACCTGCTGGTTGAGGTCGTTATCCTCCACCAGCAGCACCCGCGCACCGCGGATGACCGCGAGTTGCTCCACCAGCAGCGAGGGCGCGCCGGCCATCTCGCGCGTCTGCGTCTGTGCCCGGCCCAGCACGCGCATGGCGGTGTCGAAGAGCAGCGAAGGCGACACCGGCTTTACCAGCACGTCCTCGATGCCAGATTCGCTGGCCTGCTGGAAGACCTCCTCGCGGCCGTGGGCCGTGACCATCACCAGCCGGGGTGCCGGGTCGAGTCCGAGTGCGTGTATGCGCTGGGCGGTCTCGAAGCCGTCCATCAGCGGCATGCGCCAGTCGAGGAAGACGATGCGGAAGGCGGCGCCGGATGCCGCTGCGCGCGCGACTTCTTCCAGCGCAGCACTGCCCGAGGCAACACTGCCGACCGTGAAGCGCATGGCGGTGAGCATGTCGTCGAGCACGGCGCGGGCGTTGTCGTTGTCATCGACTACCAGCACCCGGCAACCGCGTAGATCCGGATCCGGCAGGAGGAGACGTTCTTTAACTGTGCCGATGCCGAGCCGGGCGGTAAACCAGAAGGTGCTGCCCCTGCCCAGTTCGCTGTCTACGCCGACCGCGCCGCCCATCAGTTCGGCCAGCTTGCGCGAGATCGCCAAGCCCAGTCCGGTGCCGCCGTATTTGCGCGTGGTCGAGGCGTCGGCCTGCTGAAAGCTTTGGAACAAGCGTCCTGCCTGTTCCGTGCTGAGACCGATGCCGGTATCGCGCACCGCGAAGTGCAGCAACACTTCGTCGACATCGCGCTCCTGGACGCGGGCGACGATGTCGATCTCCCCCTGCTCGGTGAACTTCACCGCGTTGTTGGCGTAGTTGATGAGGATCTGGCCCAGGCGCAGGGAATCGCCCAACAGGTTGCGCGGCACGTCGGGCGCGATGTCGAAGACCAATTCCAGGCCTTTGTCGCCGACTTTGTCGGTGAGCAGATTGGCCAGGTTGTCGAGCAGCTTTTCCAGATCGAAGTCCACCCGCTCGACCGCCAGCTTGCCGGCCTCGATCTTTGAGAAATCGAGGATGTCGTTGATGATGCCGAGCAGGTGCTGGCCGGCGCCCTGGATCTTCTTCACGTAGTCGCGCTGGCGCGGCGTCAGTTCGGTCTTCAGCGCCAGGTGGGACATGCCGATGATGGCGTTCATCGGTGTGCGGATCTCGTGGCTCATGTTGGCGAGGAAGTCCGACTTCATGCGCGTAGCGTCCTCAGCCATCTCCTTGGCGCGGGTCAGCGCCGCCTCGGCCTGCTTGGCGGTGGTGACGTCTTGGAGGAAGCCGGCCCAAACGCTGCCCTGAGCGTTGCCGGCGATGGGCAGCGCCTCCATCTGCACCCAGCGCGTTTCTTCCGCCGCGGACAGTCGGAAGCGGACGGAAAAGCGCATATTCCATTCGATGCCTTCGCGGATATCCTTGATCAGGCCGTCCCGGTCAAGCTCATGGACCGCGCCGAACAGGCGGTCGCTGTCGGCCAGCAACTCCTCTGCCGCGATGCCGACCACTTCCTTTACTTGGGGACTCATGAAGCTGAACCAGAACCAGTTGTCCTCGGCGTTGAGTTCGAAGACCGCCACTGGAATGGCGTTGGTCAGGGCGCGCAGACGCTCCTCGGCCTCGCTCAGGCGCTGTTCCCAGTTGCGCCGCTCGGTGATGTCCTCGAACACCCAGACCGAGCCCCGCGTCGGATCGGCGGCATCGATGATCCGCCCCGATCCCCGGCACCAGAACACCGTGCCGTCTTGGCGTCGCAACTCGCATTCGTCTTGAAAGGTTCCGCCTTCGGCGATGACGCGATAAGCGTCGGCGCCGATCCGGTGGTAGTCCGTCTCGTGGGCATAGATCGTGCGCAGCGCCTGCCCTTCCAGCGCTTCGGCGGCAGCATGGCCTAGCAATTCGGCGAAGCGCACGTTGCAGCGAACGAATTTCAGTTCGCGGATCACGGCGATGCCCAGGCCAGCCGATTCGAAGATCGCCGCCTGTTCTATCATGGCTGCCTTCATCGCACTCAGCGCGTTCTCGCGCGTCGTGACGTCCTGCCAGTAGCCGTTCCAGACCATGGTGCCGTCGAGCATGGTGGCAACCATGGCGCGAGTCTCGATCCAGCGAATACAGCCCTCGGGGTAGTCGACGCGGCATAGCAGTTCGGTCGAGCGACCGTCGCGCACCGCCTCTTCCAGTGCACGCCGAGTCTTGTCCAGGTCGTCGGGATGGACGCGCGCCCAGCGCAGTTCCTGATCCTCGATCAGCTCTGCCGGCGTGTGGCCCCAGATTTCGAAGGCCTTGCTGCTGACGAAGCTGTATCCCCTGGCGCCGCTGGGTGTTGCCTCGTAGCGGAACACCGCGCAGGGTAGGGACTCGGCCATCTCGCGGATCAGGCGGCGCGACCATTCGGCGGCGGCGCGCGAGGCCTCCAACTCGGCCGTGCGCTCGACTACGCGCGCCTCGAGGGTGGCGTTAGCCTCCTCGAGGCGCTGGGTGGCGGCGCGCAGGGCCTCGCGCATGGCTTCCTGCGCGGCGGCCAGCGCTGCGATCTCGGCCAGGTTGGAGGACACGCGCACCGGTTCGGCCAGGTCCATGCGGCCGATGCGCGCGCTCTCCGCCGCCAAGCGCTCCAGCGGTGCGGCGAAACGACGAGCCACGGGTACGGTCACCAACGCGGTCATCAGCAAGGTGCCCAGGGCGAGCAGCGCGAGCAGCCCCAATTGCGCTATACCCACCGGCACGAAATCGGCGCGTGGCGCCAGCACACCCAGCCACAGCGACTGCTGTCCTATGGCCACGCGGCGAAAATGGGTGAACCATTCGCTGCCGTCCGCCGACGTCGTGTTGAGACCCCCTTCCGGCCGGCCGGCCGCGACCCAGCGCCGAAAACCCGAACTCAGCGCCGGTAGCCCGAGCCGCTCCAAGGGCTGTAGCACGGCTCTCTTGATCTCTTCGTCGTCGTCGAAACGTGGATCGCGGGGTACGCCGATCACCAATTTATTGTCGTCGAGCAGAACGCCGATGCCGTTGTGGCCTGCCCTGAGCTGGCGTGTGAAGTGGGACAGGTCGAGCAAGCGGACGTCGTGGGCGATCACGTAGCGCGTGCCGTCTTGCGCGGTCCAGCGGCTGGCGGCCGTGATGCCCGGCTCGCGCGTGGTGAAGAAGGTATACGGCTCGGTCCAATAGATGTCCTCGTCGCGCGCCATGGCCATGGCGCCGACGAACCAAGGTCGGCTGCGCGCGTCGTAGTCTTGCTCCCGCACTTCCAGCTTTTCGATCTCGCCTTGGGTGCCCCAGGTCGTCCACCGCGTTTGTCGCCCCCAGCGCTTCGGATCGCTGACGCGGTCTGTCCATGTGCCGTCCGCAGCACGCAACAGGAACAGTTCGCTGCCCGACTCTCGGGCGAAAATGGCCGAGGATATCTCCGTATGCTGGGCGATCACCGGAACGAAGAATTCGTTGAAACGGCGTATATCGTCCTGCTGTAGGCTGCCGGCGACGCCCCAGCCGCGGCTGATGCGCAGCGTCGTTTCCACCGTCCCGATCAGGCGGCGCAGTCTGGCCTCCAGTTCGCCGGCGGTCTGCTGCATCTGAGCCTGGGCGAGGCGGTCGATGGTCGGTTCGACGAGGAAGCGATAGGCCGAGGCGGCGAACACGCAGAGCGTCAGCAGCGCGATGGCGAAGGCGCGTAGGAGCAGGCTGTAGCGGATCGACTTCTTCTGGCCGGCGCGGAGAGGCAGCATGTCTGACGAGCAATCCGTATCCGTTTTTTTTCTACATTGCGCTTTCCATTGGCATCGGTCAAGCGGAGCTCGATCAGCGGCGCTAGCGCCCACTCGCGCCCGCCGAGCACGGCGGCGGCGTCCACGAAACTGTGCTACCGTCGGACCAGCGTTTGTCGGCGCGCGCGCGGAGGAGGCTACGATGATAGACCTGAGAACACGCCAGACGGTCCTGGTGGTGGATGACGCAGCGGACAACATCGTGTTGATGAAGCTGGCCCTGGCGTCCGAATACAACGTCAAGGTTGCCAACAACTGCGAGCGAGCGTTGAGCATCGCCTATTCCGACGAACCGCCGGATCTGATCCTGCTCGACGTGATGATGCCCGGTCTCTCCGGTCACGAGGTTTGCCGTCGCCTCAAAGCGCATCCGGATCGCCGCCGCATCCCGGTCATCTTCGTCACCGCCATGGACGCCATGGAGGACGAACGCCTCGGGCTGGACATCGGCGCCGTCGATTACATCGTCAAGCCCTTCAACCCGGCCATCGTCCAGGCGCGGGTCCGCACCCATCTGGCGCTCTACGATCAGTCGCGCGAACTCGAACGCATGGTCGCCCAGCGCACGCGGGAGCTGCTCAATTCGCGCAACCAGATCATCCGCCGTCTGGGGCGGGCGGCGGAGTTCAAGGACAACGAGACCGGCAACCACGTGCTGCGTATGAGCCAATACGCGAGGCTGATCGCCGTCGCGGCGGGCTTGGGCGAGGCGGCGGCCGACATCATCTTTTCCACGGCGCCGATGCACGACGTCGGTAAGTTGGGAATTCCCGATCACATCTTGCGCAAGCCAGCCACGCTCAGCGCCGAGGAATGGGCGATCATGAAGCAACATCCGGCCATCGGCGCCGAGATCATCGGCGAGCACGAGGACGACCTGCTCGCCACCGCCCGCGTCATCGCCCTCACCCACCACGAACGATGGGACGGCGACGGCTATCCGGCGCGGCTCGCCGGCGCGGCCATTCCGCTGGTCGGGCGCATCGTCGCCGTCGCCGACGTGCTCGACGCGCTGCTCTCGGCGCGTCCCTACAAGCCGGCCTACTCGCTGGCGCAATCGATGGCCTACATCGACGACCAGGCCGGCAAGCACTTCGATCCGGCGCTGGTGCGCGCCCTCAATTCGGTGCTGCAGGAAGTCGTCAAGGTGCGCGACACCTTTGCCGACGAACGCGGCGCCCTCACCGACCTGCAGGTCGATGGTCCGACCGCGCTATGAAGCAAGGGGCAGCATGCCGTCGCGTTCGGCCTGCGCATGCTGGCTATCGTCGCCCGAGCCCGCGACCTTTTGAGCTGTGACGCGCTTCACCGCGCGGCGTCCTGGCGGCATTCCCTGAGACAGCCGTGGCCCGGAAGGGCAGCAGGTTCCTTGGTTTAGAATGTCCAGGACATGGCGCTGATGGGGTACGAATACATGGCTAGGCTTTCTCGCTTGCTCGGCATAGTGCTGTTCACCTTCTCTGTGGCTGTCAGCGCTGAAGCGCCGATGTCAGCAGCAAGAGGCCAATACATCTACCTGCCCGTGTATTCGCATATCTACCAGGGAAAGCGAGACAAGCAGGGGAAACCGGAGATGGCACAGCTCTCCGCTCTGGTCAGCATCCGCAACACCGACGACAAGCGCCCGATCCGCGTCACCTCGGCCCGCTATTTCGACACCCAGGGCAAGATGGTCAAAGACTTCGTCGCCAAGCCGCAAACTGTTCCGCCGTTTGGCACCTTGGAACTGTTCATCGAACGCGATGATTCCTCCGGCGGATCGGGTGCCAACTTTGCCATCACCTGGGATGCCGATGCCCTGACGAGTACGCCATTGGTCGAAGCGGTGCATTCGCGGTCCGATCCGCGTTCGTTTGCCTTCATCACTTCTGGGCGTGTGCTGAAGACCTCGGACTAGACCGAGGCAGAGTTACGTTGGTCGTCCATCCCGACCAGAGCGCGCCCCGAGTTGTCCTCCGCGCCGTCAGATCGCCAGTTCCCCGGTGTTGAACGGCATGCGGCGCAGTCGCCGTCCCGTGGCAGCGGCGATGGCGTTGGCGACGGCCGGTGCAAGCGGTGGCACGCCCGGTTCACCGATGCCGGTCGGCGCTGCGCTGGACGGCACGATATGGACTTCCACCGCAGGCATCTCGTTGAGCCGCAGTAGCTCAAAGCCATCGAAGTTGTCCTGCTCGACGCGACCCGCCTTGAGCGTGATCTGCTGGTGCAAAGCGGCGCTCAGGGCGAAGCCGACGCTGCCCTCGAGCTGCGAGCGAATGTTGTCGGGATTGACGGCGGTACCGCAATCCACCGCGCAGACGACGCGATCCACCTTCAGCGAACCGTCCTTCTTCACCGTCACCTCGGCGACCTGGGCGACGATGGTGCGGAAGGATTCATGCACGGCGATTCCCCGCCCGCGTCGCTCGCCCGCGTTCGCTTTCAGGGGCGAACCCCAGTCGCCCTTGTCGGCCGCCAGTTTGAGCACCCGCGCGTGGTTCGGGTGCTCTGCCAGTAGCTGCAAGCGCAAAGCGAGCGGGTCCTTGCCCGTGGCGGCAGCTACTTCATCGATGAAGGTCTCGGTGGAAAAGGCGGTGTGGGTGGAGCCGACGGAACGCCACCAGAGGACGGGCACGCGGATATCCGTGGGGGTGTGCAGCTCCACGACCAGGTTGGGAACGGCGTAGGGCAGATTGGTTGCGCCTTCGACCGAGACCGGGTCGATGCCGTTCTTGATCATCGCTGCCATCGGCGAGCCCGCCATGATCGACTGGCCCACCAGGCGATGGCGCCAGCCGACCAGGTTGCCGTCGCTGTCGATCGCCGCCTCGAGCGCATGGTGGAACATGGGACGGTAGTAGCCGGCGCCCATGTCGTCTTCGCGCAGCCAGACCAGCTTGACCGGTACCCGGCCAGCGATCGCCTTGACGATCTGGGCCGCCTCCAGCAGGTAGTCCGAATCCTTGCTGGCGCGCCGGCCGAAGCTGCCACCGGCGAAAAGCATGTTGATCTTGACCTGCTCCGGCTTGATGCCGAAGAGCTGGGCCAGGCTGTGCTGGTCGGGCGTCTGCATCTGCTCGCCGTTCCAGACTTCGCAACCGTCTTTGCCCAGCCGGATCACGCAATTGAGCGGCTCCATCGCCGCGTGGGCAAGATAGGGAAAGTCGTAGGACGCGCTCAGCACCTTGGTCGCTCCGGCAAACGCCGTGTTGGTATCGCCGGCCTGCTTGGCGACGGCCCCGGGCGTCTTGGCCAGCTCCTTGTAGCGGGCAAGAATTTCGTCGCTGCCGAGCTTGAAGGCGGCGCTCTCATCCCAGTCCACCGCCAGCGCATCCCGACCCTTCTTGGCGCTCCAGGTGTCCTTGGCGAGAACGGCGACGCCGCCGGGGATCTGCACCACGTCCACCACGCCCTTGATCGCCTTGGCGCGGCTGGCGTCGAAGGACTTGACCGTGGCGCCGAAGCGCGGCGGATGCGCGACCACCGCGACCAGCATGCCGGGCAGGAAAACGTCCTGGGTGAAACGGGCGGAGCCGTCGGTCTTGTCCTTGCTGTCGCGGCGGTTGGCCTGCTGGCCGATCAGACGGAAGTCCTTCGGATCCTTGAGCGCTACCTTGGTCGGCACCGCTTGCTTGGCGGCATCGAGCGCCAGTTCGCCAAAGGTTGCCTTGCGACCGCTGGCTGGATGGCTGACGACCCCGTCCCGCACCACGATGTCGGCTTCCCCCACTCGCCAACGTTGAGCCGCTGCCGCGACCAGCATCGCCCGCCCGGTGGCACCGGCTTGACGCAGCTGCTCCCAGGAGTTGGCGATCGCCGAACTGCCGCCAGTCCCCTGCATCGGGCCCCAGTTGAGGTTGTTGTAGCGCCGCGCGTCGGCCGGCGCGCCTTCGACCCGCACCGTCTTCCAGTCGGCGTCGAGTTCCTCGGCGACGATGGTGGCCAGTCCCGTATGGCTGCCCTGGCCCATTTCCAGATGCTTGGCGATGACGATGACGCTGTTGTCGGCGCCGATGCGCAGGAAGGCGTTGGCCGCGAAGCTCGCCGTCGGAGCCTTGGCGACGGCGGCCGCCGCTGCCGCAAGTCCGGGGATGCAAAAGCCGAGGGTCAGACCGCCAGCGCCATGCAGGAAACGGCGGCGGCTCAGATTTTCAATGACGATTTGGCTCATGACCGTTCTCCTAGGCCAACGCCTTGGCGGCTTCGTGGATGGCTGCGCGCACCCGCTGATAGGTCGCACAGCGACAGAGGTTGCCCGACATGGCAGCGTCGATGTCGGCGTCGCTGGGCTGGCGCTTGTGCGCCAGCAGCGCGACGGCGCTCATGATCTGCCCGGACTGGCAGTAGCCGCATTGCACGACGTCCAGCTTGCGCCAAGCCGCCTGCACCACCTTGCCGATTCGGTCGGCATCGATCGCCTCGATGGTCGTTATCCTGCGACCAACCGCTGACGACACCGCCGTCGAACACGACCGGGCAGGGGCCCCGTCCAGATAGACCGTGCAAGCGCCGCACAGTCCCTTTCCGCAACCATACTTGGTGCCGGTGAGCTGCAGGGTGTCGCGCAGTACCCACAGCAGGGGCGTATCGGGCGCCACATCGACCTGGTGCGACTTGCCGTTCACGTTGAGCTTGATCATGTCGGCGCTCCTTCAGCGATATGCTGTAAACGTATAGATGATATTTCGTCCGCTCGCCAGCGGACGACCGCAACCGCCACGGTGATGCCGTCGACCGCTCCGCAGCTTATCGTGCCACAGGCATCCGCTCTAACGCAGCAGCGGCCACTCGGCACGCACCCAGAGTTCGCGGCCGTCAACCGGAAATGGGGTGCTGCCGGGCGTTCCCAGCACGCTGGCGTCATAGGGCTGCGGGATCAACTGCTTGGCGTTGCCGACGTTGCGTACGCCGAAACTCAAAGTCAAAGGCGTCAGCTTGTAGCGCGCTGCGACGTGCAAGGTCTTTTCGGCGGGCAGAACCTGCTGGCCGTAGGTCCCGAGAGCCTGCGAATAGGCAAACGCGGCGCGCGACCCCAGGTAGCGGGCATCGAACTGCACACTCAGGTTCGGAACCGCGGTTCGCCAGTCGAGCCACAGGTTGGCGATCTGCTTCGCGGCGCCGAGATTCTGCCCGCGCTGGTCGAGGCTTTGATACAAGGGCAGCGCATAATCGTTGGCGCGAGCGAGATCATAGTTGCCCTGGATCGTCACCCGGTCGCCGCGATACCAATATTGCAGATCGATGCCGCGGGTCCGGCTCGGCGCGTTGTTGGCAAAGCCGCCCGGATTTGGCAGGTACACGATCGCGCGATCGATCGTTTGGGCGAAGATCGAGCCGGTCAAGTAGCTCCGCTCGCTCAGCACATGTCCGCACTCCAGCTCATTCACCGTGGTGTACTCGGACTTGAGCGTCGGCTGATTGGGATGATTGGTCGGGTTGATTTGCTCCAGATTCGGGTCGCGCGAAGCCGTGCCGCGCAGCGCCTTGCAATGCCAGGCGGGCGTCGTTCGCGTCATGGCGAACTGCGGCGTAACCGTCGTGCCGCTGTATTGGTGGTCGGAGACGCGGGCACCCAGCGATAGATTGTAGCCGCCGAGGGTGAGGTCCCAGTTGCCGTAGATGGCCGATTCGCTGTATCTCGATTTTGCGTCCGGGGCCAACCAGATGTCGGCCGCCACGCCTTGCTGCGGCCCGAGCGCCCGATCCCGCAATAGTTGATGGTAGAGGCCGAACACCACGCTGGCGTCGCCCGCGTATCTGTTCGTGGCATCGAGCCGAGCGTCGAGACGCTCGCCCGGAATGTTGTAGGCGTAGGTCGCGTCCGAAGACTTCCAGGACGACTCGCTGTGATAGGACAGGCGTGGGCGCACGGTCCAGTTCCCGGCGAGGGCGAAATCGCGGGAGACCGCCATGTTCAGCTGGTTGAAGCTGACAACCCGTCCCGGGTTGTAGGTGCCGAAATACTGCACACCATCCATCGAATAGTCGCTATAGAAGAGATCGACTTTGGTGCCCAGCCAATCGGCGCTGGCGGCCAGGCTCGATCCGGTGGTGCCGATCCGGGCGACATCGACCGGCGTCCCCATGTCGTCGATCCAGGTGCCGGCACCCCAACGGCCGGAATTGAAACTGCCCGCGACCGCCAGTGAGCCGCTGGCAAAGTCCAATCGCTTGTTGAAGCTGACCATCCCGGTCCTGGCGCCGGACTGATCCATCCCGGTAACCGCGACGTGGGCGCTGCTGGCTTGATTGTGGGTATAGATGCGGATCACCGCGAGCTGGGCACTGTCGCCATACTTGACGCTGCCAGGCCCGCGCAGGATCTCCACGCGATCGAGCTGGTCGGCAGGCAGGTACGGCGGCAGCGGAAAGGTGCCGAAGATGACATCGTTTACCGGAATGTCGTTGACCAGATATTCGATCTTGCCTTCGTGCGCCCAGTTGCCCCGCAGCAGCAGATTGACGGCGTTGTGGTTGTCCATGCCGAGGCTGACACCCGGAATATGCAGGAGTACATCGCGAAGGGTGCGCGCACCCATCGCCTGAATGTCCGTTGAGTTGAAGATGGTGATGATGCCGGGTTGGGAGCGCCAGGAGCTGGAGAAGTTTCCTGCGGTATCCACCGGAATGTTGATCAGTTCCTCCAGCGACAGGTCGAGCAATGTCTCATCGACGGTGGCCGCAGCCTGCACCGCCGCAGATAACAGCGTCGCCAAGCACGGAACAGCCAAACGACGTCGCCAAGTCATGAGCAGAGTTGGCTGCCGCGGTTCAAGGTTTGACGAACTTCAGGATGAATTCATCCTTCGCTTGGCTGGCCTCGGGCCGCTCGCGATCCCGGGGGTCGGCGGGATTGCGCAGAAAATCGCCGCTGGCCGCAAGTTTGAATCCGGCAGCCTCCACTTCCCGGCGCAGGAACGCTTCTTCGATCCGATGCAGGGTGCCCGATTCGCCGATGCCGGTACCAGGACGTCCCGAGTGGTCGGCGATGACATAGAAACCGCCGGGTTTGAGGGCAGCGAATACCGCGCTGTTCATCTGTGCGCGGTCCACCTGCAGGTGACCCAGATCGTGGTAGTTGAACATGAGCGTCACCAGATCGAGACCGGCACGCGCGACTTCCGGCGGAATGGGCTCCTCAAACCTTCTGAGCACCGGAACGATATTGGCCACGACCGGATTGCGCGCTCTGTCTGCCAACAGCTGCGCCGACGTCGGCCGTGGCGGAACCGAGGCTGGGCGCGGCGCGCTTTGTCCATAGACGCGGCCATTGGGGCCAACGGCGCGGGCGATCAGTTCGGTGGTGTAACCAGCGCCGGCGCTGAGATCGAGCGCCACCATGCCAGGCCGTACGCCGATGAAGGCGAGCACCGCCGCGGGCTTGCGCCGGCCATCGTTGGCGCGATCTGCAGCGCTGCGATCCGGGCTGGCGACGATCTCGCCGATGCGCTCCTTGCTGATCTCGGCGGCGGCAGCGGCAGCGGGCGCCTCAGCGAGGCTGGTGCAGCCAGACAGGGCAAGCACCATCGCGATCATCGCCAACCGGGAAGGTGCTTTGCTCGATCCGGCGGCGGCAACAAGCGAGTTGGTCATGGCTGGGGTCCTTTGCAAGATGTGGCGCGCCAAGACCATCACTCTACTGCAGTTATTGCCCGTCTCCAATATTTCGACGCCAGCTGCAGCGCGGTCATCGGTGCTCGTCCGGAACTCGAACGTCAAGGACATCGCCGCCACCAAACGCGGTGGCCGCGCGCCCCGGGGGGCGACATCCCCGCCTGGATTGAATGTCAATGGGAAGTGGTAGTAGTATTTGCTTCATCCAGGGGCACCTATTGCAGCGACTTCCTGGATCGGGTTTGTTCCTAAAGCCATCAGACCGCGAAGGGGATATCATGTTGATGAGACTGTTCGTCAGTTTGGCAATCGTTGGCGTAGCGACACTCGGCGCCGGCGCGAGTTCGGCGCAGCAATCCAATCCGCGCGATGCCGTGCCGGAAAAGATGGCGTTCAATATTCCTTACGGAGTGCCGATCTCCTTGGCCCGGGCCGACGAAGCGATCGCCGCCGCCGCGGCGGAAGCCGGCAAGCACGGCTGGCCGATGAATATCGCGGTTGTAGACGCTGGCGGCAACCTCGTGAGTTTCAAGCGCATGGACGGCGCTCAGCTGGCCTCGATCCAGGTTTCGCAGCACAAGGCGCGCGCCGCCGCCACCTACCGCCGCGAGACCAAGGTTTTTGAGAACGCCATCCAAGAGGGCAACCTTCCCTATCTATTGACCCTCGATGGCATCATCGCCTCACGCGGTGGTATTCCCTTGGTCGATGGCGGCAAGATCATCGGCGCCATCGGTTGCTCTGGCGGTTCGGGCTCGCAAGACGAGGTCGTGTGCAAGGCTGGCGCAGCAACCATAAAGTAACGCGTCGCCCATTTGACGGACCGTTAGGCGCGGGCGCTGCTCAAGAGGCGCCGGTCAGTCGGCAACCGTTGGCAAAGGTTTCGTAGAAGGGGCCGTCGGCGCCGGATTGGTGCTCGGTCCCGTACGCTACACCTGGCGCGTGATTGCCTTCGAGCCATCGACGCCGTTGATCGCGAAATTCATGCTGCCGCTATTCAGGTTGAAGAGTGGCAGGGTGACCGTGCCGACGGCGATCTCGTCAATCGCTCGACCGGCCAGCACCGGCGATCAGGATCACGCGGGCCCCGGGTCGCCAGTTGCTCGTGGTCGCCGCCAGGAAGGTGTGCATCGTCCCATCGCTCATGCGAACCGTGACTTCGGCCATCGCGCTGCTGGCGTCGGTGTTGCGCGTCGTCCGAGTAGAGGCGACCACCCCGCATTCCGCGCAGGCGGGTCGCAAGATTGGCCCGGCGTCTGGCTGGACGATCTGCTGTTGGCCACGGCCGGCGGACGGCCAAGCCACCACCGCCGTCGCGACCGAGGTCCCGAGCAGTATCGCGGCGAAGGCGCCGAGCAACGGCGGGTAGCAAAAGAGGGTCAGGCTGGTCGCTTGCATGATGGGGCCAGGGTCGCAGCAACGCCTCATCCCGTCTGTGCGTTGGGACATATAGCGCCGGTGCTCGAGTCCGGGATGACGGGGCAGCCAGGGGGCATAGGCGCCGCCGCCAGCGCCGTGGCCAAGGTGGTTTGGCGCACAGAATGGCCAGCGTGAAGAACGTAGCTTGCAGGTCGCGGTCAAATCAAAACGCGGCGAAGGATCGAGCCATGGACCATGTCAAGCACATAAGATTGGGATTGGACGCGCGGCATGCGAGCAGCGCGCATCGTTTGCCCGGGCGGGTATTCGGCGCCGCGGTCGTCGCGCTGGCGCTGGCCGCCTGCGGCATCGGCGGCAGTCAAACGGCAACAGGCGGTTCGGCCCCGGGCGCCCCCGGCTTGAGTCTGCTGGCGGGCGGATTGGGTGGCAGCGGCAATACCGATGGGCCGAGCGGCCGATTTCTTGGCCCGGAGGCGATCGCGGTCGATGCAACGGGCAACCTCTACGTCGCCGATGAATTCAATCACACGGTGCGCAAGATCTCTGCTGCGGGCGTGATCACCACGCTCGCGGGCTTGGCCGGCGTCAGCGGCTCGGCCGACGGCGTCGGTAACGCGGCGCGCTTTTATCAGCCTTCGGGCATAGCCGTCGATGTCGCCGGCAACGTGTATGTCGCCGATAGCGCCAACGACACGATCCGCAAGATCAGCGCGGGCGGCAGCGTGACGACCATCGCCGGGCGCGCGGGTGTCGGCGGCTCGAACGACGGCCCACCCGGCAGCGCCACCTTCGAATCGCCGGGTGGGCTGGCGCTGGATCCCGGCGGCAACATCTATGTGGCCGGTCGAAGCGCAAACAACATCCGCAAGGTCGCGCCCGACGGTGCCGTCTCCACCGTGGCCGGCACCGGGCTGCGCGGCGCCCAGGATGGTGCCGGCGCACAGGCAAGCTTTTCCTATCCGACAAATCTCGCGCTGGACCGCAGCGGCAACATCTACGTGGCCGACAGAGACAATTTTACGATCCGCCTGATCGCGCCCAACGGCGTGGTATCGACGCTGGCCGGGGCCCCAGGGCTGTCCGCCTCGGTGGACGGCGTCGGTACGGCGGCGCGCTTCACCGGCCCGCGCAGCATCGCGGTCGACTCCTCGGGCACGATCTACGTCGCCGACGGCGGCGATTATCGCGCGCCCAACAACCGGATCCGCAAGATCGGTGCTGGCGCCAACGTCACCACCATCGCCGGCAACGCCGGCGCCTTTAGCGCAACCGATGGCGTCGGCGCGGCGGCCAACTTCGCCGACCTGGCGGGCATCGCGGTCGATGCCGCGGGCATGCTGTTCGTCGCCGATTGGGCGGGCAACACCATTCGCCAAGTGACGCCCCTGGGCGCAGTGACGACGATCGCCGGCAAATTTCCGGCGACCGGCGCGATCAACGGCAGCGGTACCGAGGCGCGCTTCAATTCACCGCAAAATGCCGCAGTGGATGCGGCTGGCAGCGTCTATGTCGCCGACAGCGCCAACAATTTGATTCGCAGGATCGCACCCGACGGGACGACCTCGACCTTGGCCGGCCTCGCCGGTATCGCTGGTAGCGCCGACGGCAGCGCCGCAACGGCGACCTTCAGCAGCCCGGCCGGCATCGCCCTCGATGCGAGCGGGGCGATCTACGTCGCCGATGCCGGCAGCCACCTGATACGCAAGCTGTCGCCGGCCGGGAGCGTCACGACGCTGGCCGGCGCAGATTGGCCGACGCCGATCAACAGCGGATTCTTCGGTTCGATTCCTGGTAGCGTGCCGGTCGCCTTGACCGTTGATCGGCAAGGCAATATCTACGTCGCCGATGCCGGCATGAACATGATACGCAAGCTGAGCTCCGGCGGCGTAGCGAGCATCGTCGCCAGCACAGCGGCGGCGCGGGGCGTTGCCGTCGATGCGGCGGGCAACCTGTATGTGGCCGACAGCGGCAACGATACGATACGCAAGATCACCCCTGCCGGGCAGGACACGGTGTTGGCCGGAAGCGTTGGATCTCCAGGGTTTGCCGACGGTAGCGGCAGCGCCGCCCGATTCAAGAATCCCGGTTCCCTGGCGGTTGATGAGCTTGGCAACCTCTATGTTGCAGATACCGGCAACCACCTCGTACGCAAGATCAACGCCACCGGGTTGGTGACAACGGTGGCGGGGAGACCCGGTTCGATCGGCGTGTTGTTGGGCGATCTGCCCGGTAGTCTCAGCGCGCCGATCGCCATCGCGATCTATGGCAACGACGTTCTGTTCACCACTTCGGAGAACGCCCTGCTGAAGATCAAATTGCGCTGAGCCGGCGTGGGGCCGCAGGAATGCGGTCGTCGCTGCCAGTCTTGCCAACCTGCTGATTGGGCATTAGGAGCGCGGAGCGGGGGCTTGCCGAAATTGATCCATAAGCGCGGGAAGGTGTTGTCGCTGTGACGCTGCTCAATCAAGATATCGCTTGGCTCGCCGCCGGCAGGAGCCGATCGAATTCCTTCTTCACCACGGTGTAGCACTCGCAGGCCCGCGCCTGCAAACCGCTGCGGTCGAGTACGGTGATACGGCCACGTCGGTAGCGAATCAGAGCGGCCCTCTTCAAGTGGCCGGCGGCCTCGGTAACGCTCTCGCGACGCACCGCAAGCATGCTGGCGATCAATTCTTGGGTCGCGGTCACTTCGTTCGAGGGCAGGCGGTCAACGCTCTGCAACAGCCAACGGCAGAGTTGTTGGTCGAGCGTGTGATGGCGGTTGCAGACAACCGTCTGCGACATCTGCGTCAGCAGCGCCTGGTTGTAACGCAGCAACAAGGCTTGCAGTGCTGCGGCGCGAAAGAACTCTCTATTGAGCAAAGCGCCGCTCAGGCGATAGTCATAGCCGTGGAGGCGGTCGGCGATTATGTGGCTCAGCGCACCGACGCCCAACGGCTATGTTGAAACAATGGCGACGAACTGCGCTGGTTGTCGGCGTGTGAAGAGAAAGGATCGGTCATGAAGAGCCTATTGCTGATCGCAGCCGTCATGTTGACGAGTTTGGGGGGCTGCTATATTGCGCCCTACGGAACCCACGACGACGGCTATCGAACAGGTCGAGAGCATCGCGAAGATGGCGACCACCAGAGGGAGCGAGACGGTCACGACGACGGTCGTCGCGGCGAGCACGGCGATCGTGACAGGTACCACTGAGAGCGTTCGCTACTGACGACGCTTGGTCGCCGCCAGACGTTGCCGCAACAGGTTGTGGCGGGCCTCCTTGCCCAGCGCCGCCAGCGCTGCGACGCGTTGATAGAAGCGCGGCAGAGCGTAATGCTCTTCGGCGAGCAGAGCTTCGAAGGCCGGCACCAATTCGCTGTAAAGCGCGACGGACACCAGCTTGGCGTTGTTGAGATCGTCGGCGAAAAAGCCGTCGTAGCCGGCGTAGCCGTCCCAGCCGGCCTTCAGCCCGGCGTAGTCGTGGCGCAGGGTGTCGTACAGCGCGGCCTTGGCCTGGCGTTGCTGCAGCAGGGGACCATTTGCCGCGTAGAGCGCGTTGAATTGCTCACGGTATTGTCGCAGCAGCGCGGCGACAGCCGTCTTGCGCTGGCGCTGTAGCTCGTAAGCGTTGCGCTGCGCCGGGGTGGCGTGAGCGGCCAGCCAACGGCGCAATCCTTCGTTTTCCACCGCCGTGGCGAAGGACTCGTTGAACATCGAATCGTCCGGCACGAAGATCAGCTGGTGCGCCAGTTCGTGAAATACCGTGCGTGCCACTTCGGCGTCGCCCAGACGCAAGAAGGTGTTCAACACCGGGTCGGAAAAATGACCCAGCGTGGAATAGGCGGGCACGCCGCCAATATAGGTGTCGTAGCCCGACGCGCTGAGTTCGGCGGCGAGGCGCTGTGCGTCCAGCCTGGCGTAGTAGCCGCGGTAATTCACGCAGCCGACGACCAACAGGCACCAGGACCTTGGCTGCAACGACAATGGCGGCGCGGCGAATACGTTCCACACGACGTAGGGGCGGCCGATGTCAGCGTAGGCGCGATAGCTGTCGTTGTCCGGCAGCCCAAGCTCGCGACTGGCGAATTGGCGTATCGCCTGCACTTCCGCCAACCTCGCTTTGAGTCGCGCATCACCACCCGGGTCGCGCAGCAGCTCATCGATCGGCCGGGCCG
This sequence comes from Sterolibacterium sp., assembly GCA_023258955.1. Classification (GTDB taxonomy): domain Bacteria; phylum Pseudomonadota; class Gammaproteobacteria; order Burkholderiales; family Rhodocyclaceae; genus CAIYYX01. The sequence goes on from JAHFRE010000001.1 coordinate 82,693, forward strand.
CGCGCATGACTTCGAGATGACCAGCCACAGCCTGGGTGTAGTAGCCGAGCTCGCTGCAGCCGCCGCAGAGCGCTGCCGCCACGCACAGCAACAGTAGATGCCAAATTTTCAGCATGATGCAGAAGATGACCGATCGACAAGAACGTGGCGAGTTGCCTGCCGTTCGCGACCAGCTGCAGCGTCTCCTGCCCAGAGGCGTCTTCCTGATCGCTGCCTCGTTAGCGGCACGCCGGCAACTCGTAATACAAAAGACCCAAGACTGGCTTAAGCCTATACTGTTTCCTCGGAATTGGCTATGCGGCGAACCCGATCGCATCGGACTGCAAGCGAGCAGGCGTTGGTGCGCTGGGCCACAGACAGGACCTGTCGATCGGGCTATTTTGAACGTGAATTTCGCCCACCGCCGCGCCCCGTCATGGCTACTCCCATCAAATTGACCTTTGTCATCGCATTCTTTGTCGCCGCCACGGTGTCGCTGTTCTTCGGCGGTGGCATGGCGGTGGGACCATTGATCGGCGGCGGCATGCTGCTGAAAGTGCGCAACGTCGAAATCGGCTGGCCGTGGTTCCTGGTGCTGGGCATCCTGACGACGGCTGTCATCTATTTTTCTGGCATCCTCGAAGGCGATGACTGAGCCAGCGACGCCTGCCGCGGATTGCCATCACTGATAGGAGCGAACGCCATGCTGATAGTCTTCAACTCCGCCGCCAGCGGCGAAGTGATCATGCTCGAGGCCAACGGCAAAGAGTTGCTGCGCGTGCTGGGCAAGGATCAGGACGAGCCCAAGGGCATCGTTACGGTCGAACAGCTGCCTGATGCGATTGGTCGCGTCAGGCGGGCGATGGATGCGAGCAAGGTGCGCCACGGCGCTGCGGCAGCGTCGCGCGAGGAGTCCACGCCGGATGATGCGGTCCAGCTGTCTCAGCGCGCTTTACCCCTGCTTGAGCTGCTGGAACGATCTCTGCAAAAGCAGGTTCCTGTCACCTGGGGTGTTTAAGACGCGGCGCCGGCGGATACGACCGTGAACATTCAGACGAGACAGGGTCAGAAGGTTCAGGTGGATGCCCGCGTGGCTGCGCGCGCTGCTTTCGAACGCCCGCAAAGCCCTGGCGAGGAATTCGCCAACACCGTCAGCCACGGCGTGGCGCTGCTCGCAGCGATCGCGGCAGTGCCCTTCCTGATCGTCGCATCCATTCACCTCGGCACCAGCCACGTGGTCGGCGCCAGCATCTTCTCCGGCGCCATGGTGCTGCTGTATCTGGCTTCGACCCTCTACCACGCCTTGCCGATAGGCCGCGCCAAGCAGCTGATGCAGAAGCTCGATCACAGCGCGATCTACCTTCTGATCGCCGGCAGCTACACGCCCTTTACCCTGGGCGCGCTGAATGGTCCTTGGGGTTGGACGCTGCTCGCCTTGGTTTGGTCGCTCGCGGCCCTGGGCATCGCGCTGAAGGTGCTCGACCGCTTGGCGAATCCGTGGCTGTCGACTGGGCTCTATCTCGCCATGGGTTGGTTGGTGCTGATCGCCGCCGTGCCGCTGGTCGAGCGGGTCGCCGCGACGGGCATCGCCTTGCTGGTCGCGGGCGGACTCGCCTATTCCGTGGGCGTCGTATTCTATGCGCTGGATTCCCGGGTCCGCTATGCTCACACCGTTTGGCACGGCTTCGTTGCTGCCGGCACGGGCTGCCACATCTTCGCCGTCATGCTCTACTCGGCGTGACCCTGCTGCGCTCAAAGCAGCAGCTGGCCTTCGTAGCGATAGATCCGTTGATGGCACAGATTTCGCAGACGGCCGCCTGGAGTCGCTGTCACGAGGTGCACGCTTTGCTCGTGCGCTGGCTGCTGATGAGCGCCCACCGGCTAAGCAGCCGCGAGTTTCGCCCTAGCCGCGAACTCCTGGCGCGCAGGATGTGCAGACCGCTGGCGCTAGCTGCGACCACGCCGAGGGAGGAAATGCGATGAGGTCCACGCGTCGCCACGCCGAGCGTCATCGCGCCGAGCGCAGTGGCTGGCTGCGCGCCGCCGTGCTCGGCGCCAACGATGGCATCGTGTCTACGGCCAGTCTGATCGTCGGCGTCGCTGCGTCGGGGGCGAGTCACGGCGCCATTCTGGTCAGCGGCGTCGCAGCGCTCGTCGCCGGCGCTATGTCGATGGCAGCGGGCGAATACGTCTCGGTCCATTCGCAGGCTGACACCGAGGCAGCGGACCTGGGGCGCGAGCGCACCGAATTGGAAGATGATCCCGGCGCCGAACAGCGCGAGCTAGCAGCGATCTACGTCGGCCGCGGTCTGGACCCCGGCTTGGCGCAGCAGGTGGCGGAGCAATTGATGGCGCATGACGCCCTGGGTTCTCATGCGCGCGACGAGCTGGGCATTTCCGAGACCCTCAGCGCGCGTCCGGTCCAGGCCGCGTTTGCTTCCGCTGCCAGCTTCGCGGTCGGTGCGCTGTTGCCGCTGGCCGTGACGGTGTTGGCGCCGGAGGCGCTGCTGACCTTCCTCGTCGCGGGGACCTCGCTCGCCTCTCTAGCCTTGTTGGGTGCCATCGCTGCCCGAATCGGTGGCGCCAGCGCGCTGCTCGGGGCGTGGCGCGTGACCTTCTGGGGTGCTCTGGCGCTCGCCATCACTGCCACTGTCGGGGTAGGGTTCGCTGGCGGCAATTGATCGATCGACCTCAGTGGGCAGCTGTCTCAGCGCTTGATCGCCGAACCGATCGCTCGCGCATTCTGATACATGCGCTCCTCGCTTTCGCTCCTCTTCCCGTCATTGGCCTTGGCCGCTTGCGCGCCGGCGGTCTGGCTGTCAACGTAGGCCACGACGCCGGCGATGCCCAGCGCCGCGATAGCGACCGCAAAGACGAGGTAGGCAAGAAGATGCGATTTCTTGCCAGATTCGGGCGGCGCGAATCCGGCGAGCACGTCGGTGCCTGGGTTATCCTGGAAAGTCAATCTGAAGTGGCCAATGACGATGAGGTCGCGATCCTTTAGGATCTTCTTCTTGACCGGTTGGCCATTGACGAGTGCGCTGTCGACGCTGCCCAGGTTGTCGAGAATGAAATCATCCTCGACCCGCAGAATGAAAGCACGCTCATCGATCCCGTCGGGATCCTCGATGATGATGTCGGCGTTATCCTGCTGCCCGATCAGCGTCAGCTCTTTCTCCAGCACAACTTCTTTAGCGGCTCGGCCGTCGGTGCGAATGATGATGGAGGCCATGGTCGAAATCCATTCTGCCTGACGCGGTCGAGTCGGCCGGCAGCAGCGGACTCGATCCGTGATGGGTCAATATACAACAACGCGTCGGGGAGCGGGCAGCGGCCCTTGCCGTTACCACTCACGCAAATGATCGTCGATCCCCCCCGAATCAGGCCAAGCCGTCCGCAAATCCGTGATTGACGTCGCGGTGATGAACCTCGTCGGCGCGAACCGCCACGATCACTTCGCGCAGGCGTGCGTCCGCCGCCAGCTGCCAGTAGTCGATGGCGATCTTGGGTGCTGCGACGTTGGCCGAGGCGCCGCTGTCGACGCCCGCGAGATATTCGGTGTAGCTGTGCACCGCCTCTTCCTCCAGATAGCCGACGAGGCGATGGGCGGTCCGTGGCGAAATCAGGTAGAGCAGGAAGAACAGGTTGTAGAAGATTCCCTGGGCCAGCACGATCAGCAGGCGTTCCGTGGCAGAGGGCCGCGCGATGTGGATGAAGGTCATCAGGTGCATGCGCTCGTTCTCGGCTTCGTCGAGCAGGGCGCGAATCCAGCCGCGGTCGCTCTCCATTCGTCGTAGCGAGCGCAGATGCTGCAAGGAACCGCCGACCATGCCGGGTACGGCCGCAACCGTTTCCAGCACCACCGCGCGATGGCCATAGCGCCGGGCAAAGAAGCTGTCGGCGAATAGGCGCAGCAACCTGACCAGGCCGTAGGCCAAATGGTCGCGCCAATTCCTCGGGCGGTAGTGCCGCTGCTGCGCTTGGTCAGCCATGTCCAAGGTCGGGCGCGGTATCCTTGAACGCCTCGCCCGGGCCGACTCAGGCCGCGTGCTTCTTCACCCAGGCGACGTAATGGTCCATCCAGTTCTGCAGGAATTGCCTGCTGCCGGCGGCGATGTCGCCGGCCTCGTCGAACAACCCGTCTTTGGCGTGGATGAACGCTTCTGGCTGGCCCAGGGTGGGTACGTCGAGGTAGGCGAGCACATTGCGCAAATGCTGTTGCGCCATGGCGGTGCCGATGGCACCGACCGATGCACCCAAGACGCCCGCCGGCTTGCCCGCCCAGGCGCTTTGCCCATAGGGCCTCGACGCGTGGTCGATCGCATTCTTGAGCACGCCGGGAATGGACCGGTTGTATTCGGCGGTGACGAACAGCAAGCCCTGGGCCGCAGCGATTTCCGCCTTCAGGCGCTTGACCGAGGCGGCCGGCGCTGCGTCGTCGTCCTGATTGTAGAGCGGCAGGTCGCCTATCTGCAGCTGCTTGAAGGAGAAACCGGCCGGTGCCAGCTTGACGACGGCGGTGGCCAGCTTGCGGTTGAACGAGTCGCGGCGAAGGCTGCCGACAACTACGGCGATCTGGTATTGGCTCATGCGGGACTCCCGGAGGTTGGCGTGGTTGGGCTGCTGCTCCCCTTCCAGTCTAGGAGCAGATCATGGTCGAAGCAATATATTCGCTTCGACCGCGGCGGCCCTGTTCGCTATCGTACGTATCATCCCGCCGCTCAGCGCCGTTGCGCAGCGATGCACGATGTACGCCAACGCACAGAACTCTTCAGCGCGTTGCGGATACTAAGACGTATCGAGCGTCGACCGCGCTTTGAGCCAAAACTAAAGTCGTCGCCTGCTGCGCTGACGTCGAGGAAATCGCGCATGAGTCCTGAGTCTTCGACCACTGCTGCGCCCGTTGCTGTGGACCAATTGTGCATCAACGCGCTGCGCTTTCTTGCCGTCGATGCCGTGCAACAGGCCAATAGCGGCCATCTCGGCCTGCCGCTGGGCGCTGCGGCCATGGCCGACCTGTTGTGGACGCGCTTTCTCAAGAAGAACCGGGCCCTCGGGTCAGGGCTACGCCAACGGCGTCGGCCAGGCGCTGGCCGAGGCCCACTTGGCGGCGCGCGATCAGCTGCGTTCGGCCGGCGGCATGCTGCCCTTCGCGGCGACCTTCCTTGCGTTCTCCGATCACCCGCGGCCGCCTTGGCGCGGCCAGCGACAGCCACCTAGAAGAGGAGATCGACGATGCAACTGGGCATGATAGGACTCGGGCGCATGGGCGCCAGTCTGGTGCGGCGTCTGCATCGGGCCGGTCACCGGTGCGTGGTCTACGACGTGAACCAGGCCGCGGTGCAGACGCTCGCCACAGCTGGCATCCTTGGTGCCGCCTCGATCGAGCAACTGGTCGCCAAGCTGCCCAAGCCGCGCGTGGTTTGGTTGATGCTTCCCGCCGCCGTCGTCGCCAGGACGGTCGCTGAACTGAGCGAATACCTGGCAGCCGGCGACATCGTCATCGACGGTGGCAACAGCTACTATCGCGACGACATCCAACGGGCGAAGGCGCTGCGCGAGCGCGGCATGCACTACGTCGATTGCGGCACCAGCGGCGGCGTCTTCGGGCTGGAGCGCGGCTTCTGCCTGATGATCGGCGGCGAGGCGGCGGTGGTCCGGCAGCTCGAGCCGATCTTCAAGAGCATCGCTCCCGGGGTCGAGGCGGCGCCACGCACGCCGGGCAGGAAGGGTGGTTCCGGCAGCGCGGAGCACGGCTATCTGCACTGCGGCGGCAGCGGCGCCGGCCACTTCGTCAAGATGGTGCACAACGGCATCGAGTACGGCCTCATGGCGGCCTACGCCGAAGGGCTGAACATCCTGCGCCACGCCAACGCCGGCAAAGCTTCGCGCGCTGCCGACGCCGAAACGGCGCCGCTCGACGCCGCCGAATTCTACCAATACGACCTGGACCTGGCGCAGATCACCGAGCTGTGGCGGCGCGGCAGCGTGATCGGTTCCTGGTTGCTCGATCTGACCGCCGCCTCTCTGCTCGACGATCCAGGTCTGGACCACTACGGCGGCCGCGTCTCGGATTCCGGCGAGGGGCGGTGGACCATCGCCGCGGCGATCGACGAAGCGGTGCCGGTGCCGGTGCTCGCAGCGGCGCTGTTCGAGCGCTTCGCTTCGCGCGGCGAGGCCGACTTCGCCAACCGGGTGCTATCGGCGATGCGCAAGCGCTTCGGCGGACACGCCGAGCAGACGGACGCTCGCTAGGATGAACGAGACCGACGCCGCCGCGTTCCGCATCGATCGCTACCTGACGAAAGAGGCGCTCATGAATCTCCTCTATTTTCGCTGCGCCAATTCCTTGCTCGAGCCGGTCTGGAACCGCAACTACGTCGCCAGGGTGCAGATCACGCTGTCCTATCGCCGCCACAGTTGGGGGCCGCGCCAAGCTGAAGTGCTGATCGCGGCAGATGGCCATTGGCGCAATCCCGATCCGGGCAGGCAATGAACAGGAAAGGAAACGACATGAGTGCGACCCGACAACTCCAGGATCTGGGCCAGAGCCTCTGGCTCGACAACATCACCCGCGGACTGCTCGCCAGCGGCACGCTCGGCCGCTACATCGCCGAGTTCGGGCTGACGGGGCTCACCTCCAATCCCACCATCTTCGATCAGGCGATCAACACCGCCGGGTTGTACGACGATGCCATCCACCAGAAGACGCTCGAGGGCAAGTCGGGCGAGGCGCTGTTCTTCGAATTGGCGCTGGAGGACCTGACCCGGGCCGCCGATCTGTTTCGCCCGATCTACGACGCCAGCGCCGGGGTCGACGGTTGGGTCTCGCTCGAAGTCTCGCCCCTGCTCGCAAACGACAGCGCCGCCACCATCGCGGCGGCGGCGCAGCTGCACGCGCGGGCGCAGCGGCCCAACCTGTTCATCAAGATCCCGGGGAACGCCGCCGGACTGACGGCGATCGAGGAGTCGATTTTCGCCGGCGTGCCGATCAACGTCACCTTGCTCTTTTCCCGCGAGCACTACCTGGCGGCGGCGGAGGCCTATATGCGCGGCATCGAGCGCCGCATCGCCGCCGGCCGCGATCCGCGCGTGGCGTCGGTGGCATCGCTGTTCGTCAGCCGCTGGGACGTCGCGGTCAAGGACAAGCTCGCCCCGGCTCAGCGCAACCGCCTCGGCATCGCCATCGCCGGACGCACCTACCAGGCCTACCGCGATCTGTTGCACAGCCCGCGCTGGCAGAAGCTCGCCGCGGCCGGTGCGCGCGCCCAGCGTCTGCTCTGGGCCAGCACCGGCACCAAGGACGCGACAGCGCGCGACGTGCTCTACGTCGAGGCGCTGGCGGCGCCGGACACCATCAACACCATACCCGAAAAGACCCTGTTGGCTTTCGCCGAACACGGCAAGCTGCAGCAGGTGATGCCGGTCGATGGCCGCGAGGCCGAGACGGTGCTGGCGCAGATCGCCGACCAGGGCATCGACGCCGCGGCGATCGCCGCCGAGCTGCAACGCGAAGGCGCGGCGGCCTTTGCCAAGTCCTGGCGCGACCTGATCGTGACGATCGCCACCAAGAGCGCAGCGCTGGCTGCGCCCATGGCATCGGGCGAATAGGATCGAGGCGCGGTGGCTGTCACTTGCTGCCAAGGCCAACGCCGAGGAAGCACCTTACGGCACAGCGGTTGGGGCTGCTGAAAATTTCACAGCTGGCCTGAAGGGGGGTGGATTGGCTTCAGGACACGCTGCCTGTTGATCGGCGGATTGCAGGTCTTGACGTGAGAAGGCCTGCCAAGCTGTAAGGCTAAAATTGCTTACACCGGACATGGTCGATTCAGTCACGGCTGCGACCGAATTGGGGTGGCAGTAGAGGTTATTGTTGTAAGTACCAAAGTTGGCCGTGGTCTCAAGGGAGTTTCTATATAGCGCGGCACCATTGGCTGTTGCCAGGGATTCGAATACGTTGCCTTGTATCAAATTGCCGCGGACAAATCCTACGCTTGATCCCTTTTCTTCCTTGATCCAAAGTCCCGCCATTCTCGAGCTGTAAAACCTATTTCCGGTAGCCGTGTGATTGGCCCCGTTGTGCAGAAAGAGACCGTGATCAACGTTGAATGTCGTATTATTTTGTACCACGACATCGTGGCTAAGATCATCAAGGTACACGCCTTCTGCTTGAGTATGATTGTAGGCGGTTCCAGAATAGTTGCCGATTGAATTCTTGATTATGTTGCCGATGATCCGATTACCGATATACGGAAGATCCGCTGGCTCACCATAGAAAGTCATGTAGATACCGGCACAGTCATCGAGAAAAAGACAAGAATGTTCGATAGTGTTGTTGCTTACTGTGATATTCGATCCCCGCGCTGATATGCCGATCAGCCCGCTATTCATCACAAAGTTGTTGCCAATGACCCCCGTCGCTATCTTATCGGCCATGATGCCTGTGCCATCGGTATCCGGTGCCCTGGCCACACTACCCGTGTGATCAATGACATTATTGAAAATTGTGACGTTGGTGCCACCGGCTAGCAGTCCCTGGTCAAGGGCATCCCTGATTGCATTATTTCTGAACTTGACATTATTGGCGTATAAGATGGCGCCAATTCTTGACCCCACCATATCTACATCTTCAACGGTGATATCGTGCAATGGCAAATAAGATATGTAAAGGTTTCGATTGATAGCATATGCTAACGTTAGATCCCGTATATCGACAAAACCGGTGCCACCCACATGTAGGCCGTAGTCTCTGGCTGACATCTCGACAAGATGGTTGGCAGGATTATCGCCACCCGCTAGCCAAAGATAGACCTTGCCTGCCGCTGCATCATAGATCCATTCTTTAGGATCATTCAGCATCCAAAGCATGTTTCGGAAATAGTAGCCGTAGCCCTTTGGCATTTTGTAACGAGTATTTGCGCCTAAACTGATCGAATGTGTATTCGCATCGTAAGTCGTGACCGGAGCTGCTGTAGACGCCCAGGAAGCGGATCGCGCCACTATCGTCGAGCCCACGATCTGCTGGCCAGTCAATCTCAATGTTGAATCGACCACAACGTTCGCTTCTGACGATTCCGCCGTCGTGAGTAGATAGCTGTTCTTCGGATAGCGTGCGAGTTCTTGATAAACACCATCAACGTACAGCTGATTGGGAGGTGTTATGGATCCTACGTTGGCAACATAGATATTGCCCCGATAGTGAGTCCAAAGAGCTGGGTTGATAATGTTGGCTCCAGAAATTATGGGCTTGACCTCACCATCACCGTACGAGCCTATCGTGATGGGATTGCCGGGAGCACCCCCGCTCAAGATGGTCAGTTGTTCTCGCCAGATCTCGCCCCTTTTTAGCAACACGGAATCGCCGGGATGCAACTTCTGGGCGTTAATCTTGGCCAAAGTCTTCCATGGCAGGGTGGGAGCGATCCCTGCGTTTTGATCATTACCCCCACTGGCATCTAGATAATATGTCGTCGCTTGAACTGGCTTGGATGCCAGCAGCAGAAAAACAAGCATGGCACCGACAGGAACGGTCCATGGTCCAGAGGTCAGCTTCAGTCCTGGCCTTTTTCTGGAGCCTCCACGTGCTGAATAAATGGCAAGTAAATATCCCATCATTTCCCCTGGAATGAAATGGATCTGTTGAAGGAAAGTCTGAACATGTCCACAACGACGGCAGACCTGGCTAGCATTGCCCGTTTCCAAGCACAAACGGACCCATTTGAGCCGCTTGCGAACGTCGTCATCCATCAGCCCGTTCTGCCAAAACGATGTCCCCAAATCACACTGGCTTTGGACACTGAGATTAACGGTAAATTCAGCCGGGATATTGAGAAGTGGCTCAGCTTGGCAGGACAGCTATTGGAGGTTCTCCAATGGGGCCACCACAGGTCGCGCGCATATCGACAGCGCGCTCAGTCGAGCGCCTTGGTCCACTGGATCGACAGAGAATGCCGGCGCGGCTTGAACTCCAGCCGCTCACCCTTGGTCTCGAAGCGGAGCAAGGGCAACCAGGCGGCGCGCGCGCCGTCGACATAACGTGTCGCGCTGTCGCCGCCGGCCCAGGCGACCTCGGGCTGCGCGTCGACAGCCGGCGACACGCGCGAGACGCTGCTGAATCCTGGGCCAAAGCGATTCGCTTCCGGATACCGGACCGGCACCAGGCTCAAGGTCAGGCGATAGGGCTTGTTGCGCGGCTGCCCGTCGGCGCTGGCCTGCAGTTCCGCCGCCGTCGATGCGCCGAATTCGCTCAGCAACAAGCTCGTCTCCGCCGCTTGCCCTGCTGTCGCAGCGGCCATGGCGCAAAACAATGCGGCGAAATCCAGGCGGTACATGCTCGTCTCCGTGCAAGCTGCAAGCAGCGAAGCCACAACCGCAGCATGCACGGAATGCTCACGCCAGTCTGTACGCCGACGTACCAACCACAACGTTCGATCTTACGCCGTCGCCTCGGACGCGCTGCGGGCGATCTGTACGCCGTCGCACAGACAGCCGCCAGGGTTGGGCTCAAGCTTCAGCGCGTGCATGCTCGGGCAAACGCGATCGCCGCCTGTCCGCGTGCGCCGTCTCGATCGCTGAGCCCTGCGCCTGCGCCAAGAGCATAGCTGATCGGAAAGGGTTCCTTCGTTGACTACGCCTCCTGACAATCGGCCGGCTGGTGCGGACGCGGTTGCGCCGCCTGCCACTGGCGACAGCACGCGATCGGCCTCCGACCGCGACCAAGTGAGCCAGAACATCGACGCGGTTCAAGAGTTCTACACGCGTGAGGAGCTGAAGATCAGCCGCTCGCAACGCGCGCTCGAACGCATCAGCAATCTGGTCGGTCGCCCGCTCTTTCTGGGCCAGACGCTGGTCGTCGTCGCGCTCTGGATCTCCGCCAACGCCCTGCTGCGCCGCTTCGGCCTCGTCGAATTCGACCCGCCGCCGTACTTCTGGCTGCAAGGGATGGTCGGGCTCGGTGCATTGCTCACCGCGATCGTGGTGCTGATCAAACAGAATCGGCTGGCCAAGCTCGCCGAGCAGCGGGCGCATCTCGACCTGAAGGTGACGCTGTTGACCGAGCAGAAGGCGGCGAAGCTGATCGACCTCTTGGAGGAACTGCGGCGCGA
>JAHFRE010000217.1 GCA_023258955.1 Sterolibacterium sp.
CCGTGGCCAGGGCGTGGATCAACTCCTCGGCCATGCGTTCGCTCGAGATGGCGAAGTGCTGCAGCGAGCGCTGCGTCTGCGCCCCCCACAGCCGCTCGGCCGGAACCTCTATCGGCCCGAGCGAATCGCGCTCGCAGCGAGTACCCGCTGTCGCCGACGCCGGCGCGAACTCGCCACGCTGACCATCGCTACCTGGACTGTTCAAAACCCGGTCAGAAAATCGTTGATGTACTGCCGCCTCAGATCGGGGTGGTACAACACGCGCTTGACCACGTCGCCGGGAATCTTGTTCGATTCCAGGAGCACCAGCGCCTCCGCGATCTCTCCATGATCGAACATCACGATAGCCTGGTCGATGGCAGACTGTAGCGGTACGTTTTCGCGATCCATAGGGCCTCCGGGTCGAGTTCGGGTGAAGCTGCGCCTCCACTCGTCAAGGTCCAAACATACTATACTTGACTAATTTCGTCAACTAAGGCCGTTGGCGGCGCCAAGCCGCTTGCGCCCCAACCGCGCACCCCGGGGGCAACGATGGATGAGAGCAGCGATTTCTCTGTCAGCGGCGTCTTCGCCGACGACGCCCGAGCGCTGACGGCGCGCGTCCGCCAGCTGCCGCGCGAAGCTGCGCGCAACGCGCGCGAGCGCTTTCTCGCCAGCCACGTCGCCACCGTCTACGCGCAACTGACGGACCGCCGGACAAAGCAGTTGCGACTCGAGCAGTTGCTCGTCGCCGCCAACGCCCTGGTCGACGGGCTGACACCCAGCGCCGCCGAGCTGGCGCGCGAGGCGGCCCTGCCGCTGGCGCAGCAGACGGGAGTGGCGATCGACCAGATGCTGTTCGTCGCTCAGGTGTTGAATCACCGCCAGAGCGGTGAGCATCTGTGCCGGGCGATGCGCGCGCCGCGCCCGGATTCCCTCGAGCGTCTTGCCGAGTTTGCCAGGCGCGGCCAGCTCGTTCTGCCCGCGGCGAACCTGGAGCGCATTGGCCGAGCCTGCTACCTGACGCTCGCCCGACCCGCGGCGCTCAACGCCGAGGACGAGCAGAGCCTCGACGACGTGGAGATCGCCGTGGATCTGGCACTGCTCGATACGCAGACGGAGATCGTCGTGCTGCGTGGCGCGCCGATCGCCAAGTACGGCGGTCAGCGCGCCTTCTGCAGCGGCATCAACTTGAGCCGCCTGCAGCAGGGACGGATCCCGCCGCTGTGGTATCTGCAGCGGGAACTCGGCGTGCTGCACAAGATCTACCGCGGCTTGGCTGTCGGCGAGGCGCAGCCGGAGCTGTTCGAGCAGACGCTGGAAAAGCCCTGGATCGCCCAGGTGGACCGATTCGCCATCGGTGGCGGCTGCCAGTACCTGTTGGTGATGGACAGCATCGTCGCCGCGAGCGACGCCTACCTGAGCCTGCCCGCGCGCCGCGAGGGCATCATCCCGGGGGCGGCCAATCTGCGCCTGCCACGCTTTGTCGGAGATCGACTGGCAAGGCAGCTGGTGCTGGCCGACCGCCGCATCGATTGCGATTCGGTCGAAGGGCGGATGATCTGCGATCAGGTGGTCGCACCCGGCGAGGTCGAAGCGGCGGTGCAGGCGCTGGTCGAACAGCTGACCTCGTCCGGCGTCGTCAGCTTCGCCGCCAATCGCCGCGCCTTTCGCCTGGCGCAGGAGCCGCTCGAGCTGTTCCGACGCTACATGGCCCTGTACGCGCGGGAGCAGGCCTTCTGCCATTTCTCAGCGGCGCTCAGCGCCAATCTGCAAGCCCACTGGCGGCGGGCGAATCGGCGGGATGGCGCAGCGTCAGATAATAGTTGACTGTTTTTGTAAATCAAAATAGTGTTCGAACGAGAGTCCGGATTCGCCTGCTGCCGTTCCGAAGTCCAACGCGAAGAAAGGGAGGGGGCCATGCAAGTCATCCGAATATTGGCGATCAAGGGTTCGGCGACCTACACCATCACGCCAGACAAGACCTTGACCGAGGCCATCGCCATCATGGTGGAGCACGACATCGGCTCGCTGGTGTGCATGGACGGCGGGCAACTGGTGGGCATGCTGACCTTCCGCGAAGTGCTGAAGACGATCAAGCAACTGGGCGCGGGCGCCGGCGCCACCCTGGTCGGCAAGACCATGGTGCGCGATCCGCAATGCGTGCCCGCCACCGCCGAAACCAACGAGCTGCGCCAGATCATGTTGCGCAGCCACGCCCGTTACCTGCCGGTGCTCGAGGGTGAGCGGTTCGTCGGCGTGGTGTCTTTCCACGACGTCGCGCGGGCGGTGCTCGAAGAGCAGGGTATGGAGAACCAGCAGCTGAAGGACTACATCGCCGGCCACCCGAGCGGCGTCGCCATGGCCTGAGTCCCGCGTCGAAAGGCGGCGCTACGCCGAGCGGAAGCGCTTGACGCTCTCCTGCAGCGCCGCCGACAGATCGCGCAAGCGCCGCGCCGCTTCGACGGTCTCGTTCAACGAACTGGAGGTCTGCGCCGACATTTCGGCGATCTCTTCAACGCTGCTGGAGATCTGCTGCGTTGCCGTGGTCTGCGCCTCGATCGCGCCGGTGATGTCGTTCACCACGCTGAGCACGCGTTTGGTGCTGTCACGAATGGTCTGGATCGATTCGCCGCCTTGCTCGGCGAGGGTGACACCCTTGCTCGCCTGGGCCACGCCGGTCTTCATGCTGGCGACAGCGCCGTGGGTGCCCGACTGGATGCTGCCGATGGTCGCCGCGATGTCGGCCGTCGACTTGGTGGTACGCTCGGCGAGCTTTCTGACTTCGTCGGCAACCACCGCAAAGCCGCGGCCCTGCTCGCCGGCGCGGGCGGCTTCGATGGCCGCGTTGAGCGCGAGCAGGTTGGTCTGATCGGCGATCTCCTTGATGGTATTGACGATCGAGGATATCTGCTCGGATTTACGGCCCAGGTCCAAGATCGCATCCGAGGAGCAATGCACCGCATCCGACAGCATGCGCATTTCGGCGACCGCGTCCTGAATCACCGTCGTGCCATTGTCGGCCATGGTGCCCGCCTCCTGCGACAAGGAAAACGCTTCGCGGGCGCTAGCCTCGACCAGATTCATGCTGATGGTCATCTCCATCACCGACACCGAAATCGATGAGGCGGCGTCGGACTGCTGACTGGCATGCGCCGACACGTTCTCCGCGGCGTGCATCATTTCTTGCGAGGCTTTGCCCAGATTGTCGGCACCGCGAACGATGTCGGAGATCATCGCGCGCAGGTGCTCCTGCATGTCGCGCATCCCGGCGAGCAGGCTGTTTGAGTCATTCTGGCGACAGGTCACCACCGTGTTCAGATTGCCGCCGGCGATGCTGCGCGCAGCAGCGACCGCAGCGCTCGGATCACCGCCGAGCAGGCGCAGCAGGTTCTTGCGCAGCAGCACCAGGGGCACAGCGATGGTCGCAGCAACGATCAGGCCGAACAGCAGAAAGGTAATGGCCTTGGAGCGGAAGATGCGATTGACGTCGTCGAGATAGATGCCGCTACCGATGACCCATCCCCACGGCGCGAAGCCCATGACGTAGGATGTCTTCGCCACCGGCGCCTCATCCCCCGGCTTCGGCCAGTAGTAATCGACGAAGCCCTTGCCATCCTTGTTCACCACCGCCACGAATTCGCGGAAGAGGAACTTGCCGTTGGGATCCTTCATTTCGGACAGGTCTTTGCCATCGAGTTCTGGCTTGGCCGGATGCATCAACATCTTCGGGCCCATGTCATTCACCCAAAAATACTCGCTGTTGTCGTAGCGCATGGTCTTCAAGGCGGCCAGGGCGGCGCTTTTCGCGGCTTCAACAGGCATTTGCCCATCACGGGCCAGCTTTTCGAAGTGGGTGACGACACCGTGCGCCGCCTCAACCAGGTTGCGCACCTTTTCCTGACGATCCGTGAGGAGCAGGCCGCGCTCCTCGTAGAGAACCCCGGCAAACACGCCCACCAGCGCGACGACGGTGGCCATGGTGGTGGCGATCAGACTCGCACTGAGAGACATCGGCCTTGATTTCATCGTCTTGGTCCTTCAAGGGTGGTGTGACGGCAGGCTAGCGGTACTTGGATGGTTGGGTCTGGCAAACGGGTTGGCACAGGAAACAGATAGGCGGCGGGTGCATCGTCCGCGGGCGCGGGGCAAGTTGATCCGCCTATGGTCGCGTGCCGGCCAATGCCTCCACATCAAATCGCTTTATGGCGGGATAAGTTTGGCCGCGGACCTGTGGCGTTGTCCCGCTGCCAGCCTCGCTCGGCGACGGCATGCCGCTGTGCGCCTTTTTCATCTAGACTAGCGTCGAAATATCAAACCACAATCAGACAAAAGGAGGTTCGCATGAATTTCGACGATGCCATCGCAGCCCACATCAAGTGGAAGGTGCGCCTCAACCAGTTCATCGACGGCACCAGCACGGAAAAGCTACAGAGCAGCGTCGTTTGCAAGGACAACAACTGCGACCTCGGCAAATGGATCTATGGTGAAGGCGCCAAGTACAAGCCCTTGCCGCACTACCAGGACTTGGTGAAGAAGCACGCCAATTTTCACCTCTGCGCCGCCGACGTGGTCAAGAAGGTGGAGGCCAACGACCGGACCAGCGCCAAGACCTCCTTGAGCGGCCCGTTTGCGGTTGCCTCGAAAGAGACCGTGGCGGCGATCATGGAATTGAAGAAGGACGCCTCTAAGCCCTGAGCCGAGCCTGATGGCGACGCGGCTGCGCGCCGCGAACCGGGCACCGGCGCCGACGCCGGTGCCCGCCTGCGATCGCTGACCGTCGCGGCGTTCCCGCCCTATCCGTCACGATGTGCAGGCGCAAATTCTGAGGAGGAGACGATATGAAGTTGAAGCTGGTCGCGGCAGCCCTGCTGGCCGTCTGTGCGCTCTCGGCGCGAGCCGAGGTCACCGTTGGCGCGGTGCTGTCCCTCACCGGCCCGGCGGCGTCGCTGGGCATCCCCGAAAAGAACGCGCTGAGCCTGCTGCCCGCCAGCGTCGGCGGCGAGAAGCTCAAAGTCATCATCCTCGACGACGCCTCCGATCCGACGCTCGCCGTGCAGGCGGTGAAGAAACTGACCGCGGAGAACAACGCCGACGTGATCATCGGCGCCTCGACCACCGGCGCCGCCCTGGCGATGATCGACACCATCTTCGAGTCGAAGACGCCCAACGTCAGCCTCGCCGCCAGTTCGCGCGTCACCGGGCCGATGGACGAAAAGCGGCAGTGGATGTTCAAGACCATCCCCAACGAGTCGCAACCGGCGGAACGCACGGTCCGCCACATGCAGGCCGCCGGCATCAAGAAGATCGGCTTCATCGGTTTCGCCGACGCCTACGGCGACACCTGGCTGGAGGCCCTGCGCAAGGCCACCACGGCGGCCGGCATCGAGATCCAGACCGTCGAGCGCTACGTCCGCACCGACACCTCGGTGGTCGCGCAGACCCTGAAGCTGCTGTCGACCAAGCCCGACGCGATCTTCATCGCCGGCTCCGGCACGCCCGCCGCCCTGCCCCAGCTCGCGCTGACCGAGCGCGGCTTCAAGGGACTGGTCTATCAGACCTACGGCATCGCCAACAACGATTTCCTGCGGGTCTCGGGCAAGGCCGCCGAGGGCGCCGTGTTCGCGGTGGCGCCGGTGGTGGTGGCCGAGCAGTTGCCCGAAGGCAATCCGACCAGGAAGGTGGCGATGGAACTGATCCAGCGCTACGAGGCGGCCTTCGGTGCCGGCAGCATGAACGTGTTCACCTCCAACGCCTGGGACGCCTGGTTGCTGACCGAGCACGCCCTGACGGCGGCGCTCAAGCTCGCCAAGCCGGGCACGCCGGCGTTTCGCAAAGCCGTGCGCGACGCGCTGGAGGGCACCCGCGGCCTGGTCTCGTCGCAGGGGATCTTCAACATGACGCCCACCGATCACGTCGGTTACGACCTGCGCGCCTCGGTCATGGTGCAGATCAAGGATGGCAAGTGGCGTTTGCTCGACTGAGAGGCACGACGAGATGAGCACGACGGCCACGCCCGAGCTCAAAGCCGACTACGACCAGCGCTGGCAACGCATCCTCGATTGCGTCGCGCTGAAGCAGGCGGACCGCATGCCGGTGCTGATGTACGGCACCTACTGGTTCGCCAAGTACGGCGGCGTCAGCAAGAAGCAGCTCACCTACGACTACGAGCTCACCGCCGCCATCACCGAGCGGGCGGTGCTCGAGTTCGAGCCCGACGCGGTTGCGCCGTTGTTCGCCGGCACCGCCTTGGGCAAGGTGTTCGACGCCGTCGATTACAAGCAGCTGCAGTGGCCGGGCCACGGCGTCGGCGACGACCAGCCCTATCAATACCTGGATCGCGAATACGTCGAGGCCGAGGAGTTGCGCGACTTCCTGGCCGACCCGACCCGCTTCTACCTCAACACCTACCTGCCGCGGATCTTCGGCGCCTTCGAGGGTTTCGAGCATTTTCCGACCCTGCCGGGGATGTTCTACCTGCGCGCCATCACCGGCCTGCGCCCGCTGGCCAACCCGGAATTCCGGAAGTCGCTGGCGCGGGTGCTCGA
>JAHFRE010000044.1 GCA_023258955.1 Sterolibacterium sp.
CACAGATTCTGCTCGAGGACGCCGGCCTTGCAGTCGATGGCGCCGCCGAGGAGCCCGAGGCGTTGCGACTGGTGGGGGCGGGCGGCTACGCGCTGGTGCTGATGGACGTGCAAATGCCCGGCATGGACGGACTCGAAGCGACGCGCAGGCTGCGCCTGCTTCCCGCCTGCGGCGCGTTGCCCATTCTCGGCATGACCGCCAACGCCCGCACCGAGGATCGCCAGCGCTGCCTCGACGCCGGTATGAACGACTTCCTCGCCAAGCCCTTCCACGCACAGAGCCTCGTTGCCACCGTGCAGCGCTGGTGCCCGGGCCGCGCCGGCAAGGACTAGAACGCCAGCTGCCCAGGTCGCGCCGCCGAACTCCGGCAGCGACCGCGGCAAACGCGTCACGAATATTCGCTCAGCCGCCTCAGGGCGGTGTCGCGACGACCGCTGGCCCGCGCGTTCTCCACCATGTTCTTCTTCACGAAATCGATGTGCACCCTGGCGGCTGCGGCCGCCGCTTCCGGCTGACGATCGCGGATCGCGGTCCAGATGGCCCGATGCTGACTTGACAGCTGATTCCATTGCGACGGCCGGGCATGGAGGTGCGACAGGTTGCCGGCGAGGTGGCCATGGATCACGCGGAACAGGCTGGCGGTCAAATGGCCGAACAGGACGTTGTGGGCCGACTCGGCGATGGCTTGATGGAAGGCCAGGTCCGCATCGACCTGAGCCACCAGATCTTCCTTGTCGAAGGCTGCCTCCAGCTTGCTGAAGCATGATTCCAGACGCTCGAGGTCGGCGTCGGTGGCGCGGTTCGCCGCCAAGGCCGCCGCTTCGGCTTCCATCATGTGACGGAATTCCAACATGTCCTCTTGCAGGCGTGGATGTTCTTCCAGCATCTTCTGCCAAGGATCGACAAACGGTGCCTCGAGGCTGTCGGTGACAAAGGTGCCGCCGCCGTGCCGACTCGATAGCAGCCCCCGCGAGATCAGCTTTTGAATCGCCTCGCGCAGGGAAGGCCGGGACACACCCAGTTCGACCGCCAGATCCCGCTCTGAAGGCAGCTTTTTGCCCGGCTTGAGCGAGCCCTCGAGGATTCTCGCCTCCAACTCGCCCGCCACAGCGTCGGCAATACGCTGTACGCCGATTCGTTTCTCAGCCATAACGCTCTCGATGATATTGGTAATACCACTTGAATATTAGCCTTCTTTAAACAAGCAAGTCAAATAATAAACCTTGACAAGCATGGCAATAGAAAATATATTGCCGAAAAAAAGTGGTCATACCACTGAGCCATTGCAAGAAGGAGACGACATGGAAAAGGCAGATTCGCAGCACCAGAGGGCGTGCCTGACGATGCCGAAGGTGGCGTCATGAGCACCCTCGCCGCCCTGCATGAATCGCTGGAGGCGCGCTATTGGAATTCCCTGACCAAGAAGCTGGCCAGCTTCCTGATCCTGGTCTGTCTCGATCTCGCCTACGTCGGCATCTACCTGCGGCAGGGCAGCGAATTGCGTTCGCTGCTGACAGCCGTCACGCTGCCCGCCGAGATCGCAGCCCGCGCCAACGCCACGCTGGATACGGGCCTGTGGCTGATGCTGGGACTCACCGCTGTGGCCTTGTGCTGGACCGTTGGACAGATCGCCTACCTGCGCCACCTGATCGTTCGACCCATCCGCCACATCACCAACATCCTCGACGACACCGGCAAGGGTGAAGGCGACTTTTCGCTGAGCCTGCCTCTGCTGACCCACGACGAACTGCGCGACTTGGCCGTCGCCTACAACCGCTTCGCCGACCGGATGCGCCAGGTCATCGGCGAGGTGCGCAAGATGACGGTCAGCATCGCCCAGGAAGCGGTGGTGGTGAAATCACGGGTCGATCAGACCGGCCAGAGTGCCCGCCAACAGGAGCAGCTGACCGAGTCGGTGTTCACCGCCAGCACCGAGACGACCCAGGTCATCAATGAGGTCTCCGCCAGCACCCAGACCATCTCCCATTCCACCACCACCAATCTGGACAACGCCCGCGTCTCGCTGGCGGAGATGCGCGACATCGCCGCCAAGATCAATTCGGTCAACGACAAGGTGCTGCGCTTCAACCGCACCGTCGACGACCTGTCGCGCCGCTCCGAGAGCGTGAACCAGGTAGCCACCCTGATCCGCGAGGTGTCCGATCAAACCAACCTGCTGGCGCTCAACGCGGCCATCGAAGCGGCCCGCGCTGGCGAGCAGGGACGAGGTTTCGCCGTGGTCGCCGACGAAGTGCGCAAGCTGGCCGAACGGGTCAAGACCGCCACCAGCGAAATCACCGGCAACATCGACGCCATGCGCGACCTGGTCGCCAATACCCAGGCAGAAAACGCCGAGATCAACGCCGACGTCAAGCAAACGCAGGAGGTGGTGGGCCGCTCCGCCACGCAGTTCGAACAGATGGTGGGTGACTTCGAACGCACCAGCGAACAACTGCTGCAGATCTCCGCCTCCATGGAAGAGCTGTCCGCCACCAACAACCAGGTGCATGACAGCGTCCGTTCCATCCACGATCTGTCGGCAACGGTGGCCAAACACATGGGCGAGTCGGAAAAGCGTACCGAAGGCCTGTCGCGCAGCTCGGAGGCGGTGCAAGAGTTGATGTCGCGCTACAAGATCGGCACGGGCGCCTTCGATTTTGCCGTGGATCGCATCCGCAGCTTCCGCGACGCGATCCAGGCGCACTTGCAGCAAATGGTCGGCGCCGGCATCAACGTCTTCGATCGCAACTACCAGCCCTACGGCAATACCAAGCCGCAAAAGTACAAGCTCTCCTGGGGTGACGACTACGCCCGCCGTTGCCAGCGCTTGATGGAGGATTGCTTCACCGACATTCCCAATTGCGCCTACGCGGTGGCCGTCAACAGCGACGGCTATCTCTCGGCGCACAACCTGAAGTTCTCGCAGCCGCTGACCGGCAACGACCAGACCGATCTCGCCGGTAACCGCACCTGCCGCAAGTTCGAAAATCCCGGCGAGCTGAGAGCCGCACGCAATGAAGCGCCGATCCTCCTGCGCACCTACATCCGCGACACCGGCGAACTGCTCTGCGACATCGCCATGCCCATCCTGCTGCAGGGCAAGCTGTGGGGGAACGTGCGCGTCGGCGTCACCTCGGCCTCACTGATAGACGATTGAATTGGAAAAAGGGAATCTTCCGGATGAACGCTCTCGCCAGGTCCGCACCCACGCTCCCCACCGACGTATACTTCTTCGCCACCTGCCTGGTGGACCAGTTCGCGCCGGAGGCCGGCTTCGACGCCATCCGTCTGCTCGAACGCGAAGGCATCCGGGTGCACTTCCCACCCGATCAAACCTGCTGCGGACAGCCCGCTTACACCAGCGGCTATCTCGACGAAGCGCGCGCCGTGGCGCGCCGGCAACTGGACCTCTTTCCCGAGCCCTGGCCCATCGTCGTGCCCTCCGGTTCCTGCGCCGGCATGATGCGCCACCACTACGTGGAACTGTTCGCCGAAGATCCGCCGCTGCTGGCCAAGGCCGCCGCCCTGGCAGAACGGGTGCACGAGTTGACCAACTTTCTGGTCGACGTGGTCGGCTTCCAACACCAGGACCAGGGTGCGGCCTGCACCGTCGTCCTGCATACCTCCTGCCACGCCCGCCGCGAAATGGGCAGCCACCTGTCCAGTCGCGCCCTGCTCGACGGTCTGGCCCAGGTGACCGTCGCCACCCAGGCCAGGCCCGAGGAGTGCTGCGGCTTCGGCGGCACCTTCGCGCTGCGCCATCCGACGATCTCCGGCGCCATGGTCGAGGACAAGCTCAAAGCCTTGGTCGATACCGGTGCCAGCCAGGTGGTGAGCGCCGATTGCGGCTGCCTGATGAACATCCTGGGCCACGCCGCGCATGGCGACCTGCAGGCGGGCAAGGCCGAGCCGTCCATGCCCGGCGAGCACATCGCCAGCTTCCTCTGGCGGCGCACGGCGGGAGCAAGGTCATGAACGCCCGCGAACGCATCTTCGCCCGTCTGCGGGCAGCGCCGGTCATCCCAGCGGCAGCGCCACCGGTGCGCGTCTGCGAACCCCGCCAGGAGGGCGCGGCGCTCGTCCAGCAATTTGCCGACGCCATGAGCGCCGCCCACGCCGAAATCCATTTCACCGACCAGGAGGCTTGGCCCCGCCTGGTGTTGCGTCTGGCGGCAGACAAGCGGGTCGCCTCGCTGCTCATCGGCAAGGGCAGCAAAGAGGGCCAGCGTCTGATCGATCTGCATCCCGAGAGCCCACGCCTCATCAGCTACGACCGCCCCATCGGCGAATGGAAGGCGGAGCTGTTCGCTGCGGTCGATGCCGGGTTCACCGCCGCCCGCTGCGCCATCGCCGATACCGGCAGCCTGGTGCTGTGGCCCGATGCAACAGAGCCGCGCCTGCTGTCCCTGGTGCCGCCGATTCACTTCGTCCTGCTCGATGCCGCCACGTTGCAGCCCAGTCTGCGCAGCGTCATCGCCAGCGAGGACTGGGGCCGCGGCCTGCCCACCAACGCGCTGCTGATCTCCGGTCCCTCGAAGACAGCGGACATCCAGCAGACCCTCGCCTACGGGGCGCACGGTCCGAAGCAGTTGATCGTCCTGGTGTGTCTGTCATGAAGGCGGCCCCGCTCAACCACCTGCCCGGCGCCCAGTTCGCCGATCGCGCCGATGCGGCGGTGAACGACCCGGCCCTGCGCACCAGCTTTCGCGGCGCCATGGACTTTCTCCAGGCCAAACGCCTGGCCCAGTTCCCCGATGCCATCGAGCTGGAAAACCTGCGCCGCGAAGCCGAGGCCATTCGCCGCTATAGCCTGTCGCGCCTGCCCGAGCTGCTCGAGCAACTGGAGCGCAAGCTGACCGCCAACGGCATCGTCGTGCATTGGGCCGAGACGCCGGCCGACGCCAACCGCATCATGCTGGATATCGCCCGCCGCCACAGCGCCCGCCTGATGATCAAGGGCAAGTCGATGGTCAGCGAGGAGGTCGGCTTCAACCACGAAATGGAAGCCGCCGGCATCGAAGCGCTGGAATCCGACATGGGCGAGTTCATCGTGCAACTGGCGGAGGAAGCACCCTCGCACATCATCATGCCGGCCATCCACAAGACCAAACAGCAGATCGCCCAGCTGTTCGAGGAGAAGCTGCCCGGCGTCGCCTACACCGAGAACGTCGATGAGCTGATCGCCATCGGACGGCGCGTGCTGCGCCAGAAATTCGCCGCAGCCGACATCGGCATTTCCGGCGTGAACTTTCTGGTGGCCGAGACCGGCACCCTCTGCCTGCTCGAGAACGAAGGCAACGGCCGCATGTGCACCACCGTGCCGCGGGTGCATATCGCCATCACCGGCATCGAAAAGGTGGTGGAGAAGCTGGAACATGTGCCGCCGCTGTACACCGTGCTGACCCGCTCGGCGACCGGACAGCCGGTCACCACCTATCTGAATCTGATCAGCGGGCCGCGCAAGTCGGACGAATTGGACGGTCCCGACGAGGTGCACCTGGTGCTGCTCGACAACGGCCGCAGCCAGGCTTACCACGACGAAGAGCTGCGCACCACCCTGCAATGCATACGCTGCGGCGCCTGCATGAACCACTGCCCGGTCTACACCCGCATCGGCGGTCACGCCTACGGCACCACCTATCCGGGACCGGTCGGCGTCATCATTTCGCCGCACCTGTTGGGACTGGCGGCCACGCACAAGCTGGTGACGGCCTCCAGCCTCTGCGGCGCCTGCGCCGAAGTCTGTCCGGTGCGCATCCCGATCCCGCGATTGCTGGTGCGCCTGCGCGCCGAATCCCAGGCCGGTGCACCGACCCGCCATCCGATACGCGGCACCGGCTCCGCCCACAGCCCTTGGATGAGCGCGTTGTGGCGCGGCTGGGCCCTGGTCTATGGACGTCCCGCTGTCTATCGCCTGGTGTCCTGGCTGATGAGTCGGCTGCGCCTGCTCACGCCGCGTGCCCAGGGCGCATGGACTTCCTGCCGCACGCCGATGATCCCGGCGCCGCGGCGCCTGCGCGACCTGCTCGCGCAGCGCGACGCCGGCGAAAGATCATCGTCGTGAGCCGCCTGATCGAGGCGCTGCGCGCCGTCCTGCCGGCGTCGCGGGTGATCACCGATTCGCTGCGCCTGCTCGCCTATGGCACCGATGCCAGCTTCTACCGTCTGCTGCCGCAGGTCATCGCCGTAGTCGACAGCGAAGAGGAGGTGCGGCGGGTACTCGCCACCGCCGCCGCCGCCAACACGCCGGTCACCTTTCGCGCCGCCGGCACCAGCCTGTCCGGGCAGGCGGTCAGCGACGGCGTGCTGGTCCTGATCGGCGAGGGCTTCGACGGTTGCGAGATTTCGCCCGACGCCAGCAGCGTGCGCCTGGGACCCGGCCTGATCGGCGCCGAGGCCAACCGGCGGCTGGCAGCGCACGGGCGCAAGATCGGCCCGGATCCGGCCTCCATCAACGCCTGCAAGATTGGCGGCATCGCCGCCAACAACGCCTCGGGGATGTGCTGCGGCACCAGCCAGAACAGCTACCGCACCCTGGCCGGCCTGCGCCTGATCCTCGCCGACGGCGCGTTGCTCGACACCGAAGACGCTGCGAGCATCGCCGCCTTCCGCAGCAGCCACGGCGACTTTCTCGAGGCGCTGGCGCGCATGGGCCGCGAGACGCGAGCCGACGCTGCGCTCGCCGCACGCATCCGCCACAAGTACAAGATCAAGAACACCACCGGTTACAGCCTCAACGCCCTGGTCGACTACGAAGACCCGATCGCCATCCTCGCCCATCTGATGATCGGCTCCGAGGGCACGCTCGGCTTCATGTCGCGCATCACCTACCAGACGGTGGTGGAGGAAGCTTGCAAGGCCAGCGCCCTGGTCTTCTTTCCCGACATCGAGACCGCCTGCCAGGCGGTGATCCGTCTCAAGCCGCATCCTGTCGCCGCGGTGGAGCTGCTGGACCGCGCCTCCCTGCGTTCGGTGCAAGACAAGCCCGGACTGCCGCCGCTGATACGCCAACTCGACGACCAGGTCGCCGCGCTCCTGATCGAGGTGCGGGCGCAGGACGACACCGCCCTGCAGGAGCACATCGATGCGGCGCTGGGCGCTTTGGCCGGCATCGCCAGCGTCGAAGCACCGCGCTTCTCGCGCGACGCCGAGACCTGCGAGATGTACTGGAAGGTGCGCAAGGGCACCTTCCCCTCGGTCGGCGCCATGCGCCGCGCCGGCACCACGGTGATCATCGAGGACGTGGCCTTTCCGATTGAGTCGCTGGCCGCCGCCACCACCGACCTGCACGGCCTGCTGCAGCAGTATGGATACATTGATGCCATCATCTTCGGCCACGCCCTGGAGGGCAATCTGCATTTCGTGTTCACCCAGGACTTCGGCATCGAAGCCGAGGTGCAGCGCTACGCCCATTTCATGGAAGCGGTCGCCCGCCTGGTGGTGGACAAGTACGACGGCTCGCTCAAAGCCGAGCACGGCACCGGACGCAATATGGCGCCCTTCGTCGAATTGGAGTGGGGCAAACAGGCCACCGATCTGATGCGCCGGATCAAGGCGCTGTTCGATCCGCGCGGCCTGCTCAATCCCGGCGTCATCATCAACGACGATCCGCTGGCCCACCTCGCCCATCTCAAGCCGATGCCGGCGGCCGAGGCGATCGTCGATCGTTGCATCGAGTGCGGCTTTTGCGAACCGCTCTGTCCTTCCCACAAGCTGACCCTGTCGCCGCGCCAGCGCATCGTCGCCTGGCGCGAACTGTCGCGCCGCGATGCCGCGGGCGAGAGCGCCGGGCAGATGGGCGCCGACTACGCCTACCAGGGGCTGGACACCTGCGCCGGCTGCGGCCTGTGCTCCACCGCCTGTCCGGTGGAGATCAACACCGGCGACCTCACCCGTCTGCTGCGCGGCCGCGGCCAGGGTGCCATGGCGCACAGCGCCGGACGCTGGGTCGGCGAACATTTCGGCGCCGTTGCCGCGATCTCGCGCACGGGCTTGCGCCTGGGCCAGCTCGCCAGCGCCGTGGTCGGTGACCGCGCGCTGGGTAGTTTGTCGGGCGGCGCTTGGAAGACCCCCATGCCGCGCGCCGGCAAAGCAGTGTCGCCCCTGCGCGGCGCCGGCGATCCGGTCGTCTACTTTCCCGCCTGCGGCGGCCGCATCTTCGGCCCCAGCAGCGCCGGCGAAATGCAGCTGGCCGAGGTGGTGCAGACCCTGCTCCTGCGCGCCGGCTACGCGCCGCGCCTGCCAGAAGGTTTCGACGGCCTCTGCTGCGGCCAGATGCTGGCCAGCAAAGGTTTGGCCGCAGAGGCCGAGGCGATGGCCGAGCGACTCGCCGCGGCACTGCTCACCGCCAGCGACAACGGCCGCTATCCGGTGATCATGGACGCCAGCACCTGCAGCCTGCGCATGCAGGAGCACTTGGCGGGCCGGCTCGCTGTGCTCGATTTTCATCAGTTCGCCCACGACGCCCTGCTGCCCAGATTGCGCCTGGTCAAGCTCGCTGCACCGCTGGCGCTGCACGTCAGCTGCAGCGTGAGGAAGAGCGGCGCCGAGGCCAAGCTCCGCCGCCTGGTGCAAGCCTGCGCCGAGCGCGTGGTGGAACCGGCCGGGGTGAGCTGCTGCGGCTTCGCCGGCGACCGCGGCTTCGTCGTGCCGGAATTGAATCGGCACGCGCTGCGCAAATTGCATCGGGACCTGCCTCCAGACTGCTGCAGCGGCGTGTCCACCAACCGCACCTGCGAGATCGGCTTGAGCGCCGAGTCGGGATTTGTCTATCGATCCGTCGCCTATCTGCTCGAAGAATGCAGCAGGCCGCAATCCCCCGTTTCTTGACGTCGTGGTTCCAACAATTCAACCAAGGAGACTCTGATGGTTTGGCAACAGGTATACAACCCGATGGGCAGCATGCTGCTGTCTACGCTGTTGGCAGCGATCCCGGTGCTGGTGATGCTGGTCGGCCTAGGCTTCCTGCATCTCAAGGCACACATTGCGGCGGGCGCCGGCCTCGTCAGCGCCATCCTGATCGCCGTCGTCGTCTACGGCATGCCGATGGAGATGGCCGGCAAGGCGGCCATCCTCGGCGGCCTGACCGGTCTCGTGCCGATCGGCTGGATCGTGCTCAACATCATCTTCCTGCACCAACTGACCGAGCAGAACGGTTCGTTCAAGATCCTCCAGGATTCGATCGCCGGCATCACCGAGGACCGCCGGCTGCAGCTGCTGCTGATCGCCTTCTCCTTCGGCGCCTTCTTCGAAGGTGCAGCCGGCTTCGGCACGCCGGTGGCGGTCACCGCGGCCATCCTGATCGGCCTCGGCTTCACGCCGCTGGCGGCATCGGGGCTGTCCCTGATCGCCAACACAGCACCGGTGGCCTACGGCGCCCTGGGCACCCCCATCATCACCCTGGCCAAGGTGCACGGTTACGATCTGATGGCGATCTCGGCCATGGTCGGCCGGCAGTTGCCCCTGTTTTCGCTGCTCGTCCCCTTCTGGTTGATCTGGGCCTTCGCCGGCCGCCGCGGCATGATGCAGATCTGGCCGGCCATCCTGGTCTCCGGCGTTTCCTTCGCCATTCCCCAGTTCCTGGTCTCCAACTACATCGGCCCGGAACTGGTCGACGTCATCGCCGCCATGTGTTCGATGACCTGTCTGGTGCTCTTCCTCAAGGTCTGGCATCCGCAGCAGATCTGGAAGTCCACCACCATCAAGGGTCACGCCGAGGACTCGGGCGAGGCCAAACCGGCCGTCGCCATCACCAAGCACGCCACGGCCGACGTGGTGCGCGCCTGGGTGCCCTGGATCATCCTGACGGTGTTCGTGTTCATCTGGGGCCTGCCGGTGGTCAAGGACTTCTTCAACGGCATCTACGCACCGAAGTTCACCATCGACGGCCTGCATCAACTGATAGAGAAGATGCCGCCGGTGGTGGCCAAGCCGACCAAGGAAGGCGCGGTCTACGTCTTCGGCCTGCTGTCGGCGACGGGCACGGGCATCCTGTTCTCGGCGCTGCTCGGCGGCCTGGTGGCCAAGTACAGCGTCGGATCTCTGATCAAGAACTACGGCCGCACCATCTGGCTGGTGCGCTACTCGCTGCTGACCATCGTCCTGATGCTGGGCCTGGGTACCCTCACCCGTTACTCGGGGCTCGATACGACGCTCGGTCTGGCTTTCGCCAACTCGGGCGTCTTCTATCCCTTCTTCGGCACCCTGATGGGTTGGCTCGGTGTGGCCCTGACCGGTTCGGACACGGCTTCCAACGTCCTGTTTGGCGGCATGCAGAAGGTCGCCGCCGACCAACTCGGTCTGAGCCCCAACCTGATGGGTGCGGCCAACAGCTCCGGCGGCGTCATGGGCAAGATGATCGACGCGCAATCGATCGTCGTCGCCTCCACCGCCACCCGCTGGTTCGATCACGAGGGCGACATCCTGCGCTACGTATTCTTCCACTCGATCGCCCTGGCCTGCCTGGTCGGCATCTTCGTGACCATGCAAGCCTATCTGTGGCCGTTCACCGCGATGGTCGTCAAGTAGGTCGTCGCTGCGCGTCGCGGGGGCGAGCGCTGCTCTGCCGACCGCCGAAAGAACGGGCAGCCATGTTTGCCATCTCCGTCCCGACGACAGCAACAGGGTCAACGGGACGGCGAATGGCTGCCCTCCGCCGCCGCTGCTCAATTCTGTGACTTAGTTACTATCTGCGGTGCACCCGGCTCATTACACTGCGTCCCAGTAGTTGGCAAACTCGCCGAAAGGCGGGGACGCAAAGCCTCCGGTCTTCGTCCAGAAGGGTCAAGATAGCGGGGTTGCCCTGCGATGTTCAGGTTGGCTTG
The DNA here is from genome assembly GCA_023258955.1 of Sterolibacterium sp. Taxonomy (GTDB): domain Bacteria; phylum Pseudomonadota; class Gammaproteobacteria; order Burkholderiales; family Rhodocyclaceae; genus CAIYYX01. Next base: position 10,824 of record JAHFRE010000044.1, read on the forward strand.
CCGCCATGCGCCCAACGGTTTCGCCTGCTGCTGATGCAGTGAAACGACAAACTGACTTGGGAGAGACGCAAATGACGACCGCTACCACCACCCCGCCCGTGACCGCCACCACCCCGACCTACTTCATCGGCGTGTGGGGCAACAATATCCTGACCGGCTACGGCGCCAACGAAGTGTTCTATGCGCCGGGTGGCAAGGGCGTCATGACCGGCGCCGGACTCAAGAACACCTACATCGCCGACGGCAACACCCAGTCGATGGAGGTGACCAACTTCAATCCGTCGCACGATGTCCTGAACATCTTCTCCTCCACCGGCGTGTCATCGCTGTCCAGCCTGCTGACCCACACCAAGGTGACCTCCGCCGGACTGGAGATCGATTTCACTTCGGGGAGCAAGATCCTGCTCGACGGGGTCGCGTCGGTTGCTGCCCTCAACGCCAGCAACTTCGTGTTCTCACAAGGTGCATACACCCCGCCGAACACCAATGTCCCGCTATCGGCGCTGACCTCGACGACCCCCACCTACTTCATCGAGCCCTGGGGCAATCATACCGTGACCGGTACAGGGGCCACCGAGCTGTTCTTCGCCCCAGGCGGCACCGAACTGCTCACCGGTGGTGGCAGCAAGAACATCTACGTGGTCGATTCGAACACCCACAAGATGGAAATTACGAACTTCAACCCGTCGCACGATGTGCTCTATATCGGCTCCTCGAGCGGCATCGATTCACTGCCGACCATGATGTCGCACCTCAAGACGACTTCGTCTGGGTCCCTGGAAATCGACCTGCCGTCCGGCGCCCAGATCGTGCTCGATGGCGTGAGCAGCGCGGATGGCCTATCGACATCGAACGTCGCCTTCTACGCTGGCGCCTATACGCCGCCGGCCAGCGCCACGCCGCCGCCCACCACCCCGCCGGTGACCCCGCCGACCACCGCGCAACAGCGGATCGTCGGTACAGCCGCCAACGATGTGCTGAAGGGCGGCGCAGCGCCAGACCTCTTCTACGGCAATGGCGGCTCCGACGTCATGACCGGGGGCAGCGTCCGCAACCAGTTCATCGTCGACAACTTGAATCACCGGGTCGAGATCACCAACTTCAACCCATCCCATGACATGCTCTACCTCGGCTCCTCGACCGGTGTGACCAGCTTGAGCGGTCTGTTAGCGACGGGCCACGCAACCACCCAGGGCGGGTACGAATTCAACACCCCGTCCGGGACCGCCATCGTCTTCGACAACATCACCTCGGCGAGCTATTTCACGGCGAGCGACGTCGGCTTCTTTTCGGGAAGCTACGCCGCGGCGACCGCAGGTGGGGATAATTCAGGAAGCGGCACCTCGACCGGCGGCTTGACGACCCCGGCACAGTTGCCGCTGGCCGGAGCGGCGAACGCCAAACTGAATACGAACGCCTGGATTCCGGCCAGCTCGATCTACGCGGCAACGCTGCCGCAAGGCAGCAACTCGTCGATCGTGTCGGTAAAGTTTACCGATACCTCAGCGGGCGGCATCCACTTCGACTACGCCGGCGGGCCCACCATCGACAACAGCAGCGTCTCCGTAGCGCCTGCCAATACGGGCAGCTTGCATCTGGACGCCGGAACGACACCGGGTGACTACACGTTCCAGGTTGCCGTCATGGATGCGCAAGGCAATTGGAGTGCACCAGCCACGGGCCACGTGACCGTGGTGGGAATTGCGCCCGCCATGGCAATCGGCGGCTAGGCGCCAGGACCTTCGATATCCACAAAATCTGTGGGCAACTCTGTGGATAGCGACCCCGCGTCGCAGTGATGGCGAGGAATCGTTCGGCGGTGATCAAGAATGGGCTTGGGCCGCTCACCTCGGTGAGCGACCCAAGCCCATTGCGCAGCTATGAGGAGATGTATTGCTGCAGTTGCTCGATTACCAACTTCTGCTCATCGACAATGGCGTTGACCAGATCGCGAATCGAAATCATGCCCAGCACCTTTTTCGACTCGTCGACGACTGGCAGATGGCGAATGTTCTTCTCGCGGGTCACGGCCATCGCGCTTTCCAAGGTCATTTGCGGCGTTGCACAGACGACCTTGGTGCTCATGATGTCTTTGACCTTGGTCGCGTCCGATGCCTTACCTTGAAGAACGATCTTTCGCGCGTAATCCCTCTCGGTCAGTATCCCAACCAGCTGTGATCCCTCCATCACCATGACTGCGCCAACGTTGTGCTTGGCCATCACTTCGAGGGACTGCAACACGGTCGCATCGGGTTCCACCCGAATGACGTTGCCAGCGCGCCCTGCCAGAATTGTCGAGACTGAAGTCATGTTGTTCCTCCCTAAGGTTGCGGCCTATTTCAGCAGCCGTGTGCCGAATAGCGACATGCACAGTGTAATTGTTACAACGCAAACTGCAACAGGCAGGAAGAACGCCGCCCAATTGCTGCCATTACCGTTGGCCGCAACCCGCGGCGCTGTGTTGGGGGGCCTGGTCCGCCGCAGGCGCTCGCCTAATGCTGAGTTCCGACCACCAGCTGCGCGTCGGCTGTGACGACCATATCCATGATGCCCTCGACAACGCCTTCTTCGGCGTCCTTCCACTCTGCGTTGGAGTCCCTCGACTTGGTCACGAACGGGACGAGGTCGAAGCTGACGAAGTGTTCCCCGACCTGAAGCGCTTGAAGTCCCGACGGGTGCTTCAGGAGCTTCCAGTCGTCGGGGATGGAGAACTCGGCACGAATGACGACGGTCAGCTGTTTCAAGTTTTGGGCCCCAGATTGGCGAGACGTCACAGTACCCGCTGGGGGTGGGTCGGATAGTGGTGAAAAGCGCCGAGAAAGCGCTCCAACTTGATGCACCGCCGAGGCGCTCAGAGCGACGCGACCGTTGTTACGCCGGCGTTGCCGGCATTCTTATAGGGATTGTCCACCGCTTCGACGAGGGCGCCGCGCTTATCGAACAGCAGCAAGAACGGGCTGCGACCCGCCGAGCGGCGATCGATGCAGGGCGTCAGGCTACACAGCCCCGGGGCCGGGCGCCAAGCCGATCTTCAGACCGGTTGGGTCGGGGATGGTGAGGCAGATATGCCGAGCGATGCATATTGCAGCGATCCTGACCCCGTTGCGAAAATGCGCCGGCGAAAAGCAAACTCGGTTCCGTGGACTGCATGCCGTTTTGGGCTGGATCGGACGACGCATCCCGAACGGTGCTTTCGCTCCAAATAGGGAGACGCACGATGAACGCACGAAGTCTCGAATTGCCTGCTAGCGGCGGCTGCCAGCGGCTGGTCGACCATCTGCAGCAAAGAAGCACCGTGATCTTGCTCGGACTCGGTGTCCTGGCAGCGATCGCTCACGCGACCTTTCGCCTGCCCTTGCGGCTGCCCGGCCACCATGGACTGGAGTGGATGGCTCTGCTGGTGATCGCCCGGCAGGTCTCTGCCTACCGTTGGGGGGCCACCGTCGCGGCATCCGGCGCCGCTGCAAGCTCCCTCCTGCCGATGCTCGGCTTTCACGATCCGCTCACGCCCCTCACCTATCTCGTGCCGGGCATCGTGATCGACCTGCTGTGCCTTTTGATGCCGACGGCCAAGCGCCATTCCGTCATCTTTCTAGGCGTGGCTTCAGCCCTCGCCTATGCCACCAAGCCCTTGATCCAATGGGCGGGTGGGCTGGCCCTGGGACTGCGATTCGATAGCTGGTCGGTGGGTTTGGCCTATCTGGTCGCCATGCACACGCTCTTCGCTTTTGCCGGTGGCTCAATCGCGGCCTATCTGTGGCGCCGAGCAACGCCCCGCTAACTTTTTCCTTCGCTGCGTCGCCATGATCGTTGGCTCGGCCAATAGGCTCTCCCATGTCCCAGAAATCCACAATCGCCGTCTTGACCCAGCGCCCTTCTGCTCTATCACGGTGCATCGCGCCCTTGGTCTGTTTGGCCATCTTGGCCGCCGCCCTCCCCGCTGACGCCGAGCAGGCAGTCCCGGAATTTCACGCCGGGGAGATTGTCGTCTCGGCCAACGCCCTGGGCGTCGAGCAGGCGACCACGGTACGCACGGTGACCGCCGAAGACATCGATCAGCGCGGGGCGCGTACGCTGAACGAAGCGATCGCGCTGCTGCCCGGGGTCATGATCAGGACCGGCGGCGATGGCATTCCACGGATCCAGGTGCGCGGCCTGGAGACCCGCCACGTCAAGATACTGCTCGACGGCATCCCGCTGAATTCGACCTTCGACGGCAACGTCGATCCGACCATCATTCCGGTCGAGCAGATCGCCCGGATCAAGTTGAGCGCGGGCTCGAGTTCGATGCTCTACGGGCACGGCGATCTGGGCGGTGCCATCAACATCATCACCCGCAAGGGCGCCGGCGACGCCCATATCAGCAGCGCCGGCTTTGATGTCGGCGAAGGTCAGCAACACCGCGCCTGGGGCGCGCTGTCCGGCGCCAGCGGCCCGCTCGACTACTTCATCAGCATCGGTCGGCAAGAGAGCAAGGGCTTTCGGCTCTCCAACGACTTCGCCCCGACCGCGCTCCAAGACGGCAATATTCGGCTCAGCAGCGATCTGAACCGCAACAACTTCTACGCGAACCTCGGCTACGCCGCGAGCGAACTCTGGTCGTTCGGGCTGATCTCCCGGCACACCGACGGCAACTATGGTCTGCCGCCGAGCACGCTGGCGACCACCGATCCGTTCGCCACCAAGGCAAAGTACGAGCGGATCGACGGCCTGCGCGCCGATTCGCTGCAATTGACCGCCGACTTCGCGCCGAACGCGGCCTGGTCTGGCCGGGGCTGGCTGTACTACAACGCCGGGGCCAACGACGACAACAGCTACGACAACGCCAACTTCAACTCCGTCAGCAACGCCAAGTTGAACAACACCTTTCAGCTGCACAACGAGACACGCATCAACGGCGGCCATCTGCAAACCAGCTATCGCAGCCAGGGATTTGGCGCCGTCACGCTGGCCGCCGATGGCCGCAACGAAGCCTGGGACAGCGCCGGCATGGTGCACGACGCGAGCAGCAGCGGCGGCAACTTCAAAGCGCGCAACGTCGCCTACGCTCGCGAGATCGGCGTGCAGTCTGCTGCGCTGGAGTACGTGGCGACACCCATCGCTCGCCTCGACGTCACCGCCGGTTACAGCCACTATCGCCAGACGCGGGACAACGATCCGGGCCAGAACGCCGACGGCTATCTTATGGGCGTCGCCTACGCAGTCAGCGAAGCGACCAGCCTCCGCATAGCTGCATCGCAGCACGTGCGTTTCCCGACCATCAGCCAACTCTACGACGCCGCCTCGGGCAACCCCGGTCTCAAGACCGAGACGGCGCGCAACAAGGAAGTGGGGGCGACCCATCGCCTTGCGGCGGACACCCAGCTCTCACTGGCGTTCTTTCATAACGATGTCTACAACTACATCGAGAAGGACACCAGCACGAACAAATACCTGAATTTCGATCACTACCGCTTCATGGGGCTGGAACTCGGCGGCGAGACCAGATTCGGCGACGCCTTGCGCCTGCGGGTCAGCTACACCCAGCAGCAATCGGATAATCTGTCGGCCGGAACCCCGTTCATGCAACTGCAGTATCGACCGCGGCACAAGGTCAGCCTGGAAGCAGATGGTTCCTTGGGCAACGGCGTCACAGGCTATGCATCGCTGCTGTCCGCCGCCGACCAATACTACTATTCGCGCACGACGCCCCTGCAGCAGGCGCAGCTGAACAACTACACGCTGCTCAATTTCAAAGTGAGCAAGCGACTGGCCGAAAAGAACGTTTCGCTCTATCTTGGCGCGAACAACCTGCTCGACAGGAATTACGAGACCGCCTACGGCTTTCCCCAAGCGGGGCGCTTCGTCTATGCGGGTCTCCAATATGGTTTGTGAGGCGGCGGCTTGAAGGTCTTGATCAGCATCGACGATACCGATAATCTCGACAGCCCGGGAACCGGCGCGCTGGCGGCAGAGATCGCGCGCATGATCAGGGTGCGCAACTGGGGCCAGACCTTCTGCATCACCCGCCACCAGCTGTATATCCATCCAGCCATTCCCTACACCTCGCACAACAGCGCCATGTGCTTCGCCGCCGACATCGATCCGGCGTGTACGGAGACAATGATCGCCGCCAGCGCCGAGTTCCTCGTCGAACAGAGCGCCGTGGGCTCCGATCCAGGATTGTGCGTCGTGCGCACGGAGACCTGCACCGATCCCGGCGCGCTGGTCGGCTTCGGCCAAGCGGCCAAATCGCAGGTGTTGAGCAAGGAGGACGCCTACTGCCTAGCGCGACGGCTGCGCTTGCATCTGTCGGAGCACGGCGGAACTGGGCAGGGTGTGATCGGCGCCCTCGCCGGTGCCGGCTTGCGCCTGAGCGGCAACGACGGCCGCATGCGCGGTCGATTGACGCTGAGCGGCGACGCCAGCCAAATCACGGTGAAGGCGCTGCGCGAACATCGCGATATCGATGCCGTGCAAACCCTGGCGGGCGAGCTGCTGCCAGACTCGACCTTGATCAATCTGGGCGACAAGGTCAAGACCGTATTGCTCGGCGGCGGTTCGACCTTGCTGGTGACCGAGGAGGTGGCCGGTGCCGTTGCGCGTTGGCGCACTTGCAGCAATCAAGAGCTCAAAGGTTACTGAGGCCGAGCAGAGAGAGACAGGGGCGTTTGCGATGGGTGAATATGCGGGAGGGAAGGAAGAATTTGCGGCGGTGGCCTTGCGCGCGGCCGCGTGTCGCGATTTCATCGAAGACGACGCCGACGAATGGGTCGCTGACGAAGCCCAGTCCTGCTACAACTGCCGCGCGAGAAGATGGACCGCCACGTCATTTGTCTGCATGCGTGGCCAGCTCTGATGGTTATGCGGCTTGCTTAGAGCCGGAAGGCACCTGCCTTACAAGCGCAGGGTGCGGCCAAACAAGCCGCGGTTCAGTCCGTGCCAACCATCACGCTGTCTGCCTTGATGACGGCATAGGCGACGCCGCCTTGTCTTAGGCCCAAACGCTGGACAGAAGCGCTGGTTATTTGCGCCGTAATCTCCAGCCCGGGTGCGATCTCTATGACCACTTCGCTGTTGACTGCGCCCGGTGTGACGGATTTGACTGTGCCCTTCAGTTGATTGCGCGCGCTCAGCTTCATGAGATGTTCTCCTGTCACCCGGACCATACAAGCCGTATGTCTTGTTTGACGCCGCCTTCTCCTGGCGCCCGACCTTGACGAAGCCAGACTCCAGCAAGCCGATATCGCTGACTCTTTCAGCGCGATGCCAGAGAACGTCTCCTTGATGATGATTACGAACTCTAGCCATAGCCTCAATTTCAGCGGCCACGGCAGGTGGAAGGTCTGAGAACAGATCAAAGCGGCAAAAGTCTCGAGCTAGGGCTTCCTTGGTCGGTTGCTCCACGAGCCTTGTACGATGCTGTACAAAGAACGCCCGACGTGGAACCGTGGAATAGAATCCCGCTCCTTGTCAAAGCGCCTATTTCGAAAAGTCATTTCAAGAGTACCGATTGCCTTTTGGCTGGACTTGTTGGCCAGCAGCGATCACTTGTGCCATCTAGCAAAGGACGCAATTGCTAGCATTTCAATCTACTGCCAATCTGGAAGGAACGGTAAACACAGCTGTTTTCGGTCAGCGATCCAATTATCGCTATGCCTTCTTGGCAAAAAACCCGGATACGTTACCGTATCCGGGTTTGCTTGGTTCAACTGCGGTCAGAGGGCACGGACAACCATGCCATCCTTATTTCTTGCCGACGTCGTGCACAACCTTGATGTCGGCCAGCGTACCACTGCCGTGGCAAACGAGGCACTGCTCCACGCTGGTACTGCGTGGATTCATGATCGAACCGCCGTTGGATTCCATGTGTGCATGGGCGGCAGGGGTGTCATGGCATGAGAAGCACGCCGATGCTATCGGCGAACTGACGATGTTGGTCGCCGCGCCGTTAGCCGTCGCATCGGTGACCGGGTTATAGATAAACTGCAGACCATAGCTGCCAGAAGGCACTAGCGGATTGAGCGAAGTTACTGGCGTGGCACCGTAGGCGACGGTCGGCCAGAGGAAAGTTCCGTTCAGGGCAGCGCTCGTACCGTAGTTGTAGGTATCTGGCATGTGGCACTGCAGACAGTCCTTGATCACGCCCGGGTACAGCGTCGGGAAGGCGCTCGTGGTTGCATTCGTACCATGCCAGGTGAAGGGCGTCGTACGCTTGTCCGTCCCGTGGATGCCGTGGATGAAGGTCCGCGAATCAGCCGTCCAGCCGCCGCTACCCTGGTTGGCGTTGTGACAGATCGCACAGACCTGGCCATCGTTGCGCGCACCGCCGTGGAAGTTCGGCTTGACGCCCAGCTGGTTGTGGCAACTGTTGCACTTGGCGTTGTCCACGATCTGCCGACGCGCTGTAAAGCCGGTGCCGGTGTTGTAGGCCTTGGCGATTTGCGGCGCGATTACGAGACCCGGCTTGGTGGCGTCACCGGCGGCGTAGGGATACGCAGCCAGGTCCGTCTCCAGCAGGGTCTGATACACCAAGCCGGTCAACATCGTTGTCGTGGTCGGCAGGGTAATGTTGGTGGCGGTGATCGTGTAGTAGTTGGACGCGTCGGGACCCGTCAACGACCAGGTGATGGTGTAGGGCGCCAGCGGATTGCTCGCCGAGGCGAGCGTCGTCACGCTGGTGCTCCCACCCGCCTGCCACACGCCCGAGTAAGCGCTGGTCGAGCTCGAGGCCGCGTAGGAACCCTGCAGACGGATGCTGGCTCGGGCGTTGTAGTCTGCCGGAGAGTTGATTCCATCTTGCGGCAGGTTCCAGGCGAACAGGAGTTCGGGACCGGGCTGGGATGTCGTGAACGTCGTTCCGGCTAGTATGGTCGGGTTGGTGGCCGCGTTATAGGTACCGAAACTCACGGCCGCGCCGTTCTTCATCACCGCAAACGTCATCACCGGGTTGCGACTGGCGTTGACCGTGACGCTCTTCACCGCGTAGCTGATGTTGAGCGCACCAGTGGGCAGGCCGCTGTTGAAGGCGGTGTAGGCCCCTGCCTTGGTGACCTGATCGTGATAGATCGGGTTCGTGGTGGCGTCGTGGCAAAGCACGCAGGTCGAATCGTCGGCCCTGGCGCCACCGCGGTGACCCGTTGTCGCACCGGCGACCGTTGTGCCGTTGCCGGTCGCGAAGTTGATGCCGTCGTGGCAGGAGCCGCAAGCGAGCTGGCTGGGCGCCTTCTTCCAGTTGTCACCGTCCGTGGTCTGGTGCTTGGCGGTGGCCGAACCGTCGTGGCACTTGGTGCAATTGCCAATGTCCTGCGGATAGCCCACGGTGTTGTACTGTTGGGCACCGCCGTTGTTATTGAAGTTGTAGCCTTGCAGCGTCAACTTATCACCCATGTGGGTCTTGTGAATCATGTTCGGATAGTTGCCCTCGGCACGCCCGTACAGGATGGCGTACTTGGAGCGCTTCATCGCCGAGGTGGTGTCCGAGCTGGTCGGGCCTACAAAGGTCAGCCCGTTCAGCGGCGCATCCCCGACGTTGAAGGTGTACTTGATCTGATCAGTGTGGCAGGTCACGCACAGGCGGGGATTGTTGCGGCCGACTTGCCAGCCGTTGACGCGGGTACCGGCGTGGCCAATGCCCTTGCCGTCATGGCACTCCGAGCAGGAGTCCTTCATGACGATATCGCGAGTCACCTTGGGCGCACCGCCGGCGGGAACAAAGTCGTAGCCGAGGTTGAAGGTCTTGACCAATGGCACAGCCGGCTTGGCGGGATCGGCAACACCGGTGCTGTTGTTCGTGCCCGTCCCTGGCTGGTTGCCAGTGATGATGAGGCCGAGACGATGGGTCGCCGTGGCATCGTACGCCAGATTGCCGGCGTCGGCCTTCTTCGTCAGGCCATCGGCCGAGTCGATCAAGCTGGCCAGAGCAGCGGCCGACTTGCTGATGTCGAAGTAGAAGGTGTACTTGTACGTGCCGTCCTGGTTATCGACCAGGGTACCGGCGGTGTCCGCCGACGGGAAATTGCCGCACACCGTCGGAGCCGTCTTCGAGTCACACGAGGCGCTCGCGGCTACGGTGCCGGCCTTCTCGGCCACCGTCGGAATCCTGAAGGTGATGTAGTTGACCCATTTGCTCGGGGAACCGTTGCTGCCGGCAACCAACTTGGCCAAGGTAAAGTTCAAGTTGGCGAGGGTGGCGGCGGTGCTAGTGGTTCCAACTGGAAGCGGCGGCTTGTTGCCCAGGCCAGCCAGGCCCTTGCCGTTGCCGTCGGTGACCGTGAAGCTGACGATCGGTGTGCCCTTGCTCATATCGACCGTAACGCTCGCCGGATCGACGGTGGGCACCAGCGCCTGCCATTGGTCAGCGGTCAGCGTCGCGACGTTGATGGTCGCCGTCAGGTCCTTACCCGGTGCGCCCGGGGCACCCGGGGTGCCTGCGGCCCCCGTTGCGCCCGCAGCACCCGTGGCACCAGGCGAACCATCGGAACCTCCACAGCCGCCAAGCAGCAGTGCCGCTGCGGTTATTGCCGGCAATAGGAATGACAAGCCGACTAGCCTATTTCGTGTCCCAAACATCTTGAAAGCCCCCTTGGAAGACCCACGTTATTGGTGCAACTTTAGCTTTTGATTTTCGATTGGATTTTGGCTATGCAAGTTGACCCATATCAATTCCGGCGAAGTTTGTAACAAGATATTCGTCTTAATCCTTTGCTGTCGTGGTTTTGTGTAAGCTATCGCTTCACTAGGAATACTTTGCGGCTTTGCAAACTGCAAATGGAGACCAGGAAGAGCTCAAGGAGCAATGGAGCAAGCGATTGTAAAGAAAATACTAGGCGGCCTAACAATATCCCATTGTCAGATGGCTGGAATCAATCTGCACAGACCAAAGTCACACGTTGAGTAGGGTGCGGACTGGCGAAAGGTATAAAGGGCGCGTCTGCGGCGCCTTCGGTCAGTGAAGATCCTCAAATGCGCCGAGTCGGGCTAGCGCAATCCGATTCAACCAGCCACTCCAATGGTAGTGCATGAGGCTAAACCCGTTTCAGTACCGGCTTGAGTTGGAAATTTCCGACTGTTGCAGACTGGATCGACAAATCTCACCTCTAGTCAGAGCAACCTGTTCCCGAGCCGTCTGGCAAGTTCGCCGCACGTTTCAACTAGACAGTACGCCAGAATCGTGCATCATTGGATTGCGTCCGCCGGACTCGATTCAACGGCCTATGGTACTCACACGATGCGACGAACAAAGGCTACCCTCATCTACAAGCGTACGAAGAATCTTCGGGCTGTTCAGCTGTTGCTCGGTCACACTCGACTGGAAAGTACCGTCAGATTCCTTGGCATTGACGTCGATGACGCACTGGCAATCTCGGAGCAGACCGAGATCTAGCGGTGGGAGAACTGGCCGCACGCAAGTTCGCGTTGGCGGATTGTGTGCGGTCGGTTTCTGAATGAATTGCGCAGCGGAGTAGCCAGTGAGATTTCAAGACCGGGGAAAAGGATTGGAAACGCTATGAGCCTGTCCGAAATTTTGTGTGTGAGGCATAACATGTCGATATTGAAAGAGGGATACATGTATGCCACGCAAGAAGAAGGTGGTCGCAGCTGCGACCGAGGCGGCGTTGCCGCAGATTC
>JAHFRE010000218.1 GCA_023258955.1 Sterolibacterium sp.
GGGCGCGGGCCTCGTCGTCGTCGAAGATGCCCGCTCGCGCCGGCACCAAGGCCGCAGCCAGCGCCAGCGCGAGCAGCGACCGGCGCAGCATCGATCAATACTCGCCGCTGTAGAGCATGTCGCCGCGACGGTTTTCCGCCCAGGCAGCTTCGTCGTGACCCGGATTGCGCGGCTTCTCTTCGCCCAGGCTGACCGATTCGAGCTGCGCTTCCTTGGCACCGAGCAGCATCAAGCTCTTCTTGACGGCATCGGCGCGTTTCTGGCCGAGCGCGAGGTTGTACTCGCGGGAGCCGCGCTCGTCGGCGTTGCCCTGGATCAGCATCTTCATCTTCGCGTTGGCGACCAGGAAGCGGGCGTGGGCCTCGACCAACGGCCGGAATTCGTCCTTGATCACGTACTGGTCGAAGTCGAAGAAGATGCTGCGCTTGGACAAGATGCTCTTCGGATCCCTGAGCGCCGCCAGACCGGTCAGGTCCTGGTTACCTGCTGTCACCGGCGCGACCTGCGGAGTTTCCACCTTGATCTTCGCGCCTTCCGTGACACCGGCCCCCGGCTGTTCGGGCGCCGCTGGCTGGGAACTGCAGGCGGCGAGGATCAGGCTGAGGACAGCAACAAGAAACAGGCTACGCATGGTCAGGCTCCATAGTGGTGTGTGTGATTGATCATTTTGCGAAAGGTCCCCAAGCCGGTTCGCGCACGTCAGCGGCCTGCACGGAGAGCTTTTGTTTGACGCGTCCATCGCTCGAAACGGCCGCCAATACGCCGCGTCCGCCCACTTCCGTAGCATAGATGATCATGCGTCCGTTGGGGGAAAAACTCGGCGACTCGTCCTTGACCGAGTCGGTGAGTATCTGCGTCTGTTTGCTCGCCAGATCCATCAGCGCCAGTTGAAAGCCGCGGCTGTTGCCGGTGACGAAAGCCATGCTGCGGCCGTCCGGCGACAGGCGCGGCGAGACGTTGTAGCTGCCCTCGAAGGTGACCCGCGACACTTCGCCGCCGCTCACCGCGATGCGGTAGATTTGCGGGCTGCCGCCGCGGTCGGAGGTAAAGTAGATCGAGCTGCCGTCGGGCGAGAAGCGCGGCTCGGTGTCGATGGCGCTGGAACTCGCCAGGCGCGTGATGCCGCTGCCGTCGGCGTTGACCAGAAACAGCTGCGAGCCGCCTTCCTTGGACAGCACGACGGCGAGCCTCTTGCCGTCCGGCGACCAGGCGGGAGCAGAATTCGAACCCTTGAAATTGGCGGCAACGTGGCGGCTGCCGCTGGCCAGCGAGTGCACGTAGACGATGGGCTTCTTTGCTTCGAAGGAAACGTAGGCCAGGCGCGTCCCGTCCGGGGACCAGGTCGGCGAAATGATCGGTTCGCGCGAGGCCAGGGCTGTCTGCGCGTTGCCGCCGTCGGCGTCGGCGATCTGCAACTCGTAGCGTCCGGTGCTCTTCACCACGTAGGCGATGCGCGTCGAAAAGATGCCCGGCTCGCCGAGCAGCTTCTCGTAGATGAAATCGGCGATCCGATGCGCCGTGCCGCGCAGCTGGGCCGAACCGGCGAGGTAGGGCTGGCCGCCGAGGAGGCTCTGTTTTTGCACATCGAACAGGCGGAAGCGGGTCTCGTAGCGACCCTCGGCGGTGGTCGCGACGTTGCCGGCCACCAGGGCGTCGGCGCCGCGATTCTTCCAGTCGGCGTAGGCGATGCTGCCCTCGCCCAGCGGCGCCTCGCCGCTGTCGATCAGGCGGAACAGGCCGCAGTGTTCGAGGTCGGCGCGCAGCACCGAGACCAGGGCGTGGGAGATGATGCGTTCGCCGCCGAATTCGGCGATGGCGATGGGCAGTCGGTTGGCGCCCGCGCCGGTGATCTCCATCGCCAGTTGCGCGTTCGCCGGCGACGCTACCGCGAGCAACATTACGGTCAGAGTGGCGAGAACGCTGCGGAAAAGAGAGACAAGCATTATTTGTAGATTATACCGTCACGGCAAACCGCGATCTGTAAAGATGGGTGGGGATTTGTTGCTAGTGGCTGGTACCCACTGGTGGCAGTTACCCGCTGGCGGCCGCTACCCACCAGCACGTACCTGGTGCTAGTCCTCGAACGGCTTGAAGGTGATGTTCAATTCCCGCTGGAAGGCCGACGGATCATCGGGCTTGGGCAGCGGATCGGACTTCTTGATCGCCCGCTCGATGGCGGCGTCGAGCGCCGAGTTGCCGGTGGAGCGGGTCATCTTCGGTTCGCCGACCACCGACCCGTCGGGCAGCAGGACCACGGTGAATTTGGCCTCGGGATTGCCGGCGACGTTGCCCGGCCGGACGATGTTGCTCCTGATCTTGGCGGCGATCCTGTCTATCCAGACCCTTTCCGCACGCTGTCGCTGCGCCGCAGCCCGCGCCGCGCGCAGCGTTGCCTGTTCCTGGTTGATCGCTGCGACCGACTTGCGCTCGGCGGTCTGCTTGATCTCGTCCTCGAGTTGCCGGCGCAGCGGATCGTAGCGCGGCTTGGGCGGGGCCTCCTTCACCGGCTTCACCTTACGCTCGATGTCGGCTTTGGGCGGCGGCTCGGGCGGCAGTCTGGGTTCGACCTTGGGCTCGGGTGTCACCTCGACCTTGGGCTCGGCTGGCGCTTCCGGCTTCGCCTCTTCGGGCGGGGCCAGTGGCGGCGCCGGTTCGCCGCGCACCAGTTCCACTTCCACCGGCATGGCCGGCCGAGTTTGCCAGTTCACGCCGTAGAACAGGAACACCGTCAGGGCCAGATGCACGCTGACCGCCAGCACCATGGCGGCCGTCTTGCCCGGTGCCGGGACCGGCTGCAACAGCACCGTTCTCATTTGCCCGAAGGCTGCACCAGCAAACCGATCTTGCTCACCTGCTGGCGCTGCAGTTCGTCCATCACGCCCAACACCGCCTCGTACTTGACGTTCTTGTCGCCGGCGATCAGCACCGCCTGCCGCGGATTTTTCGTCTGCGCCTGCTTGAGCAGCAGCGCCAGTTCGACGCGCTCGATCGGCCGCTCGCCGGCGTTGTTGGAACGGTCGTTGAGCGCCAGCGTCGCGTCGGCCCTGACGATGACTTCCAGCGGCGCCACCGGCGGCGTCGAGCTCTGGCCGACGCTGGGCAGGGCGACGCTGCCGGTCTGGATCATCGGTGCGGTCACCATGAAGATCACCAGCAGCACCAGCATCACGTCGATGTAGGGAACGACGTTGATCTGGTTCATCAAGCGCCGGGAACGTCTCATTTGAACTGCCGCTGCAGGATGTTGGAGAACTCCTCCATGAAGCTCTCGAAGCGCACCGAGATGCGGTCCACGTCGTGGGCGTAGCGATTGTAGGCGACCACCGCCGGGATCGCCGCGAACAGGCCGATGGCGGTCGCCACCAGGGCTTCGGCGATGCCCGGGGCGACGTTGGCGAGCGTCGCCGCGCTGACGTTGGCCAGGCCGCGAAAGGCGTGCATGATGCCCCAGACGGTGCCGAACAAGCCGATGTAGGGACTCACCGAACCGACCGAGGCGAGGAAGGCGAGGTGCGATTCGAGGTGGTCGGCCTCGCGCTGATAGGTGGCGCGCATCGCCCGCCGCGCGCCGTCGACCACCGTCGCCGGGTCCAGCGCCTTCTGCCCTCTGAGTTTGATGAATTCGCGGTAGCCGGCCTCGAAGATGCGCTCTTGGGCGCCGGTGCTGTGGCGGTCATTGACGGCGCTCTGGTAGAGGGCGTTCAAGTCGCCGCCGCTCCAGAAGTCGCGCTCGAAGTTGTCAGTGCGAATGCGCGCATCGCGCAGGGCGAACCACTTGCGGAAGATCCAGTACCAGGAGGTGAAGGAGACGCCGACCAACAGCGCCAGGATGAGCTTGACGACGAGGCTGGCGTTGCTGACCAGTTCGAGTATGGAGAGATCCTGGATGATGTTCATGCTTTGATTCGGGCTCCGTCGGCTAGCAGTGTCTTGAAGGTGGCGTACATGGCTTTCGGCAGCGCCGTCGGCTTTAGGTTCGCCGCCTTGATCGCGGCGACCCGCACCGTGGCGTGCAGCAAGGTTGCTGTCCCGTCCGCCGCCTCTATGGTCTGGGCGAAGACGAACTGCGCCCGGCCCAGCGATTCGATCGTGGAAACGACGTTGAGCATCTGGTCGAGAACGGCGGGCTTCAGATATTCGCAGTTGAGCGAGCGGACGGCGAAGGCAAGGTCGAAGTCGCGCGCCAGCACGCGCTGTTCGTAGCCCAGCGCGCGCAGCCACTCGGTGCGCGCCCGCTCGAGGAAGCGCAGGTAGTTGGCGTAGTACACCACACCAGCGGCATCGGTGTCTTCGTAATAGACGCGCAGGGGTAGGACGAAGCGTGCGCTGGGCATGGCTGGCATGGGCGGGGCTAGCCGTCCTTCCACAGCGGCAGGTTCGGCTCGCCCGGTGCGACGAGACCAAAATGCCGCCAGATGGCCGGTGTCGCCAGGCGGCCGCGCGGTGTTCGCTGCAGATAGCCTTGCTGGATCAGAAACGGCTCGAGTACGTCCTCGATGGTGTCGCGCGCCTCGCCGATGGCGGCGGCGAGGTTGTCCACACCGACGGGGCCGCCGCCGAACTTCTCCAGCATCGCCGAGAGCAGCTTGCGGTCCATGACGTCGAGCCCGAGATGGTCTACGTCGAGCATGGTCAGCGCCGCATCGGCCACCGGCCGGGTGATCTTGCCCTCGGCCTTGATCTCGGCGAAGTCGCGGACGCGGCGCAACAGACGGTTGGCGATGCGCGGCGTGCCGCGCGAGCGCTTGGCGATTTCCGTTGCACCTTCTTGTACGATCTGCACCTTGAGCAGTTGCGCCGAACGGGTGACGATCAGGCCCAGTTCCTCGGGTGTGTAGAACTCCAAGCGGGCGACGATGCCGAAGCGGTCGCGCAGGGGATTGGTGAGCATGCCGGCGCGGGTCGTCGCCCCGACCAGGGTGAACGGCGGCAGGTCGAGCTTGACCGAGCGCGCCGCCGGCCCCTCGCCGATCATCAGGTCGATCTGAAAATCTTCCAGCGCCGGATAGAGGATCTCCTCGACCACCGGGCTCAAGCGGTGGATCTCGTCGATGAACAACACATCGTTGGGCTCGAGGTTGGTCAGGATCGCCGCCAGGTCACCGGCGCGTTCGAGCACCGGCCCTGAGGTCTGACGCAGGCCGACGCCCATCTCGTGGGCGATGATGTGGGCCAGGGTCGTCTTGCCCAGACCCGGCGGCCCGAACAGCAGCACGTGATCGAGCGCCTCGGCGCGCTGGCGGGCGGCGGCGATGAAGATTTCGAACTGGCTGCGAATCTTTTCCTGGCCGACGTAGTCGGCCAGTCGCTTCGGCCGGAGCGCGCGCTCGAGCAGATCCTCCTGCGCGGATTCCGGGGTGGCGGCGATCAGTCGGTTGTCCAGTTGATCGGTTTCTATGGCCATGACGGCAGTTTAACCGATCCCGAGCTAGGCCTTGGAGAGCAGCTTCAGCGCCTGCCGTATGCCGTCCGCAACGGCGATCCCCGCCGGCAGCTTGGCCATCGCCGAGCCGGCCTCGCGCTCGCTATAGCCCAACGCCAGCAAAGCGTTGATGATGTCGCTGCCGGCGTCGGGCAGCGACGGGGTACCGGCAACAGCAGCCGTCCCCGCCTTGGGTAGGCGATCGCGCAACTCCAGCAGCAGACGCTCCGCCGTCTTCTTGCCGATTCCCGGTATCTTCACCAGGCGTCCGGCCTCCTGCATGACGACGGCCTGCGCCAGTTCGGCCACCGACATGCCGGAGAGCACGGCCAGGGCGATGCGCGCGCCGACGCCGCTGATCTTCAGCAATTGGCGAAAAGCCGCGCGCTCGTCGGGCGTCAGAAAGCCGTAGAGAAAATGGCCATCCTCGCGCACGATCAGGTGGGTGTGCAGGCAGGTCAGCTCGCCGGTCGCCGGCAACTGGTAATAAGTGCTCATCGGCACGTCCAGTTCGTAGCCGAGGCCGTGCACGTCGATGCAGATCTGCGGCGGGTTCTTCTCGATCAGGACGCCGGTCAGTCTGCCGATCACGCTTTGGCTCCGCGCAAGGCCTGCTCGCTGCCGATCAGGCGGCCGGCGCGCACCCGCAGGCCCGCCGTGGACATGGCGCCCAGGCCCTGGCCGCCGTGGGCGTGGGCGATGGCGCAGGCCAGCGCGTCGGCGGCGTCGGCACCCGGTTCGCCGGCCAGCCCGAGCAGACGGATGACCATGTGCTGCACCTGCTCCTTCGCCGCCTTGCCGTGGCCGACCACCGCCTGCTTGACCTGCAGCGCCGTGTATTCGGCGACCGGCAGACCGCCGATGACCAGGGCGCTGATCGCGGCGCCGCGCGCCTGGCCGAGCAGCAGGGTCGATTGCGGGTTGGCGTTGACGAAGACGATTTCCACCGCCGCCTGCTGCGGCGAGTAGCGCCGCATCACCTCGGTCACGCCATCGACGATGGTCTTCA
>JAHFRE010000045.1 GCA_023258955.1 Sterolibacterium sp.
AGGCGCCGGAGAAGACCGCCGAAGCCATCGTCGGCGGCTGGCTGCACACCGGCGACGTCGGCTATCTCGACGCCGAGGGCTTCCTCCACATCACCGATCGCAAGAAGGACATGATCATCACCGGCGGCTTCAACGTCTATTCGTCCGAGGTCGAGGGCGTGATCAACGGCCACGCGGCGGTGCAGGACTGCGCCGTGGTCGGCGTACCCGACGAGAAGTGGGGCGAGGCGGTCAAGGCGGTGGTCGAACTCAACGCCGGCATGCAGGTGAGCGACGCGGAGATCATCACCCTGTGCAAGCAGAGGCTCGGCAGCGTCAAGGCACCCAAGTCGGTCGATTTCATCGCCCGCTTGCCGCGCAGCGCCAACGGCAAAGTGACCAAGCGCGAACTGCGCGACGGCTACTGGGCGGGCAAGACGCGACAGGTCAACTGAGAGCAGAGGGGCGGGCGTGTATAGTTTGACCCTCTTCCTCTTGCACACCGGGCCGCAGCCATGCTCTCCCTGCCATCCAAACCCTGGAAGCGCGTGAAGATAGAGGCGCTGGCGGAGCAGCGCTACCGCCTCGTCTTCCTCAGCGAGATGCCCACCGAGGCGGACTTCCGGACATCGCTGGAAAAAGACATCCAGCCCTGCCTGGGCCGGCAAGACGCGCTGGAGTCGGCGGACTGGCCCTCGCGCAGCGTTACCCTGGCGACAGCCGACCTGCGCACTTTCAAGCGCAATCTGGTGTTCGCCTGCGTCATGGTCGAGCCCAATTGAACGAGCCGGTCGGCTTCGCTGTGGGCGCGGGATTGCGCAGCGGCCACGAGGTGTTGAGCCTTTGCCCGACCTGCCTGACGACCATCCCTGGGCGGGTGTTGTCGACCGCGGCCGGCGTGGTGATGAAGAAAACCTGTGCCGAGCACGGCGCATTCGAGACCCTGATCGCCACCGACCTGGCAGCCTACGAGCGCATGCGCCGCTCACCGCGCCTGGTCAAGCTGCCGGCGCGCTTCGGCACGCCCGAGGCCAAGGGTTGCCCCGACGATTGCGGTCTCTGTCCGGCGCACGACCAGCATACCTGTCTGGCCATCGTCGAGATCACGACGCGCTGCAACCTGCCCTGTCCGGTGTGTCTGGCCGACGCCACGGCCAAGGGCCCCGAACTGAGCCTCGTCCAGGTGCTCGCCGCGCTGCAGCTACTGCTCGAAGCCGAGGGCGGACCGGTGCCGCTGCAGTTCGCCGGCGGCGAGCCGACCCTGCATCCCGAGTTGCTCGACATCGTGCGCGGCGCCCGCGCCCTGGGCTTTGCCAAGATGGAGATCGACAGCAACGGCCTCTTGCTCGCGCGCGACGCGCGCCTCGCACCGGCGCTGCGCGAGGCTGGCCTCACCGGCGTCTACCTGCAGTTCGACGGCTTGGCAGCCGGCGAGAGCGAATTCATCCGCGGTCGTGATCTGCGCGCCGAGAAGCAGGCCGCCATCGCGAACTGCCGCGACGCCGGCCTGCAGGTGGTGTTGGCGGTGACCGTGGTACCGGGGGTCAATGATCAAGCGCTGTGGCCGCTGATACGCTACGCCGTCGATGAGCGCCTGACCGGCATCAACTTCCAGTCGGTGGTGCTGTCCGGCCGCTATCCGCCCGAACTGCTGCAGACCAAGCGCCGCTTCACCGCCACCCACTTCATGCGCGCGATCGAAGCGCAGAGCGGCGGCCTGCTGGTCGCCACCGACTTCCTGCCCATGTCCTGCCCCGACCCGCGCTGCGGCCTGCTCGCCTACATCGTCGTCGATCGAGACGGCGGTCTGCTGCCGCTCTCCCGTCTGGTCGGCGACGAGCGCCTGCGCCGCCACGTCGCCGACCTCTCCGACTGGGACCAACTGCTGCGCGAACTGGGCTGCGCCGAAGGCTGCGACTGCGGCGACGCGCGCGCCAAGCTGGCCGCAGCGCTCGAGGGTGGCGAGTTCTTCTCGATCGGCTTCCACGGCATGATGGACGCGCTCAGCTTCGACCAGGAGCGGGCGCGGCGCTGCTGCGTGCACAAGCTCACCGCCGAGGGCAAGCTGATGCCCTTCTGCCTCTACAACATCAAGTACCGGCATGAAGCCTGAGCGCGGTCAGACGATGGAATTGCGGCGCACGTTGCGCCAGACGTACGCGCTCGCAGCCGCCGTCGCCGCTGCGCCGGGGTGCCGGACCGCCAGCTGCACGGCGCACAGCGGCCTCGGTTGCGGCAGCCCCACCGCCTTCGCCGGCCTGCTGCCCGACCAGCGGGTGTTGGATCTGGGCTGCGGCGCCGGCTTCGACTGTCTCGCCGCGGCGGTCGAGGTCGGTCGCGGCGGCTTCGTCGTCGGCCTCGACCTGACGCCCGATATGCTGCGCCTGGCGCGCCGCCACGCCACCGATGCGGGTGCCACGACGGTGGGCTTCGTCGAGGCCGAGATCGAGACCTTGCCGTTTCCCGAGGCCAGCTTCGACGTGGTGATTTCCAACTGCGTGTTCAACCTCTGCGCCGACAAGCCGCGCGCCTTGGCCGAGGCGGCCCGCGTGTTGCAGCCCGGCGGACGTCTCGCCTTTTCCGACATCGTCGCCGTGCGCCCCCTGCCCGCCTCCGTGCTGTCCGATCTCGCGCTCTACACCGGCTGCGTCGCCGGTGCCGTGACGATGCAGAACGTCTTCGCCCTGCTGCACGACGCCGGTTTCGCGACGGTGGATATCGTCATCGCCGAACACAGCAGCGCTCTGCTCGAGGCCTGGGCCCCCGGCGCCGACCTCGAGCGCTACATCGCCAGCGCCAACATCACGGCCCGGAAGACCGCCGCTCCGGCCGCGAACTAGCCTGCGGCGGCTTTGCCCGGGTTGTATTTGGCGCGCATGGCGGCGACGAAACCGGGCATCGCCGCGTCGCGCTGGGCGGCGAGGGTCTTGACGTTGGGGTTCTCGCCCAGGGTCGCGAGCAACGCTCGCGCTGCCGGGAAATCGCCGAGCAGGTCGAGGCCGAAGAACTTCTGCCCCACCCGCGCCGCCAGTTCGGCGCTGTAGAGGAACACCACGTCGGCCAGGGTGAAGCTGTCCCCGGCGACGTAGGGCGCGAACCTGCCGTGGCGCTTGAGCGTGGCAAACCCGGCCTGCAGGTCGTCGCGCGCCTTGTTCCTGATCGCGTCGGGCAGGGTGACGCCGGCGAGGAGTTCGGCGTACATCGGCCGCGCCGCCAGTTCGATGTAGAGCTCGATCTCCTTCATCAGGGCGCGAACCAGGGCCTTTTGGTAGGGATCGGCCGGCAGCAGCGGCCGTCCTTCGCCGCGGTCTTCGAGATAGTCGAGGATGACGCTGGTCTCGTTGAGGTAGCCCTGCGGCGTCTCGAGAAAGGGAACCTTGCCGCGCGGACTCTTGGCCAACAGTTCTGGACTCTGCTCGGGCACGGTCGGCACGTATTCGAAGGGCAGGCCCTTCTCCAGCAGCGCCAGATGGACCATGTTGGCGTAGTTGCTGACGGGGAATCCATATAGTTTGAGCATCGCATCTCCTCTGCCGGTTGGCGCTGAACCGCCATTGTATAGTCAGCGTCAATTGGGTGCGGCCACCCGTTCTAGGGGGGGCTGGTGCGGCGGGCCTCGCCTAAGCTGGGCGACTATGGATCAACTGCGAAAGAATTCGACATGGCCCAGCCGCGACCCTTCCTGACGCTCTACGGACAGAAGCTGTCCTGGTATTCGACCAAGGTCCGCGCCTATCTGTTGTACAAGGGCATCGACTTCTTCGAGCAATCGCCGACCCTGATCGACTACTACTGGACCATCCGGCGGCGCTGCGGCGATCCAGCTATCCCGGTCGTCGTCACCGCGCAAGGCGAATGGCTGCAGGACAGCTCGATCATCATCGAGCGGCTGGAGGAGCTGCATCCGCAACCGGCGGTCCTGCCCGCGAGCCCGCTGCAGCGCTTCGTCGCCCAGCTGATCGAACTGTGGGCCGACGAGTTCTGGCACGTCGCCGCGGTGCACACGCGCTGGAGCTATCCGGAGCAGAATTACCCGCTCTGGGAAGCGGAGATGGGCCGGGGCTTCGCGCCGGGCTGGCCCGGTTTCGTGCAGTGCGGCTTGTCCGCGATACCAAAGAAGATGATGCTCGACTACCTGCCGCTGATGGGCATCGTCAAGGAGCAGTTGCCCCTGATCGATCGCTGGCTGGAACTGCAGTTGGATGCCTTGGACGCCCACTTCGCCACCCTGCCCTACCTCTTCGGCTCGCGTCCTTCGATCGCCGACTTCGCCCTGTTCGGCCCGCTCGACGGACACATCTATCGCGACGTCTCCTCGCGCGGTCCGCTGATCGACAGGCGCCCGAACCTGCACGCCTGGATCCAGCGGCTCAGCGTGCGCAAGCCGCAGCCCTGGCCCGGAGAGTTCCTCGCCGACGACCGCCTGCCGCAGACGCTGGGCCCCCTC
Organism: Sterolibacterium sp.; assembly: GCA_023258955.1. Classification (GTDB taxonomy): domain Bacteria; phylum Pseudomonadota; class Gammaproteobacteria; order Burkholderiales; family Rhodocyclaceae; genus CAIYYX01. Next base: position 4,427 of record JAHFRE010000045.1, read on the forward strand.
CTGCGCAGCATCTTCGACGAGATGACGCCCTATCTAGAGGGCGTGTTGCGCGAGGTGCGGGTCCTGCTGCCGACGCTGAAACCTGGGCAGCGGCTGCCCCGCACCACCAAGGAAATCCACTTCCCCTACGCCGGCGGCAGCCAATTCCGCATGGGTCTGCCTTATACGCTGTGGATGACGCAGCGCACCCTGGACGATCTACGCCGCATGCCGGCCGCCGACGCCGACCGCGTCGGCGCCGCCGTCACGGCGATGGGCGGCGAGCGCCTGCTGGCGCTGGACATCCCCCGCCTGCGGCGGGTCGGCCTTCACGCCGCGCCCGACACCAACTAGCTCAGCGCGTCGGGCTGTACCAGATCGGCGAACTCCAGGCGCGCTCCTGTATCGTCGCGGGGAAGCCCGCGGGATGGGCCACGCCCAGCTTCAGCGCGTCGTACTGGCTGTAGCGACAGACCGGATTCTCCAGCACGCGCAGGTAGTAGAAGGCCGCGCGATCGGCGCGAAAATCCGGATCGACCCAGGTGGCGGCGAGCTCGGACGCACCCTTGTCGGCGCTGATGCTGCAATCCTTGAGGTTCACCCGGGCGCCGTTGTCGGCGCAGCGGTGGGTCTTGGGATCGGGCTGGATGTTGTCCGAGCATGCGACGTCATACACAGCTTCCTTGGTCGTATCGCCCTCGACCCAGCCCTTGACGATCTGCAGCCGCTGCAGCGGTGCGGATTTGGCGTCGCGCGTGGCCCAGACGACGAAGGCGGGTGGCTTGCCGGCGGGTGCCGCGTAGAGATCGCCGCCCATGGGCACGCCGCTGGCATAGGCGGTCTTGATCATGTCGGGTTGCTGGTGCAGATTGGCCGGCCAGCCGAAGCCACCGAAGAAACGGAGGCGTACCCGGGTGCCGCTGGTGCCCCAGGACTCGCGGCGCTTGAGGCCGTCCCAGATGTCCTCGCGGGTATTGCGCTCGGCCCAGACACCGGTGAGGCCGCCGGGATTGAGACCGGTGATGGCCAGGCCCAGGGTCTTGCTGACGATGTTCGTCTCTATTCCCAAACGCAGTTCCGGCGTCGAATCGTTGGGCGCGCCGTGGCCCTTGTAGGTGCTCTCGGTGGTGTCGCCGCTGAGTCCGTTGTGGTTGTCGGTGGCGCCGACGAAGCCCAGCTTGAACGGATTGAAGCCCCATTTCCTTTCTTCGCTGAGACCCCGGCGCAAGACCGTGCGCACCATGTCGTTGGGCGTCACGCAGTGTATGGCGTGGGTACCGGTCTTCGGGTCGATCGCGTCTTCGCCGGGCTTGCAGGCGGGGAACAGGTTTTCGAAGCCGCACTCCTCGTCGCTGGAGCCCACGCCGCGCGCGCACTCGGAACTGCCCTTGGCCTGGAAGATCTCCACCAGGTTTTCGTACTTGGCGCGCAACAGCAGGTTTTCCTTGGTGAGCGGCGTCGCGTTGGCGTTGCTGTCGCCGAACATCAGGCCCCAGGAGAAGTTCGGGTTGTGCGGGATCGACAGCGCCTGGCAGGGTTCGCTGCAGCGTGCCTCTAGCCAGCGCAGCAGGTCTTCGGCAAAGCCGTCGGCGGCGCCGAACACCGTCTCCGGCACCTTGGCGCCGCGAAAGATCACGTTGCGGTGGAGCATGCCACCACCGACCAGGGTCGGGCTGTACTCGAAGCCGATGAAGGTGCTGAACTTGCCCGGCTGGTAGTGTTCGTTGGCGGCGCTCTGGATGTCCTCCCAGACCGAAGGCGCTGCCTTGACGCACAGCTTGCCCTCGTCGCCGCAGGCGCCCGCCGGATAGCGAGCGGGCGTGGCGCCGCTTTGCACGTTGGCGTTGAACAATCGGGGAAAGACCAGCAGCACCTTGTAGCGGGTGCCGATGCACTCGAGGCTCCAATAGGAGCCGCTGCCCGGCGTATGGCATTGCGCCACCATGCCGATGCCCTCGGCGTGGTCGGTCACCGCGGCGAAATCCAGCGGCGCAGCGATGCGCTGCTTCAGCCCGGTCATGCCGACTTCCATCTCCTCGCCCTTGGCGAAACGGTAGGCGCCGCGCGGATCGATCGTGGTGCCGAAGACGTTGGCGTCCATCGAGTAGGTGGTGTGCAGGTGCAACTCGCCGAAGTAGGCGTTGCGCTCGGGGTTGGCGTCGAGCTTGGGCGCGTCGGGCGGCGCCCGCTTGACCGCGCTCAAGACCAGATCGGGATCGTGCTTGGCCAGCAGCAGGAAGCCGGCGACGCCGACCACCAGGAGCAACAGCAGCGCTCCAAAGACTTTGAATAGCTTCTTCATAGCGACACTCCCACGATTCCGACGATAGGCACCATGCGCTGCAGATACCAGAACCCGGCCACCGCGCCCACCCCATAGACCGGCAACGCGCGCACCCAGCGCGGCCAGCTTCGATAGCGGCGCACCAGCAGCAACAGCGGATAGACGCAGGTGACGAACGCAAGCTGGCCCGCCTCCACCCCCAAATTGAACAGCAGCAGGGCCGCCGGTATGTCGTCCTGCGGCAGACCGACTTCGGCCAGCGCCCCGGCGAAACCGAAGCCGTGCAGCAGGCCGAAGCTGAAAGCCACAGCCCAGGGCCGCTGCCAGGCGACGCTGGCCTCGGACCGGTGGCGCGCCAGCTCCCGCGCCAGGAACAGGATGGACAGGGCGATCAGCGCCTCGACCGGCGGCTGCGGCAGGTGCACCAGGCCCAGTGCGGCGAGCGCCAGGGTCAGGCTGTGCGCCAGGGTGAAGGCGCTGACGGTCTTGACGAGCGAGAGCAGGTCGGGCACCAGCAGCATCAGACAGAGCACGAACAGCAGGTGATCGATCCCGCCGAGGATGTGGCCGACGCCGAGGCCGAAATAGCCGGAGACGGACAGCGCCCGCGACTGGGCCTGGCCGAGCAGGATCTCGGGGGTGCGGGCGCGGGCGATGTGGGACTCGGTGGCGCCGTCGAGATAGGCGACCCGCGTCAGCACGTCGACCATGGTCAGCGACAGTCCGGCAAAGCCGATGCGCGCGCCACCGCGCAAGCCATTGGCGCAACGGATCTGCCATTGCTGCAGTCGGGCGCCGGGGGCGACCAGTTCGATGGGCTGACTCAGTCGCTGGCAGTCGGCGGCAAACATCGGCGCTATCGCGGGCGCTGCCCCCTGGGTCTGCGGGATGCGCCAGCGCAGGTCGAAGACGCCGGGACTCTGTTCAGTGAGCAGCAGCGATGCCGGCAGGTTCTCGTGGGCCAGGGCGGGCAGCGTCGCCGCGAGCAGCGCCAGCAGCCACAGCGCTCTCATGGCCTGGCGAGCGCTGCCTGTTGCGTCGGCAGCACCACGCTGTACTCGGCGAGCAGCTTGGCGTAGGCGGCGTCGCGCGCCGCTGCGACCCGGGCGTTGAGCAGTTCGCTGGCGACCCGCTCGCGCACCGCGGCGAAGGGCGCCGCCGCTGCCGGCTGACGCGCCACGACGCGCAGCAGGTAGACACCGAAGTTCGAGCGGGTGGGGCCGGACCAGCTGCCGACCGGCAGGCTGAAGACGGCATCGGCGACGGCATCGCCGAAGTCGCGGACGATGGTCGCGCGCTCCTGCGCCGACAGCCGTTGCGCCAGCATGGAGTTGTCCGACTCGGCGCGCTGACCCTGACGCAAGCGCGCCAACGCCGCCTCCGCGTCGGCGCTGGCGGCAGCGCCGCGGCGCTCGGGGTTGAAGTAGCGCTGTTCGAAATCCACCGTGGCCGGTCGCGCGAAGCGCGCCGCGTGTTCGGCGAAATAGGCGCGCAGTTCGCCCTCGTCGGGTGCGCGCACCGCCTCGTGGGCGAGAAATTCCATCTTCTGGGCCAGGCGCCGGCGCACGATCACGTCGTCGCGATCCAGACCCTTGGCCAGCGCTGCGCGGTAGAGCACTTCTTCACGGACGTAGGCGCCGATCAGGTCTTCCATCTGTCGCGCGTCCGGCGTTCGTCCCCACTGCTGGACGGCCAGATCGCGCAGCCGGGCGACGTCGGACGCGCCGACGACGATGCGCCGCTCGTCGCTCACCGCGGCGGGATTGAGCAGGGCGTGGACGGCGAAGATCACAGCCCCCAGGGCCAGGAAATGCACCAGCGGTTCCCGCGCCAGCCAGGTCGCCATCGCTCGCAGGCGCGCCATCTCAATCCTCCGCCAGCGCGGCGCGCAGTCCGGCCCGACGCAGCCGGGGGAGGTCCAGTTCGAGGATGGGCAGGCCGCCAATGGTGCCGAGCCAGGCCTTGACCTTGGCCGCGTCGGCCTCTGGCAGGCTGCGGTAGCTGTCCACCACGCGCTGGGCCATCCACAGGGTGTAGGGCAGCAGCTTCTGCCGCCAGCGGCCGCCGGCCAAGGGATACTCGGTCTGTCCCATGAAGCGCGGCAGCCTCTCGCCGGGCTTGAAGTTCTTTATCACCCTGCGCAGTTCGCCGGCGCCGCTGGCGAGAAACGGCGTCATCTCGTCGAAGATGCTGCGCAGCATCGGCGTCAGGGTCTGCGCCAGCCTGTCGTCGGGCAGGAACTCGCCCTCGCCGGCTGGCGGATTGATCATCCTCTGCACCCAGGCGTGCAAGTGCTTGCGCGGTTCGATCAGGTTGCGCAGGGGCCAGGGGTCGCGCCCCAAGTGGGCGTAGAGCGGGCCGATCATGCCGTAGTCGCCGAGCGAGGGACGGCTGCCGAAGAGGAAGGGCTGGACGGCAAAATGGGCATCGAGGGCATCCAGTTGCTGCGCTATCCATTTGTCGAGCAGCGGCGCGCTGTCGCGGTTCACACCCAGCACCGGCAGGAACTCGGCCAGCATCTTGGCCAGCCCCTGCTTGACGATCAGGCGGCTGATCCACAACGGCCAGCCGGGAAAAAAGCTCTGCGTCGCGTCGCGCTCGAACAGCGGATAATTTTCCTCCTGATGGCTCCAGCGCGCGTGCATCGCCGTGGGCAGCCAGAACTCGTCGCCCCAGAGCTCGAACAGGCGGGCGGCGAAGGCCTGCACCGGCGTTGGCGGCACCACCGGGGCGTTGGGAAAGCGCGCTTCCATCGCCTCGATGATGTCGCTGGTGTCCTGCATCCAGCTGCCTTCGGGCGACACCAGCACGGGGATCACCGCGTCGCCGGTGTGGCGCTTGATGGTCACGTTGAAGGTGTAGAAGTTCGGCGCGACCTCGACGTAGGGGATGCGTTTGAAGCGCAGGTAGGCGCGCAGCTTGCCGCTGTAGAGCGACAGGTCGGCACCATAGAAGGTGTAGGGCTTGCTCATGCGAAGTCCTTCTCGAAGATAGCCGCCGCTGCTGCAGCGGCGGCTGTTCAGCGCTTGCGCAGCATGAAGCTGGCCAGCGCCGGCAAGAGCAGCAAGGCGCCGAAGGCGTTGACCAGGAACATGAACACCAGCAGCACACCCATGTCGGCCTGCATCTTCAGCGAGGAGCAGACCCAGGTGCCGACGCCGACGCTCATGGTGATGGCGGTAAACAGCGAGGCCGTGCCGCGCTGCTGCAACGCCGAAAGGAAGGACTGCTGCAGGCTGTGGCCGCGGTTCAGCATCTCGTGGCGGATCACCTCGAACAGGTAGATGCCGTAGTCGACGCCGACCCCCACACCCAGCGCCACCACCGGCAGGGTGTTGACCTTCATGCCGATGCCCAGCTGCGCCATCAGCGCGTAGCAGAGCACGGTGACGATCCCCAGCGGAATCACGATGCAGGCGGTGACGGCGAAGGAGCGGAAGGTGATCAGGCAGAGCAGGGCGACGGCGCCGAACAGCGCGAAGTTCACCCAGTGGTCGGCGGCGGCCACCGCCTCGTTGGTCGCCGCCATGACGCCGGCGTTGCCCGAGGCGAGTTCGAAGCTCACCCGCTCGCTGTCGAAGCTGCGCTTGAAATCCTGGACCTTGGCGACGATGCGCTTCAAGGTGGCCGACTGGTGATCGACCGGATAGATGGAGATGTTCATGGCCGAGCAGTCGCGGTTGATCAGGTCGCCGCCGCCGCGCGTCGAAAACCCCGCCGCCTGGTTGCGCTGTTCCTTGGTCACCGGGATCGCCGCCCACTTGACGTCACCTTCGGAGAAACCGACCGTCGCCTCCTTGACGAAACCGGCGAGGCTGCGCACCGATTGCACGTCGGGGCTCTGCCGCAGTTCGAAATCGAGGCGATCGACCGCATCGAGCACCTCGTAGCGGTTGCAATCGCCGGGGTCCTTGGCCTGGGCGATCACCTGCAGCACGTCGATGCCTAAGGCGAAGCTCCTGGTCACCGCCTTGACGTCCTGGTTGTAGCGCGACTCGGCGCGCAGTTCCGGCACGCCCTCGCCGAGGTCGCCGATCACCTGCCCCTTGGCCTTCCACAGGCCCGCGGCGAGCAGCAGTGCACCGACCAGCAAGATCGGCCAGGCGCGCTCCGGCGTCGCGATCACCGACAGCTTGGTCCACAGCGCCCCGCCCAGCTTCTCGTGCCCGGCCTTCTTGGCGTTCGGATTGACCTTCATGTAGGAGAGCAGGATCGGCAGCAGCACCTTGTTGCTGGCGATCATCAGCGTCACGCCCAGGGTGGCGGTCATCACCAGTTCGCGCACTACGCGGATGTCGACGAAGGCGATCACCATGAAGCCGATGGCGTTGGCGAGCAGGGCCGAAGCGCCGGGAACGAACAGCTTCAAAAAGGAATTGCGCGCCGCGTTTTGGGCGTCGAGACCGCGCAGGGTCTCCAGACTCCAGGCGTTGGTCATCTGCACCGCGTGGCTGACGCCGATCGAAAAGATCAGGAAGGGCGCCAGGATCGACACCGGATCTAGGGTCAGGCCGGCCAGGGGCATCAAGCCCAGGAGCCATACCACCGGCGCGGCGGCGACCAGCAGCGCCGTCGCGGTGATGCGCCACGACGCCGTGTACCAGTAGAGCAGCGCCAGGGTGATCAGCGCGGCGATGGCGAAGAAGCCGATGACTTCGGCGGCGCCGGCGGCGATGTCGCTGGAGGACTTGGCGAAACCGAGGATGTGCACCGTGAAATCGGCGTTCTCGTGCGCGGCGCGGATCCTTTCCAGCTCTGCGCCCACCTGTTTGAGATCGAGCGGCTCGCCCGTGTCCGGATCCTTGTCGAGCAGGGTGGCGGCGACCAGGGCGCCGGAAAAATCGGCGGCGACGATGCGCCCCAGCCACTGCGACTTCATCAGATTGCTGCGGAACTCCTCCATGCTCGCGGTCGAGCCGTTGAAGTTGGTCGGCAGCACTTGGCCGGCGCGAAAGCCGTCCTCGACCACCTCCATGAAGATGGTGGTCGGGCTGTAGAGCGAGAGCAGGCTGGCGCGATTGGCGCCGCGCAAGAAGAACAGATCCTCGTGCAGCTTCTTCAGTTCGGCCAGATAGCGCGCATCGAAGATGTCGCCGTGGCGCACCTTGAGCGCCACCACCACCTTGTTGGCGCCGCCGAAGTCGTCCTGGTATTTGAGGAAGGTCTGCATATAGGGATGGTTCATCGGCACCATCTTGGCGAAGCCGGCCTGCACCTGCAGGCGGGTCGCCGAAGCGGCGAGTATCGCGGTGACGACGAGACCGATGAGCAGCAGCACCCGCCGATTGCGGAAGATGCCGTTGGCGACCCGCGCCACCCAGGCGCGCGCCTTCTCGCTGTGTTCGTGCTGGGTCATTTGGCCACCCTCTCCTCGCCGATCCAGTGGAGGCCGTTCGGTCCGGCGGCGAGCATGCGCCCGGCCACCGGCAGGACGGCGGCCAGGGTTCGCCTGTTCTTCAGTTGTTCGACCTTGAATGTCGCAGCCCCCGGCGCGCGGACCGCCAGCGTGCCATCGTTGCCGTAGATCAGCACCCGCCCGTCGGCGAGCTCGCGCCCGCCCTGGATGGCGCCGACCTGGCCGCCCAGATCGAGGCGCTGCCAATGCTGGTCGGCGTCGTCGGAGAGATAGGCCTGGCCGCGCATGCCGTAAGCGATGACGCCGCCGTTGGCCAGACCGAGGACGCCGAAATAGGAGCCGAGGTAGGGGCTCGCCAGCGCCTTCCAGCTCTGGCCGCCGTCATTCGAACGCATCAGGGTGCCGGCTTCGCCGGCGATGATGAACTGGCCCTTGCCGGCGCCGGCGATGCCGGTCAGATGCTTGTCGAAATCTTCGGCGCCGATGTTGCGCCTAGCCCAGCTCTTGCCCGCGTCCTTCGATTCGAAGTAGGCGCCGTAAGCGCCCACGGCGATGGCCTGGGTGCCTTCCAGATAGACCGCGAACAGGGCCGGCTGGTCCTTGGCGGCGAGGTCGATCGCCAGCCAGGTCTTGCCGTCGTCCTCGCTTCTCAAGATGGTGGCGTTGTGGCCAACGGCCAGGCCGACCTTGTCGCTGAAGGCGAGGGCGTTGAGGCTGACAGAAACGGGACTGGCGGCGTTCTGCCAGCTCTTGGCCTCGTCGTCGGAGTAGAGGATGCGGCCGCGCTCCCCCGCCGCCACCAGGCGCTTGCCGGCGGCAGCCAGCGCCGTGATGCGCAGGCGATCGACGCGCGTCACCGCCATTTCTGGCGGGGGCGCGGGCGGCTCGGCGAGCGCCGCGCCGCCTGTCAGCGCCAGGATGGCCAGCGCTACGCCCAGTCTCAGCTGTCCGGCCATCATCGCTCCGATCGTCAGCCGCTTACTTGCCGCCCAAGCGGCGCAGGGCGTCGGGCTCGAAATCCGAGGCCTTGAACTTCTTGCCGAACACCACCGGCCTCTTCTCTTCGAAGGTGGCGAAGTCCATCGCGTAGGCGCCGGAGTTGAGGTCGTTGAAAGACATGCCGATGTACCAGGGAACCTGCGCATCGTAGTATTGCATGGCGTAGGTCTCCTGGGTGCGCCAGAGCGCGCCACGGGCGTCGTAGAGGTCGGCGAAGGCGAGCTGGTAGCTATCCTCGTCGAAGTACATGGTGCGCTTGGAGAACAGGTGGCGAGCGCCGGGACGCAACGTGCCTTCCACCGCCCAGACCCGGTGCAGTTCGTAGCGCACGACCTCGGGATTGACGTGGCCGGGCTTGACCACATCGGCCTCCTTCAACGACTTGTCGGAGAGCTTGTAGTCGTTGTAGGCGATGTACATCTCTTTCTTGCCGAGGAGCTTCCAGGCAAAGCGGTCGGTCTGACCGTTCCAGCCGCCGTACTGGTCCGACAGGCGCAGGCCTTCGGTGCCGTCGGCCGTGTAGTCGCAGCAGAGCTCGGGGACGCGGCGCACGCGGCGCTGACCGGCGTTGTAGATCCAGGCCTTGCGCGGATCCTTGGTGCTGTCCATGAAGTCCTGGACCAGGTAGATGGTGCCCTCGAGGGTCGCCGGTTGGCGATAGAAGGCGATGAAGCTGAAGGAGGCGTTGTCGCGCTTGCTGTCGAAATAACCCATGCGCTCGGACACGGTGCGGTCGGTGACGGCGACGCGGAAGGCGCTGCCCGAGGGCTGGACCACATACCAGGAGTAGTCGCGCTCGTAGGAGCCGCCCTCCCAGCGGATGCTGTGGTTCCACAACACTTCCTCGCCCGCCTTGGGCACCGGGAAGGGCACGGCACTGGTGCCGGCACCGGCGACGCCGTTGCCGCCGGAGGTCAATTCGGCCGTCGCCGCGAACTTCTTCACGTCGTCATACTGCTGCTTGGGCAGGGCCGCCGTGCGATGGCTGGGGTAGACGTGCATCTTGTAGCTCTGCGGATACTTCTTGAACAACGCCAACTGCCCGGCCGACAGGCGGTCCTTGTACTGCTCGGCGTTCTGCGCGGTGATGGTGAACAGCGGCTTCTCAGCGGCGTAGGGATCGGCGTAGCCCTTGGCGGCGTTGAAGCCGGCCGGGGCCTTGCTCAGGCCGCCGTCCCAGGCGGGAATCGAACCGTCCTTGTTGGCAGCCTTTTCAGCGCCGACGGGTGTCAGATCCTTGCCCAGCCTGTCGATGTCCGGCGCCGTCGCCTTGGCCATGACGGCCCCGCTGATCAGGGTCAGCGTCAGTGCGGCAATCCATTGCTTTGCTTGCATGTCTATATCTCCTTTTTTCGTCGCGCTCAGAACGCCACGTTGGCGCTGGCGAAGTAGTAGTCGCGGTCGCGCAGGGGGTCCCAGGCGGCCGAGCGGTTGTAGGTCACGTAGCCGATCTCGGCGTTGTACTTCTTGGCGTATTCGGCACCGACGGAAAAGCCGGTGACACGGCGTCCCTGGTTGAACATGCCATCGACCGAGTAGCCCTTCTGGTCGTCGCTCCAAGACAGCGTCGGCTTGAGCGTCACGCCCAGACCGAAGGCGTCGGTGTAGGCGAGCTGGGCACGCAGACGATAGCCCCAGGCGTAGCTGGTGGCGAAACCGTCGTTGGCGCAACCGGCCTGGCCCGCGGTGTTGAGCACCGGGCAGACACCGGCAGCGGTGAGCGCGCTGCCCACCGCGCCCGCGGCGCCCGGCAGCGAGGTGTAGGCGCCGAGGTTGTAGCTGGGAGCGTTGGCGATGCCGAAGACGAAGCTGCGGCCGTAGCGCACCGGATCGGCGCCGCCGGGAACGTTGGCCCACTGCATGCCGAGCTCGCCGGCGAGGGTCAGGGTGTTGGCGCCGGCGACGTTGCTGAACATCTGGATGGCATTGACCTGCAGCTGGGTCTTCCTGATCCGGTCGTAGCCGTGGAACACCGCGCCGGCGGCGAGTGCGTTCCAGCGCGCGCTCAGCGGGCCGCCGTTGGCGTTCATCAGACCGGCGTAGGTCGGCGCCAGCGCCGCGGCGGACGGCGGCAGCAAGCCGGCGAGCAGGGCGCTGAGGACGTTCTTCTGGGTGCCATAGACCAGGGTGCCGAGCATGTCGCCGGGGGCGACCTGCACCGGCAGGTTCGGCGTGTGGCTCAATTCGGAGCCGATCGACCAGCCGGCCATGGTCGTCGTCGCGCTGATGCCGTAGATATGCACGCTCTCCGGATACTCCCAGAAGATCTTGGCCTGCGACAGGCCGGGGATCAAGGGCGTGGTCGCGAGGAAGGGCGAGTTGCCCTTGACCCCGCTCAGTATCGGCGTGCGCGCATCGATGTTCATGGCGTAGAGGCCGAACTCGGTGTCGATTACCTCCACCGGGAAGTGCGCGGCCAGGCCGAATTGGCCGGAGCTGCGCGGCAGCACCGTCTCGACCGCCGGAATGTAGAGCCCACCCGCCTTGGCCGTGGCGTCGCCGGCGGGCGCCTTGGCCAGCAGGTAACCGCCGGCGCAGGCGTTCTGCGCGTTGGGCCCGACCGAGGCGTCGACCGTCAGAAAGTAGGTGCCGCAGCCGTCGAGCACGGCGGTGGCGCGCTGGAATTGCGCGAAGCCGTCGATCGAGACGCCCTTGCCCAGACCCCAACTGGCGGAGAGCATGCTCACCGGCAGCAGCGCCTCGCGGATCTCGGCGCCGGGTTTGCGCAGGGCGCTGACGTCGATCGGGCTGATCTGGTTCAGACCCTGCAGGAACAGGCTCTCGCCCCAGTTCAGGACGTGGCGGCCGCCGGTCACGCGCAGTTCGCTATCGCCGGTGGCGAAGTTGCCATAGACGTACGCGTCGAGCAGGGCGGCGCCGGAAAACTTGGCCAGGTTCTCAAAGCCCTTGTCGGACAGCGGCGTATAGGGCGCGTAGTTGTTGTTGAAGCTGCCGTGGATGACGTTGTTGTCCTTCAGCGCGTAGTCGGACCAAGCCTTGACCCGCACCAGGCCACCGAGATTGTCGTGCTTGACCTCGACATCGCTGACCAGCTTCAACAGGGTCGAGAAGGTCGCCCCCTTGGCGTAGTTGAGGTCGCTGTCGTCGGTGTTGCCGCCGCTGGCGCCGCTGATGCCCTGCAGACCGGCGTTGGCCGGGTGCAGCAGCTTCGGGTCGGCGTTGCCGGCGCGTTTGGCCGTGCCCAGCGACACCGTGGTGTTCCAGATGATCTTGGTGCCGTCGCCCGCTTCGAAATCGAGCGCTTGCGCCGAGAAGGACAGCAAGGCAGCGGCGACCGCCGTGCTGAGCTGCAGGGGCCGACTGGTGATGCGTCGTTGCTTCATGGACTTCCTCCTGAGATGGGTGCCTGCTTTTGATTTGCAAACCCTGCCGTGATCGTTGCGTCTGCGAGCGATCATGGATGTTCTGGACAACTGACACGCCGCAGCTTTCCGCACCCGTGTCGATATTACTTTACGCTTGGCAATCTTTCTGCCGCCATTGTTGGTCAGGCGCAACGCGATTACCCCCCCCACAATGGGTGGGCGTCACCAGCCGTCAGAATCTGCGTGGCGGCGAGAACCGGCCTACGTCGAGCTGCTTGTAGTAACCGACGAAGTCGTAGGACTCGGTGGCGCGGATCGCCTGCTTGGCGCAGATGGCCAGGCAGTTGTTGCAACTGATGCAACCGCGCTGGTCAACCTTGACCCGCGACTTCTTGTCGCCCTTGGCACCGACCAGCTCCAGCACGTTGGCCGGGCAGATGACGGTGCACAGCTTGCAGCCGTCGCAAGCCGCAGCGTCGATGTGAACCCGGCGATAGACAGCCTCATCCGGATCGTCCCAGGTGGGCAGGCGGTGGCGTTGAATGGCAGGAGACAATTCGCTTTCCTCGACGAGGTTTCAGTACAGGATTTGTTTCTTGCCATCCTCCCACCAGGTGATCTCGTGGGTTTGGCGTGGCACATGATTCTGCGTCGGGTCGCCGATCGGATAACCGAGGGCGATGGTCTCGACGATCTCGTAGGGCCAAACGGCGCCCAGCATTTCCGACAGTTCCTTGTTCCTGGCGAGCAGCTTGGAAAAGCCGACCCAGCAGCTGCCCAGCCCGTGGCTGTGCGCCGCCATGACGATGTTGGTACCGACGATGCCGATGTCCACCTCGGGCGAACCGACACCGCGCTTGTCCATCAGCGGAAAGATCAGGGTCGGCGCCTTGTGGAACACCGCGAAGCGACCTTCGGCGATCGCCTTCACCGCGCTCACCGGCACCGGGTGCAGCATATTGTGGTCGAGGCGGTTGAAGACGCCGGCGGTCAGCCGCGACACGGCGCGACGCAGCGTGCCCTTGGCGTAGTGACTGTAGTCGAGCAGGCGGCTGAGCTTCTTGCATTCGTCGACGCAGTAGCGCTCGAGCCGGGCGATCATATCCTTGTCGCGCACGACGACGAATTTCCAGGGCTGGCAGTTGCCCTGCGAGGGGGCGTAGCGGCCGATCTCGAGGATGCGCCGCACCAGGTGCGCCGGCACCTGCTTCGCCTTGTACTTGCGCACGCTGCGCCGACGCAGGAAGGCGTCTTCGAGCGCGTTCCACTCGGCGCCGGGGAGGCTCTCGTGGATGGCGGCACCCGCGCCCGGCCCTCGCGCCAGTTCTTCCAACTCGTCCAACACGGCCGCTTCCGCTGCTTCCATCGTCACAATCCCAGTGCGCAGATCCGGCCATCCTAGCCGGCAAGCGGCAACTGGCTCCCCCCCACGGCAGGGGGGCGACACGGCGTGCGCAGAATTCGCAGGGAAGGGCGGCAGGCGACGGCAGGCGAGCGGAGTCCGTCAGGAACATCCGCACGAAGCGGTCTTTGTTAGGCTGGTCGGGGCGAGAGGATTCGAACCTCCGACTCCTGCGTCCCGAACGCAGTACTCTACCAGGCTGAGCTACGCCCCGAGGTGACGATCAACAGAACGACGGGCACTGCTTGCATTCCCTGCCGACTGAAACCGGCCTGCTCAAGCGCGCTATCGTGCAGCTATTCGGGTATGGATCAATGATCCCGCGCAATCGCAAAGCGCGCCAATTGTAGCAGAGATTCTTTGTAGCTCGAAGGCGCGAGCGTGGACAGTGCGGCGATCGCCCGATCAGACTCGACCTTGGCGTGTTGTCGGGTCACGGTCAGCGCGTCGGTGGCGTGGATGGCGGCGAGGACGGCGGCGAAGTCGTCGCGGCCGCCGCTTTCGATAGCGGCACGAACGCAGGCCGCCTGCTCGGCGCTGCCGTGGAGCATGACGTGGATCAGCGGCAATGTCGGCTTGCCCTCTGCCAGGTCGTCGCCGAGGTGCTTGCCGGTAGCCGCTTCTTCGCCCGAATAGTCGAGCACGTCGTCGATCAACTGGAAGGCCGTGCCCAGGTGCATGCCGTAGTCGGCAAGGCTCGCCTCGAGCGCGGCGTCGGCACAGCCGAGGATGCCGCCGAGGCGAGCCGCCGCCTCGAACAGCTTGGCGGTCTTGTAGCGGATCACCCGCAGATAGTCATCGATCGCGATGTCGGCGTTGTGGCAGTTCATCAACTGCATCACCTCGCCTTCGGCGATGACGTTGGTGGCGTCGGAGAGCACGCGCATGACGCGCATGTCGTCGACCGAGACCATCATCTGGAAGGCGCGCGAGTAGAGGAAGTCGCCGACCAGCACGCTGGCGGCGTTGCCGAACAGCGCATTGGCCGTCTCCCGGCCGCGGCGCAGCGCCGACTCGTCGACCACGTCGTCGTGCAACAGGGTCGCCGTGTGGATGAACTCGACCACCGCCGCCAATTCGTGGTGATGGACGCCGCGATAGTCGAGGGCGCCGGCGGTGAGCAGCACCAGCGCCGGGCGCAACCGCTTGCCGCCGCCGCTGACGATATATTCTGCGACCTGGCGAACCAGGATCACGTCGGAATGCAGACGCTCCCGAATGACGGCGTCGACCGCGACCATGTCGGATTCGATCAGGGTTTGCAGCGGCGACAGGGGCACGGAGGATTTACCGGCGAAAAGCGGCGATCTTAGGCGGCACCCCGGCGGGCGTCAAGCCGCGAAAATTGCTTTTGACCGCGGCCGCCATTCACTGTAAAATGCGCGGTTCTTTGCAATGCTCATTGGAGCCCAACATGTTCGCGGTCATAAAAACCGGTGGCAAGCAGTATCGCGTTGCCGCTGGCGAGAAAATCAAAGTAGAAACGATACCGGCAGACGTTGGCGCGGAAATCACCCTCGACCAGGTACTCATGGTCGGCGAAGGCGAAGCGGTCAGCATCGGTACGCCGCTGCTCGCCGGTGCCAAGGTCACCGCCAGGGTAGTCGCGCACGGTCGCGGTCCGAAGATCAAGATCTTCAAGATGCGTCGGCGCAAGCACTACCAGAAGCATCAAGGCCATCGCCAAAACTATACCGAGATAGAGATCAGCGGCATCGCCGCCTAGACAGGAGCCCATCCATGGCACACAAAAAAGCGGGCGGCAGTTCGCGCAACGGTCGCGATTCACACTCCAAGCGTCTGGGCGTCAAGTGTTCCGGCGGCGAGTTGGTCTCGGCTGGCAGCATCATCGTGCGCCAGCGCGGTACGGTCTTCCACGGCGGCGACAACGTCGGCATGGGCAAGGACCACACGCTGTTCGCCAAGATCGACGGCAAGGTGGCATTCACCGTCCGCGGTCCGAAAAATCGCAAGACCGTCGTGATCATTCCCGCCGCCTGAGCGAGTCTTCCGGCAGCACCGCGAAAGCCCTGCCCTCGCGGTAGGGCTTTTTGGTTTTTGGGACCAGCGAAATCGGACCATGAAGTTCTTCGACGAAGCGCACATTGAAGTCATCGCCGGCAACGGCGGCAATGGCGTGGCCAGCTTTCGCCGCGAGAAATACATTCCCCGCGGCGGCCCCAGCGGCGGTGACGGCGGCCACGGCGGCAGCATCTTCGCCGTCGCCGATCGCAACCTCAACACCCTGATCGACTTTCGCTACAAGCGCCTGTTCCGCGCCCAGAGCGGCGAGAACGGCCAGGGCTCGGACTGCTACGGCAAGGGCGGCGATGACATGGTGTTGTCGGTTCCGGTGGGCACGGTGATCCGCGACGCGCTCTCCAACGAAGTGCTCGCCGACCTCGATAGCGACGGCATGCGCTCGCTGATCGTGCGCGGCGGCAAGGGTGGTCTGGGCAACCTGCATTTCAAGTCGAGCACCAATCGCGCGCCGCGGCAATGCACGCCCGGTGAGGAAGGCGAGCGGCGTGAGTTGCTGATGGAGTTGCGGGTGTTGGCCGACGTCGGCATGCTGGGCCTGCCCAACGCCGGCAAGTCCACCTTCATCCGCGCCGTGTCCGCGGCCAAGCCCAAGGTCGCTGACTATCCCTTCACCACCCTGCATCCGAATCTGGGAGTGGTGCGCGTGGACGAGGGTCGCAGCTTCGTCGTCGCCGACATTCCGGGGCTGATCGAGGGCGCCGCCGAGGGCGCCGGTCTCGGCCACCGCTTCCTGCGCCACCTGCAGCGCAACCGCCTGCTGCTGCACCTGGTCGACATCTCGCCCTTCGATCCCGACGCCGATCCGGCGCACGACGCCCACGCCATACTCGAAGAGTTGCGCAAATACGATCAGGCCCTCTACGACAAGCCGCGCTGGCTGGTGATCAACAAAATCGACCTGTTGCCCGAGGACGAGCGCGAGGAGCGCGTAGCCGCGCTGGTCGCCGCCTACGGCGCCGTCGAGCGGCACTTCGCCGTCTCGGCGATCAACGGCGGTGGTTGCCGCGAGCTGTGCTTCGCGATCATGGACTACATCGACGGCCTGCAACCGGTCGAAGCGGAAGCAGACGATGCGGCGGCGGATAGCTGAAGCCAAGCGGCTGGTGGTCAAGGTGGGTAGCGCCCTGGTCACCAACGGTGGCCAGGGTCTGGCCCCGGATGCGATCGCTGGCTGGGCGCGTCAGATCGCCCGGCTCCGCGCCGAGGGCCGCGAGATCGCCCTGGTCTCATCCGGCGCCATCGCCGCCGGCATGCAACGCCTGGGCCTGGCGACGCGGCCGCAGACGATGCACGAACTGCAGGCCGCCGCCGCGGTGGGGCAGATGGGCCTGGCGCAGACCTACGAGAGCTGCTTTTCCGAACACGGCCTGGTGACGGCGCAGGTCCTGCTCACCCACGAGGATCTGGCCGACCGCAAGCGCTATCTCAACGCCCGCTCGACCCTGGTCACCCTGCTCGAACTCGGTGTCGTGCCCGTGATCAACGAGAACGACACCGTGGTCACCGACGAGATCAAGTTCGGCGACAACGACACGCTCGGCGCCCTGGTGGCCAATTTGATCGAGGCCGACGCCCTGATCATCCTCACCGATCAGGACGGACTGTTCTCCGCCGATCCGCGCAGCAATCCCGGCGCCCGCCTGATCAGCGCGGGGCGCGCCGACGACGCGAGCTTTGAAGCGATGGCGGGCGGCGCCGGCAGCAGCATCGCCAAGGGCGGCATGATCACCAAGGTGCGCGCAGCCCAACGGGCGGCGCGCAGCGGCGCCCACACGCTGATCGCCAGCGGCCGCGAGGCCGACGCGTTGCTGCGACTGGCGCACGGCGAGGAGGTCGGTACCCTGCTCTACGCCACGGCCACGCCGCTCGCAGCACGCAAGCAGTGGTTGGCCGATCATCTGCAACTGGCGGGCAGCCTGCACCTCGACGCCGGCGCCGTACGCGCCCTGCAGGAAGGACGCAGCCTGCTGCCGATCGGCGTGGTCGCCGTGGACGGCGATTTCGAACGCGGCGCTGCAGTCGCCTGCCGCAGCCCTGGGGGCAAGGAGGTCGCGCGCGGCCTGGTCAATTACTCGGCCAACGAGGCCCGCCGCATCGCGCGCCACCCGACCAGCGAAATCGAGGCCATCCTCGGCTATTTCGACGAGGACGTCCTGGTACACCGGGACAATATGGTCTTGCTCTAATCTGATTGGATCGAGCAGAAACAACAAAGCCCTCTTGCGAGGGCTTAGTTGTATATGGGAGTCTGGCGCTGACCTACTTTCTCACCCGAGGTGGGCAATATCATCGGCGCGAAGGCGTTTCACGGTCCTGTTCGG
>JAHFRE010000219.1 GCA_023258955.1 Sterolibacterium sp.
CGCAGGCGAAGAAGATCGAGATGTCCTACATAGGCGGCTGACGGCTGCCCCCCATGCCTCGTCCCGAACTCACGCGCGCCGCCCGTCCGTCGACGGTGAGCATCGCCGCCACCAACGAGCGTGGCGAGCGAGCGGCGACCCCGATCGCCGCCGAATACGCGCTGACCATCTATCTGGACAAGCGCGAGATCGTCACCCTGATGACCATGGCCGCGGCGCCCGAGGCGCTGGTGCTTGGCTATCTGCGCAACCAGCGCTTGATCGAGGACATCGGCGAGATCGCCGCGGTGCAGGTCGATTGGGAAACTGACGCGGCGGCGGTGACCACGCGCGGCGGCGCGCACGACGTCGCGGCGCTGATGCAAAGGCGAACCGTCACCACCGGCTGCGGTCAGGGCACGATGTTCGGCGACCTGCTGCACAGCGTCGAGCAGGCGCGCCTGCCCGAAGCCGGCCGGCTCGCCTGCTCGACGCTGCTGCGGCTGCTCGACAACGTGCGCCAGCACGATTCGGTCTACAAGCAGGCCGGCGCGGTGCACGGCTGCGCGCTGGCCGACGGCGAGGGCAACATCCTGCTGTTCGTCGAGGACGTCGGTCGCCACAACGCGGTCGACGCCATCGCCGGAACAATGTGGCTGGAGGAGATCACCGGTACCGACAAGATCTTCTACACCACCGGCCGCCTGACCTCGGAGATGGTGATCAAGGCTGCGCAGATGGGCATCCCCTTCCTCGTCTCGCGCTCCGGCCTGACCCAGATGGGCTACGAGATTGCGCAGCGGCTGGGTCTGACCATGATCGGCCGCGCC
Source organism: Sterolibacterium sp. (assembly GCA_023258955.1). Classification (GTDB taxonomy): domain Bacteria; phylum Pseudomonadota; class Gammaproteobacteria; order Burkholderiales; family Rhodocyclaceae; genus CAIYYX01. Next base: position 810 of record JAHFRE010000219.1, read on the forward strand.
CACGGCGGCCGCTACCTGCTGTATACGGGCGAGCAACGCTTTGTCAGGGACCAGCTCGATGCCTGAAGCGATCACTGGTCTGGTGCTCGCCGGCGGCCAGGCGCGGCGCATGGGTGGTGGCGACAAGGGTCTGCGGCCCTTCCGCGGGCGCGCCCTGGTCGAGCACGCCATCGACCGTCTGCGGGCTCAGGTGGACCAACTGATCATCAGCGCCAACCAGAACCTCGAAACCTACCGGGCGCTCGGCTATCCGGTGATCTCCGACGCCGACTCGGTGGAGGCATTCGCCGGACCGCTGGCCGGCCTGCACGCCGGTCTCAGCGCCTGCAGCACGCCCCTGTTGGTGACCGTACCCTGCGACTCGCCGCTGCTGCCGCTGGACCTGGTGGCGAAGCTGGCCGAGGGACTGGCGGCCAACGGCGCCGACCTGGCCGTGGCGCGCTCGGCCAGCGGTCTGCAACCGGTGTTCTCGCTGTGCCGCCGCCGCCTGCTCGACCATCTGACCGACTATCTGGACAGCGGCGGCCGCAAGATGGACCGATGGTACGATGCGCTGCGGGTGGTGGCGGTCGACTTTCCCGACGAGGCCGCCTTCGTCAACATCAACACGCTGGCCGAACTGGAAGCGCTCCAACGATGAGCTCGATCTTGCGCGCGCTGTCCTGCGCCGATGACTACGATCCAGAATCGCTGACCGTGACGCGCGCCGGCGAACTGATCCTGTCCCTGGTCGAACCGGTGGCGGGCAGCGAGCGCGCCTTCATCCGCCGCGGCCTGAACCGCATCCTGGCCGAGGACGTGATCGCCCCGGTGGATGTGCCCGCGCACGACAACTCGGCCATGGACGGATACGCCCTGCGCCACGCCGATCTGCGCGCGCAGGGCGAGACGCGGCTGCGCCTCGCCGGTGTCGCCTACGCCGGCCGCGCCTACGCCGGTGCCGTCGCGCCGGGCGAGGCCGTGCGCATCATGACCGGCGCCGTCGTGCCCACCGGGCTCGACACCGTGGTGATCCAGGAGACGGTGACGATCGAGGGCGACAGCATCGTCGTCCCGGCCGGACAGCGCCGGGGACAGCATTTTCGCTACGCCGGGGAAGACCTGCGCGCCGGACAGGCGGCCCTGGTCGCCGGTACGCTGCTGCGGCCGGCGGAGATCGGTCTGCTCGCTTCCCTCGGCGTGGTCGAAGTCAAGCTGAGACGGTGCGTGCGCATCGCCGTGTTCTCGACCGGCGACGAACTCTGCTCCCTGGGCCACGAACTGGGCGAGGGCCAGGTCTACGACAGCAACCGCTACACGCTCGCCACCATGCTCGAGCGACTGGGCTGCGAGGTGCTCGACATGGGCGTCGTGCGCGACCAGCCGGAGGCGCTGGAAGCGGCCCTGCTCGAGGCGGCGGCGAGCTGCGACGCCATCGTCACCAGCGGCGGCGTTTCCGTCGGCGACGCGGATTTCGTGCGCGTGCTGATGGCCAAGCTGGGCGAGGTGGCGTTCTGGAAGATCGCCATGAAGCCGGGACGGCCGATGGCTTTCGGCAAGATCGGCGGCACCTGGTTGTTCGGCCTGCCCGGCAACCCGGTGGCGGTGATGGTCAGCTTCTACCAGTTCGTGCGTCCGGCGCTGCTCGCCCTGATGGGCCGCCTGCCCGCACCCCTGCCGCAATTCCGCGTGCCCTGCGCCGTCCCCCTGAAGAAGGCGGCCGGCCGCAGCGAATTCCTGCGTGGACTGCTGTTCCAGGAGGACGGCGAGTGGCGGGTGCGCACGACCGGCGCGCAAGGCTCGGGCATCCTGCGTTCGATGGCGGAGGCCAACTGCTTCATCGTCCTCGAGCACGAGCGGGGCAACGTCGCCGCCGGCGAGATGGTCAGCGTCCAGCCGATGGAAGGCTTGGTGTAGAACTCATTCACCTCTGAGGGCGAGCAGCGGCGACTGGCTCAAGATGGCACGGGTACCCAGCCAGCCGGCCAAGGCCACGCCGAGCGTGGCGGCGACGAGGCCCAGCGGCAGCATTGCCAGGGTCGGATGGTAGTCGAGATGAAAGGCGAAACGCGCCAGCGCCCAGGCGATGGCGCTGGCGCCGAGGCTACCGAGCAGTCCGGCGATCGCGCCCAGCGCCGCGAACTCGGCCAGCACCGCCCCGCGCAGCTGCTGCGTGCGCGCGCCCAGGGCGCGCAGCAGCGCCAGTTCGACGCGCCGTTGGTCCTGGCTCGCCTGCAAGGCCGCGTAGAGGACGATGAAGCCCGCCGCCAGGGAGAAGCCGAACACCGCCTGCACCGCGGTCGCGAGCTTGTCGACCAGGGACTGCATTTGGCGCAGCAGGCTGGCGACGTCGATCACCGTCAGATTGGGAAAGGCGCGCACCAGGCCATCGACGAAGCGGGCCTGTTCAGGCGCCAAGTGAAAGCTGGTGATGTAGCTCGCCGGATAGGATTCGAGCATGCCGGGCGGGGTCAGGACGAAGAAATTGACACGCATCGAATCCCAATCGAGACGGCGCAGCGAGGTGATCCTGCCCGACAGGCGCACGCCGGCGACATCGAAGCTCAAGCGGTCGTCGAGCCCCAGGTGCAGGGTCTCGGCCAGCCCCTTTTCCACCGAGAATTCGCCACCGCTTTGCCCCGATCCGTGCCAGCGCCCGGCGGCGACGCTGTTGCCCGTGGGCAGCGCAGCGCTCCAGGAGAGATTGAATTCGCGTTCGACCAGGCGCTGGGCGCGCTCCTCCTCGTAGCTGGCCGCGCTCACCGGCTGGCCGTTGATTTCCACCAGGCGGGCGCGGACCATGGGTTCGAGCCGCGGTGGCGGCAGCCCCTGGGCGGCGAAGTGCGCGGCGAGGGGCACACGTTGCTCGGGCTGGATGTTGATGATGAAGCGGTTGGCGGCGTCGGGCGGCAGCCGCTGCCGCCAGTTGTCCAGCAGGTCCTGGCGCGCCACCGTCAGCAGCAGCATGGCGGTGACCCCCAGGCCCAGCGCCGTTGCCTGCAAGACGCTGGCCCGGCCGTGGCGACGCAGATTGGCCAGACCGATGCGCCAACCGCTGCCCATGACGACACCGAGCCCGCCCAGCGCCGCCAGCGCCAACCGCGCCACGGCCGCGTAGAGCAGCGCCGCGCAGGCAAAGCCAGCGAGGACGATGCCACCAAGCGTGGGGTCGCCGGCGACCCAGAGCATCAGCAGGGCCAGCGACAGGCCGCCGGCGGCGTAGCCGATGCCCGGACCGGCCTGCGGCGTCCAATCGCGGCGCAGCACGCGCAGGGTCGACACGGCGCGCAGGCGAAGCAGCGGCGGCAGGATGAAACCGACGATCAGGGTGGTGCCGACCAGCGAGCCGACCAGCCAGGGCCGCAGGCCGGGCGCCGGCAGGACGACGCTCATGACGTCGGCGAGCAGGCGCTGCAAACCGTCTTGCGCGGCGTAGCCGGTGAGGCAACCGAGGACAGTCGTGGCGGCACCGAAGACCATGAACTCACCGGCGTGCACCGCCAGCAGCTGCGCCTGGCTGGCGCCGAGGCAGCGCATGATGGCGCAGCCGTCGAGATGGCGGCGCGCGTAGCGGTCGGCGGCGAAGCCGACGGCAACAGCCGCCAGCACCACCGCCAACAGCGCGGCCAGACTCAGGAAGCGCTGCGCCCGCTCGATCATATTGCGCACGTCCTGGCGGGCGTTGCCCAGATCTTCGATCCTCTCGCCGCGCTTGAGCCTGGGCTGCAGCCACTCCTTGAACGCCGCGATGGTCGCCGCATCGCCGGCCAGGTGCAGGCGATAGCTGACGCGGCTGCCCGGCTGGATCAAGGCCGTCCCCGGCAGGTCGGCGAGATTCATCAGCAGCCTCGGCGCGATGGCGAAGAGGTTCACGCTGCGATCGGGTTCCAGCGTCAACACCGCCGCCGCCGTCAGCCGCGAGCGACCCAGCGCCAGAAGCTCGCCCGGCTGCAGCGCCAAGGTCGCGGTCAGCCGCTCGTCGAGCCAGACCTGGCCCGGCGCCGGCACCGCCTCCGTCTCGGCGTCGGCGAGGTTCTGCGCCGGCGCCACGCGCAGCCTGCCGCGCAGCGGATAGCCCTCGCCCACGGCCTTCACCTCAGCCAACTGGCTGCCCTGCCCGCTCGTCACCATGCTGGGAAAGCTGACGGAGTCGACCTGGGCCAGGCCCCGACCTCTGGCCTCGGCGCGCACCGCGTCGTCCCAGGGATGGTCGGCCCACAACAGCAGATCTCCGCCCAGCAACTGGTGCGCCTCGAGCAGCAGGGCCTGGCCGATCCGGTCGCTGAGGAAAGCGACGCTGGAGAGGCTGGCCACCGCCAGCACCAGGGCCAGGCCCAGCACCGTCAATTCGCCGGCGCGCCAGTCCCGCGCCAGCAAGCGCCAGGTCAGGCGCACGCGCGCTCGCCTCTCACAGTTCGAACAACCGCTCGATCGCTGGCCCGATCCGGTCGACCGCGAGCACGGTCAAGCCGGCGATGGCCTGCCTGGGCGCGTTGGCCTTGGCGATCAGGGCGTGGGTGAAACCCAGCTTCGCCGCCTCCTTGAGCCGGTCCTGGCCGCGCGGTGCCGGACGAATTTCGCCGGCCAGGCCGATCTCGCCGAAGGCGACCAGCTTGGTCGCCAGCGGCTTGTTCTTCAGCGAGGAGACGATCGCCGCCAGCACCGGCAGATCGGCCGCCGGCTCGGCGATGCGCACGCCGCCGACGGCGTTGACGAACACGTCCTGGTCGTAGCAGACGACGCCGGCGTGGCGATGCAGGACGGCGAGCAGCATGGCCAGGCGGTTTTGCTCGATGCCGACGGTGAGCCGGCGCGGATTGGGGCTGTGGCTCGGATCGACCAGGGCCTGGATTTCCACCAGCAGCGGTCGCGTTCCCTCCTGGGTGACCATGACGCAGCTGCCGGCGACCGGTTCGGGGTGCTGCGACAAGAACAGCGCCGAGGGGTTGGAGACGCCGCGCAGGCCGCGCTCGGTCATGGCGAAGACGCCCAGCTCGTTCACCGCGCCGAAGCGATTCTTCACCGCGCGCACCAGGCGGAAGGAGGAATGCGGATCGCCTTCGAAGTAGAGCACGGTGTCGACGATGTGTTCGAGCACGCGCGGACCGGCGAGCGTTCCGTCCTTGGTGACGTGGCCGACCAGGATGATCGAACAGCCGCTGCGCTTCGCGTGGCGCGTCAATTGCGCCGCGCACTCGCGCACCTGCGCCACCGAACCGGGGGCGGATTGCAGCGCTTCCGAATAGAGGGTCTGGATCGAGTCGATCACCGCCACCGCCGGTGCCGGCTTGAGGCTGGCGAGCGTCGCCAGGATGGTCTCCAGATTGATCTCGGCGAGCAGCGCCAGGCCCTCGGTCGGCACCTGCAGTCGCTGCGCGCGCAGGGCGACCTGCTCGCAGGACTCTTCGCCGCAGACGTAGAGCACCGGCTGGCCCGCCGCCGCCATCAGCGCCAGCGCCTGCAACAGCAGGGTAGATTTGCCTATGCCCGGATCACCGCCGATCAGCACGACGCCGCCTTCGACCAGGCCGCCACCGAGGACCCGATCGAACTCGGCCACACCGGTGGCACCGCGCGACTCCGCGCGCGGCCGGA
>JAHFRE010000002.1:0-86877 GCA_023258955.1 Sterolibacterium sp.
GAGGACGTCGGCGTGCCGTGGCTGCCAAAAAGGGCGTTCAGGGCTGAGATCGCCAATACCACCTCGCCAAGGACCGGAATGACCTCGGCCGCCATGTAGGAACCCGCCGAGGAAATGAAGCCGTTGGTCGCCAGGTAGTCGGCAAAAGCGGAACCCACACCGCCTTGCATCGCGCCAATCGTCCCGGCGTTCGCGGCGAGCATGCTCCCGGCGGCAGAGGACATAAACCCACCCGCAGCAGCGCCGCCGGCTGAGCCGGCTACCCCTGCGGCAGCCCCTGCGACAGCTCCCCCGGTGACTTCCCCGACAATGGACACGACAATCTGCTGGGCGGCCATCTTGGCGAGCTGCGCTTCGATGACTTTGATGAAGTCGGAGAAGCCCAGCTTGCCTGTGGTGAAGAACTTGGCCAAAAGGTCCTCCATGCCGGTCAGCGCCGCGTTCCAGAACGCCTTCGCCTGACTGGCGGCGTTCGTCGCGTTGTTTACGTAGTCCATGAACGCCTGGTTCGTGCCCGTCACCCAGTCGCGCTCTTTCGCAATCTTGAAGTTGATGAGGTCGGTGACGATGGCCTTCTGCTTTTCTGCAGATTGCTGCAGCGCGCCGATCACCCGATCGAATTCCTCGGTGCCGCCCCACCCTTTGGCGCCCATGAGCTCCGAAACTTTCTCTATTTCCTGCTCGAGCGCCTTGTCGATCAACGCCATAGCCTGGGTCACGGCGCGCTCTTGAGGGCTCATGTCGATTTCCGCGATCCCGGTCTTTAGCGCATCGATGGATTCCTTTTGCTTGATCGCGAACGCTTCCGTCGACTTGGAAACCTCCTGGGTCACCTTGTCCACCGCCGCCAGAACCGTGGCCCGATCCTTGAGGGCCTTCGTGGCATCTTCCTCGGCCTTTCGCTCCGCTTCCTTCTGCAGAATGTAGGCGGCGGCTGACTTCAGCAATGCCTTCATGCCGGCGTCGACCCCGACGATAGACTTTCCAAGCATGTCTTTGACGGCGAGGTTCAACTTTTCTCCTTCGGTCACGGCCTTGTTCTGATCCACCGCCAGGGAAATCTGCGCGGCGTAGGCATTGACCCGATCGACCAACGCGTTGTACTTGGTAACTTGGTCGTCCGCCGCCTGGGTTCCCCTGGCCAGGAAGTCTGCTGCGGCTTGCGCGGCGTCCTTCTGCGCTTGGGTCAGTGTGCCCGCCGAGCCCGCGGCGGCCTTTTGCTTGGCATCGATTGCATCCAAGGCGTCTCGCTGCTGCAACAGCGTTGCCCGGGTTTTGTCCAGTTCCTCGAGCTGGCCTTTGACGAAATAGTCCTCTTGTTGGTAGAGCTCCACCTTCTTAGCAGAAATGGCCGCGAGCTGCGCTTCGATTTGCGCGCGCTCACCGGTCCCGTATTTCAGGGTCTGGTTGATCTTGTCGAGCCGCGCCTGGGCGTCGTCCGCTGAGGGAATCAGCTTGTCGAGCGCGCACTTCCCAGAGTCTCCAAAGGCAAACCAGGCCGTCGCGGCGAGCCCGAGCAAGGTGATGATGACGCCCACCGGGCCGCCGAGGAGCGTCACCGCCCCGCCTGCGGCCGCCGCGGTGACCGATGCACCCTCTTGCGCCACGACCAGCGCCTCAAGGGCGGTGACATGGGCGAGTTCTGCTGCCGTTGCCCTGGCTTGGGCAGGAATCAAGCCATTGGTGGCAATTTCCAGTGCCACTTCCCCCTCAGCGGCCAGGACCGCCGCGCGCAGTTCAGCCACGCGGGTGGCGGTGAGCGCCGCGGTGGACGCCGTCGCCGCGACATTCGCTTCGGCAGCGGCCAAGGTCGCCGCCTTCAGCGCCACGTCGGCGGTCACCTTTTCGTAGGTGGCGACAGCGGCCTGGGCGTAGCCCGTAATCAAGGGACCCAGCCAGTTTGCAATCTTCCAGGAGCCGTATGCACCGGCAACTGCCTCGACGGCTTCCTTGTGGTTCGTGAGCCACGCCACTACGTCCTTGGTGGTCGAGACGACCGAGGCGACCGACGCACCAAACTTCTCAAAGGCAGTGCCGGTCCCGCCGGTGCTATCGCGCAACGCCAAGAAATCATCGACCACACCGTTCATCGTGGGTAAGAGCGCTGCAAGCATCTGGTTGGCAAAGCCACCGGTGCCGGTCAGCTCAACCCACTTGTCGTTAAATTCCTTGGAGGACTTGGCAAGCTCCGTGTTCATGTGCGAGAGTGCCAGCCCTTTCTCCACGGTCTTTTCGATCTCCTCAGAGCCGAGCGACATCACCGGCGCCACCTCGGCCCAGGATTTGCCGAGCGCCTTCATCGCCACGGCGTTCCGCGTCTGGATGTCCGGGATCAGGTTGAAGATGTCGGCCAGTTGCATGAAGGCCTCCATCGGATCCTTGGCGGAGACGCCCAGCGCTTTAAAATCCTCGGGGGTCTTGCCCATGTTCACGGAAAGTTTTTCAACGGCGCGCGAGAGCGAATCGATGTCGGTACCGTTTTGCTTGGCTAGGAGACTTAGGCCCGACAGCACCTCGACGGCAATGCCAGTCGCCTTCTGCAGGTTAAGCAGATGCTCCGCGGCTTCGGACGTGTGCCGCACGAACTCGGCAAACTCGGCGATGGACAGCCCAACGCCCAGCGCCTCCAGGGCGTGCATGGCGCTTTCCGCCGCTTCGCTGATTTGGCTGGTGGCCTCGGTGACCGCGTTCTTCGCCTCCCGCATGTCGGACGACAAACGGGCGACGTTGGCCGACATCTGGACCACCAGATTGCCAATCGTGATATCGCTCATGTTTTGTCCATTGAGGTTGGCGCCGCGAGGGCGACGCAGTCCAGTTGCAAGAGGGTCTCGACTTCCCAGGGAGTGAGCTCCACACCCATGAGCTGCTGCCAGGCGACAACATCTGCCAAGGCAATAGGGGACACCCCCATGCCGTTGTTGCCGCGGCGTGCATTCAACTGCAGGAACACCGACCAGACCGCACCACACCCGGTCGGGATGGGGAGCGGAATCAGCTCTGGCGGCATCTCGCCGGTTGCCTGGGCGACGGCTTCAAGGTGCTGGCGGAAGGTGGTGCCGTCTTTATCTCGCCGGCCCAAGGCGAACTGCTGCTCGGCGTGGCGGATCAGTCCGTCCCGCAGGCCCTGATAAAATTTTCCTTTTCCTCCAGGGCGGCGGCGACCTGGGCTTTGAGCCAGCCTACCCGCGCGTAGAGGTCAGCTGCGGCCTGGGTCGAGAATGGAATCTGCTTTCCATCCTCGCCGATCCCGATCCAGCCCAGGGTACAGGCGGCAAGATAACTCAGGCCATCGGCCTCCTCGTCCTCCGGATCATCCAACTGCACCTTGCCGGCCTTTTGGAACTTGGCGCGCAGCTTCCGGGTGCGCGTAAAGAGCAGCTGCTTTCTCTTTGGATGCTCGGGACCGGCCAGCGTCACTAGGGCACCCGTGGGCGCACCGGTGACCGGATGCTTGATAACGACGTCTGCCTCGCTGAGCTCGCTGATGGTCGAGATGTCGAGGAGGGAATTCAATACGGTTGCCGCTGCGCTATTCATTCGCTTGTACTCCTGTGGGGAAAGAGAGGGGTCGCGTTTCAAACGCGACCCTTGGTTTGGTGCTATGGATCGCTTAAGCGGCAGAGTCCTGCACAACGATCGTGGTCTGCTCACTGGATGTGCCAGCGCCGCCGGCGGTATTGAGAAGCGCCGTGAAAGCATAGGTCGCGATGATTCCCTTCTCCGTATCTGTCTTGGTGCAGCTACTGAGTTTCAAGGCCGGCAGGCTGATGGCTATGAAATCGGCGGCGGCGACATTGCTGCTCGTAAGCGCCACGGAGATACCGATCACGTCCTCGTTGATGAAGTTGTCGCGGAAGGTGCCGGAATCAAAGTAGGCCGTGAATTGGCCAGTCACCGTCATCCGCCCCGGGAAGACGTAGGGCACGAAGTTCTGCCCCACCACCGGATCTCCTGACAGGGCGCCGGCGACGTTGATCGTGAGGCCCGTGCAGTTCGCCACTGGCGTGCCACTGATAAGCAAAACCCCATTAACGGCGGAGACCACACCCGTCGCTGAGGCCGCCGTGGCACCCGTGTAATAGGCGGAGGAACCTGTGGTGATGTTCTGCCCGATCAGTCCAAAGTCGATGGTCCCCATGCCGGTGGGCGGCAGGGCAATGGCCATCGTGTCGATTTTGACGCCGGTAAAGAGCTCGGAGAGACTCGTGTCGGCGTTGAAATGCTCGTAGGAAAACGACTTCGCCGTGTGACCGGTGGTCGGCATGTAGGTCTTTTTGCCCACCACGGTCACGGTCGACGCGGCAATCGGACCTTCGGCAATGAGTGCGGTCCCATTCAGGACGATCACCGTGGCGACGGTGGCGGTCAGCGCGGTGACCATCAAGTTCTTGTTGAGATTCGCCGCATTGAATACGCCCACGCTCAGGCGAATCACGTCGCCGACCTTCACACCATCGGTGAGAAACGACCCCGCCGCCCGGGTCAGTGTCCACGTGGGGCCGGTGCCCGCAATCGTGATCGACGCACTCGCAATAGGGCTCACCGAGGCAAAGTCGCGCCGCACGACTGCGGCGATGAAGTCGGCATAGGTCTTGGGTGAGAGTTCTCCCTTGAGCGAACCCTTGACGCGCCGCGTACCGTGGCGAAAGTCAGCCACCTGCATGTCGGTTCGGATCTCGTTCGAGCTGAAGGTATCCTTGGAAAGATCCAGGACCGATTCCACGCGCCGGATGATTTGCGCACCCGACGCACCGGGTGCGGTGCCGAAGACCGTCTCGGCCTTGTAGGTAACTTGTTTGAATACGCCAGACGACATGACCATGGGAGACTCCTTGGACGTAAAAGAGCCGCCTCACGGGCGGCTGCGGTATTGCGGTTGAAAGGTGCTATCGGTAGTAATGCACAAAGAAATCGACGGCTTGCTGGTAGGTGTCGACGTCCATGTCGTAATGCGAAGCGACGCGCGTGTCGACGCGAATCAAGATTACCTGCACACCGCCGATGATCCCGTTTTCCTTTTCGCAGGCGGTAATTGCCGCCTCAGCCAATCCCTTCGCTGATTCTGATGTCCCACCAAAGCAGTTCACCTGCACCCTCGCCATCCAGGGGTCCATGCCCGGCGTGGCATCGATGGGGTGTATCGGTCGGTCGCCCAGGAGGCCAAGGACGATGAACGGTTTAATCGTTCCCTGGGGCGCTGCATCCGCGTAGAGGCGGTGACCGGTCAGCGCCGCCACTCCGGCGTTGGCAGCGAGCAGCGTAAAGAGAACCTTTTCTGGTTTCACAGCTTGGTAAGTTCTTTGGGCAGCCGGTCCGCCATGTAATCCGCCATGGCTTCCAATCCCTCCTGGGCCCGCCCATCCATGGCCGGGCGCATGAACGGCTTCTTCTGCGCGCCAGGGTGGCGCACGGCATCGCGCATCACGCCGCCGAAGGCGAGTGCCTTGGTGTATCGCGGCTTGATCCAATGCGCCGCGGTGCCGAACTCGACCATGTGGGCATAAAAGGGATCGCCCGGCTTCTTGTGCTTCCCTGCGATCACCTTGGCGTACACCGTCCCGTTTCTCGATCCTGTAGCAATCCGAATTGACTTCGCCAGGTCGCCCGACACGTTGTGCACGAGGCTCTTCGCTTCCTGCTGGATCGGAATAGCCATTGCGCGCAGGCCCCCGCGCAGGATATTGGTTTCGATCTTGACCGGCACATCCTGCATCGCGGCCCACAGATCAGACAGGCCCTCAACTTTTGCCTCAGCCATCATTCATTCCTTCGGAAGCCGACAGCACGATGATGCGATTGCGCTCTTCCACGTTCTCGCTGTCGTGGATGTTGAAAATCCGGGCGCCGTACACAATGCGCATCGTTGCCACCACCTTCGGGTCCGAGAAGATGGCCTTCCAGCGGATCATGATGGTGTGGCTCACCGACGACTGGATCGCGGCCGCGGCCATGCGCTCGGATCCCGAGGTCGGGGTAATGGAAGCCGCTACATTGGCGACGGTCTGCCAGGTCTTGATGCCGCCACCGATCTCGCCGGTAGCAACCACCGGGACCTGGATATCGACCCTGTGGCGAAGGTCACCTGATTTGAAGACGACAGCCATGGCTCACCAGGTCGTGTAGCTATCAAAGAGCGAATCGACGAAGGGCAGGTTCTCAATCTTGCCGCGGCTCATAGCAATAGCCTCTTCCCGAAACACATCCAAGGAGCCCACGCGCATCCGTATCCAGGCGAGAATGTCGCCAGGCACCTCGCCGATGAAACTCTGGCCGATGCCGCGGTCAGTAATATCAATAGCCGCGGCGCCAGCCGCCAACGCGACCTGAAACACGCCGTCCGCCAGGACAGAAACCAGGGTGTAGTCGGTGTTGATTTGCAGTGGTGCGGGCGGAATGCCCCCGCTGTTCGAGAACTGGACCACGTCGCCCACGGCGAGCGGCCGCCAGATTTTGACTGACACCGTATCGGCCACCGGATCTGCCACAATCGGCGAAGCGAAACCCGCGCTGAACGTTACCCACGCTGCGCCGATCTGCGGCAGCGGAATCGGCCAAATCTTGCCGAAGAGCGGGGTGATCCGGCACGGCTCGCAGGCGTAGTCCACCGTATAGTCGGCCGCGGGCATTGTTTGCGTGCTGCCATCCATGGCCAGGTACTGGATCGACTCGACATGCAGCACCGGCGCGCGATCCATGAGGATGGCATTGCTCGGTAGCATGAAGGGGTAGCCCCACCGGGTACCGAACTCCCCCATCCCCGGAAAGCTGTCCAGGACCTGCCGGTAGCGCGCTGAGACCAGCTGCCGCCAGGTCCGATTCTCGACCGATTTCCTCGCCGCCACGATGGTGGCCAGGATATGGGCGTCATCGATCCCGGCGTCTTGCTTGATGTGGGCGATCGCATCGTTAAGATGCAATGGCTCAGCCGCCGGCGGTGTCAGAAGCTGGAGGGGCATGGAATTCCCAGTAAAAAGAGCGCCCGGAGGCGCCCTGGCTTATCAGATTCGACAGTCCCTCAGTTCAAGGAACGGACCGGTAGCACGGCGGAAAGCGCGAGGACCTTAGATGCGCTCGTGGTCGCGCAGACCACTTTGATCAAGTAATCGCAGCCTTCGTTGCCGGCCTGGACCGGCAGATAGACGCGCGTCGATGTGCCGTCTATCGCCGGCGCGCCATTCAAGAGGCCGGCGGGACCAGGATCCCGCCCAATAAGGACGGCCACTGTCACGGTCGGCGTGCCCGTCAGAAGATCGTCTGCGCCAAGTCCCACCGAGAAGTCAAAGGTCAGGGTGAGCTCTTCCGCCGGGTCCTTGGTGTCCAGGCGCGCGGTCATCGGGACCTCTCAAAATCTCTGGCGACTATCGCTTCACTCATGTCGTGCCGGCCTCCGTCACCTCAAAATGCCTTGGCAGCATCGCGACCGGCGAAATGCCGCCGCGCTGAACCGAGAACGATCGACCGGCGCCGGAGACGACGAATCGGTGGTCAAAGACCCACAGAACGCCGGTCCAGAGATCGACTGCCATGACGTACTCGACCGTGCCAACATGAAAATTCACGTTCGCCAGGACCAAGTCGGTGGTGCTGACGTCCTCCAGTCCGAATGCCAAGCGCGCCAGTTCCACTATCCCGGACTCAGTCGCCGACACGACCTCGTAAATCCCCACCCATTGGCCAGCCTCGCCGCCGGTCGCATCTAAGGCCACTACCGCTTCAACCGCCGCGGCGTCCGCCACGGTCGTGGCACCCAACCAATCCGCTGCGGTTACCCCAACGACTATTTCTGCTGCGGCGCTCAACACCACCACCTGCCAGTCAACTCCAGCGATAGCCTCGAGGGCTGCCGCCACGGCGGAGAAGGTAGCTATTCCACTGTCGGCTGCCCCTCCCGACTCAGCCACCACGAGGGTGAAGGCAACGGTGCCTGCCGAAGTATCTGCAGCAAATGCCGCTTCGCCGGTCGAAGCCACAGCGGCCATTGTGCTCAACTCGGCATCCAGAGCATTGGCAGGCTCACTGTTGGCACCAATAGCTGCCAGTTGCCCTGCCTTGCCATCGCCAGCCGTGGTCACCTCGGCAATAGCTTGCGGCGAGGAAAAAAGGGCAGCAGCGCCATCGGCGCCAGACACTGCCTCAGTCTCCACAACTGGCATTGTGCTGGCCCCAGCCAACAAGTCGTTCGAAGCGCTCACTTCAAGCTGCGTGGCAGCACCCACCATCGTGGCAGATCCTGCATCGATCCCTGCGACAGCTTCGACCATCGCCCGCGTCACACCGGTCCATGCTCCCCCGATATCGGCTCCGATCGCAGCTTCTGCCACTGCGCCCACGAATTGGCCCATCAGTACAATCGCATCGGCGACCGCACTGGACTCAGTAAGCGAGGCGTAGGCAACCCAGAATGCGGACACCGTATCGACACCTGATGCATTTTCGACAGCGGCGCCAACGAACGCTGCAACTACTCCCGCAAGGTCGGTCGCCATCGTAGCGCCTGCGGCATCTGCCACGAACACTGCAGTTGCAGCCGGGACGTCCGCGCCTGTTGCAGCTTCCGTCAGCACCGCAACGAATAACGCCAGCGCAGCCGGGGCGTCCGTTGCTGTCGCCACCTCAGACTGCAGTGCAACGCCGCCCACATTGGCAGCATCGGTCGCGTCCAGGGCAACCACGGCTGCGGTCGCCGCAGCAATAAATTCAGCCGCCGCGACCTGTAGATCAGATCCGGCAGCGACCTCGCTGACTGTAACGCCCTGTGGCCCGACGCCGTACGTGGCATACCCAGCGGTTACAGCCTCCATAATGGCACTGACCAACAGCCCGGCGACGGTTTCAGCATCAGCGCCGTTCACCGCCTCAGCGATAGCGCTAACGAACGCCGCTGCGGCAGTGATTGCATCCGCAGAGGATGACGATTCTGCTTGAGCTCCGGCGAACGCGGCCGCAGCGGAAAGAACATCAGCGGCTGTCGCGCTCTCGGTCACTGCGCCGCTAGTCACATTCCCGCCAGTTGCAGCGTCCGACGCAATCGTCGCGTCTGTTCCCGCAGAGGACGTGACATTCTGGCCAACAGGTGAATCCGTAACACTTGCGGCTTCCGATCCCGCTGCCGCAGTAGCATTTGCACCAGCAGGTGCGTCAGCGCCGGTTGCCGCCTCCAACTCCACGGCGCTTGCGACACATGTCGAGGAAGGATCATCGGCCGCAGCTGCTGGTTCTGGGATAGATACATGCTGCGCACCTGAAGTCGCACCCGCATCAGCCGCAGTGACCGCTTCCGCAATCACCGCAAACTCAGGCCCAACTCCGCCTGTTGTGTCTGCGAGCGCCCCCGACTCGGTGAGTGCACTGGCAAAGGTCGCCGACGCCACTAGCGTGTCACTTCCTGCTGCAGCCTCTGCATCAGCAACGCCAAGCGTAAACTCGGACGTATTGGAATCAGCCGCGCTACCTCCTTCTGATCCAGTACCAACAACGACCGTTGCCGCTACGGGTGAGTCCCAACCTGTCGCAAGCTCTGTGTCGGACGCTGCCACAACATAGGTCGAGTCCTTCGCGTCAGTGCCGTTTCCGGCCTCGACTATCGCCTGCGGCGAAGTGAACATACCCACTGGTGCGTCAGCGCCTGTAGCACCTTCATAGTCAGCAACAGGGAACGCTGCGGCTGATGCTGGCAAGTCGGCACCTGTTGCCGATTCTGGCATCGCGACCGTGTAACCGCCAGCAAGAGCATCGGCCGCAGTTGCTACCTCGGTGTCTGATACAGGTGTCGCCAAGTTCCCCACCAGCGTATCGGCATTGCCGGCTAACTGCGCCGTCATCTGTATGTTGGTATTGGTTATCCACCAGGTACCCGCACTGCAGTACATCGCAGCGGACAACGCGGGATTGGGACTTCCGTTGCAATAGCGCACATACAGGTTTCGGTTTGTACCGTAGATCCAATCCGTCCCTGTTCTTACGCCAATGTAGTACCCGCTCCCTGCCGTGATCGCAATGTTCTGTGAGGTGAAATCAAAGACGTAATCCGCACCCGTGTAAGGAAGCGCGTTGATGTCTAGGGAGATGGAGCCAAGCAGCGACACAGGCGCGTAGGTTGGCCCTGCTCCCGCCAGCGAATAGACCTCGACGGCACCCAAAGTCGACGGTGCCGGCAGGCCGCCTTGATTCTGCCCACCATAGAAACTCACCCAGCCGAGTGTGCCGCTGGCACTGGCCATGAACGTCACGCCATGTTGCAGCGCTTCGGTGATCACCACATTCGCCGCACCGATGCGCGCGATGAACTGCCGCTCATCGAGCTGCATCAGGGCATGAACAGACTCCGCTTGGTCCCCGTAAAGCCATGGCGTAATCGACGCCGCATCCGACGCGGTAACCGTCTCAGTGAGATACCCATTGGATCCACCTGGGATCCAAGCGAAGTCTTGGCCATCAGCCAGCGTCACCGCCTCGGTCGCCGTGTTGCTGATTAGCGGCGTAATGGTGTCGCCATTGCCCTCCATCTGCACAGTAAATAGGGTGGTGTAGTCGTTCCAATACCACGTGCCACCCACCGCTTGATAGGCCAACTGCGTCTGGGTCGGCGCAATCTGTCCCTGGGTCATCAGCGGTTGCACGATGTTCTGATTCGCGCCACCCCAATCCGACCCGGTACGCAGGCCAATCCAGTACCAGCTTCCCGCCGTAACCACCGCCCCCGACACGCCCGAGAAATCAACCGCCACAAACTGCGGCGACGTCGGAATGGTCATAAGATCAATCGTGACCGACGCAGCCAAGGACGTCGGCATCGCCCCTACACTGGCACCACCCGCCCAGAGTTCTACCGCACCGGGCGTCGCTGGTATCGACCCGACATTCCAGCGGTACAGCCAGACCTGCACGATGCCGATCTGACCCGACGATGTCGCTTGAAACGTATTGCCTTGCCGGCCGTTGGCGCCCGTAGAATAGTTCGTAATACCCACACGGCTGATGGCTGGATACCAGCTGTGCTGGACAGGTCCATGCACAGACTCGGCCTGATCGCCATAGAGCGCAGGCGTAAGCACTGGCGTATCCGTCGCCGTCAGATGATCTTCCAGCAGCATGCCGACGATGCCATTCGTGGCGTCAGCCACAGCGTAGCCGGCCATCGTCACTTCAATCAGCGAGCCGTAGACCGTATTGACAGACCAAGATGACAAATAGAATGTAATGCATGACAGAGTGCCAAATGGTGCGGCCGGCGGCCCGACCTTGCCGGAAATCTCAACCGCCGCCGTCGTCGGATAGTTCCAATCGGAACCTCTGGCAACCACAAGGGCGTACCCAACGCCGCTCATCACTGAGAAGTTCGCTGCCCCGCTCAAATCGAACGAGACCTTCCCCCCCGTGCTTGCAGGGAACACGGTCGGCATGATCCCTGACAGCGTAGCGATCAAGGACGACGGCGGCGATGTGACACTGTTACTGGATAACTGCCACAGCTCTACCGAGCCCGCCACAGTCGGTGCCGGTCCCGTGGCGCAATCGCCAAAGAAGGTGACCGTACCCAGATGTCCGGTCGCATTGGCAATGAAGGTGCTGCCGGCCTTCAGATAGGACGAAGTCGAAAGTAGGGTGTTGTAGTTGCCACCGGTCGCGACAGCCTCGTAGCCAAATGTGGACACCACTAGTCCACCGGCTTCGGTGAGGTATTGATACTCCATTGTGGTCGATGCCGACACAGCCGACGCGCCGTAGCCGGCCATCGTCAACGCCATATCAGGGACGTTGGCGGACGACCACGCGGATCCGCCGTATTGCTGCATCCCCATCATGCCATTGAACGGATACGCGTACTGAAAATACATCCCCCCTGTATGCGTGACCCCGTTATTCCAATCGGACCCGGCAAAGAAGCCAATGAAGTACCCCGTACCGGCGGTGACGCTCATACCAGATACGCTACTGAGGTCAAACGTGATCCACGCCGTACTTGCGGGAAGATTCGCGGGAAAGATCCCGGGCAATGTGCCCAGCAGCGTATTGGGCTGTCCGGTGCTAATGTCGTTCGTCGACAGCTGCCACAGTTGAATCGACCCACCGACGGTTGGCTCCCCGCTACCGGTCATCGTTTGGTTCATTCGGAACGACACCTTGCCCAACTGCCCGCTACTGGTCGCAACAAAGCCGTTGCCATAGGAGTGCATCCAATTGGATGCGCCGGTCACACTGAAGCTGCTGCCTGCGGCATTTGGGACGCCAAAGTCGCTGACGACAAGTCCACCGGCCTCATGTTGAAGAACGGACATCGGCAGAGCGCCCATCGGCGCATCCGATGGCGATGCCGTCTCCGTTCTATCACCTGAATACGCAAAGCCTCCAGTACTTGCATCACCGGCCATCGTCATCAGCGGCGCTGTGGGCGGCGCAAACCCGGTCGTCGGAAACCTCGCAGTTCTCGTGAGGCTCAGTTCGCTGACGTAGAGCGTGTCCAGTGGGTTGGAGGTGATCTCACCCCCAATGCTGCACGTTCCGGAGAGCGAGTAGTCCGTGGTCCCGCCCGTGCAGGTGATCACCGCACCATTGACAAAGGCGTAGAGCGTGCCGCCGGTGTATTGCAGGCAGAAGTGATTCCACGCATTTAGCGTTGGAGCCAGGATATTTCCGGTGCTGAAGCCCTTGGTGCTTAGCCAACCTGCCGTATTCGTGCCACCGGCCTGTGGATTGAAATACCAGCCGCCTGTGACGTTATTGTTCTTGATGTCCAACTGGATGAACATCGCGTCAGCGACCGTGGGATAGAACCAGCCCTCGAGCGTCCATGTCGTGATCGATGGGCTTGCCGTGAAGTTCGGGCTGGTGACGCTGCCGGCAACGCCAGCCGGAATGATGACGCTTCCCGCGCTGAATTCCCCTGCCAGCCCCGATGCGGTAACGCCCGCCCCGGCATAGGTCGCTGGCGTGCCTAAGGCCAGGTCCAGTCCGCCCGAGGAAGTCGAGCAAGGGACATACGAGACAATCACGGGATTGATCCCCGCATCGCTCACCGTGGCACTGCTGATCAAGCCTCCCTGGTTCAAATCAAGCAGTGGCGAGCTCTCGATTTGCCCGATGAAATGGACGTTGTTGCTCGATAGTCCGCCCTCCAGTGCCAGAAGCAGACCCACGACTCAGTACGCCGGCACTTCGGCCCAGGCCATGTTGATCGTGTACTGGTACACGCCCGCGGTAATTGCAGTGACGTTCTGGAACACAATGCCTTCATTCTGTGCGAGCACGATCGGGTGATCGCCAGGGCCGTCGATGTCGAGGATTGCCGTGCTGTTGGAACCCAGCGCGATATTCGTCGTCGTCGTGATGAAAGGCGCAGCATCCAAGGTGCGCGTGCCGGCAGTCAGGGTGGCGGCAGCGGTATAGCGCAGATCGCCCAAGGAGGTCCCGCCGTGGCTGGTGCGCTTCTTGAAGCTGTTGCCCGAAAGTGTTGCCGCCGTGCCACCCGTGTCTGTCACGGTGTAGGCGCGTGCGACATAGCCCGCGAACTGCGGCAGGCCTGCGGTAGACGCGGTACTCACGTTGATCGTGATCTGCAGGTAGCGGATCAGCATAAGGAGCGCGCCGGATGTCCAGCGCAGGGACACGAGATTGGCACCGGCTGCCGGGGCGGCAGCGGTTAGCTGGGAGATCGCGGTTCTGTAGTAGCCGCCAGCGCCGAACTCGGTTGGACGGTCGGTGACCCGCAGAGCACGCCACGTGGTGCCGTCGACTTCTGCAACCGTGCCGCCATTGCCAATGATCTGGATCGCCACTTCACTGCTCCTGTCTGTGCGAACGGTCTTCTTGGCGTGGTTCAACGGTAAATTGCCCACCAGCAGGCAGTCCGTTGCGGGTGATGCCAATGAACACCAAATCGACTTGATATTTTTCGAGTACAGCTTGGATCTCAGCTTCTGCCGCGTCCTTCACGAAACTCTTCTGGCTCATCAGTTCCATACCCAGGCGATGTTGTACCCACCATAGGTATCTGCCTGTTGGTCAGGCAGGCCACCATAGGCGGTCTTCGAACCGAACACTTGGACGTCGCCGGGGTAACCATAGATCGTGAAACCGGTACCGGCCACGATGTTTCCGACGGCTACCCGAATGGGGTCGACGCGCATCTCATCCGAAGAATGGTCAGTGCCATCAGCCGGCAGAACCCACGCGTCGACCAGCGAACCCGCCGTGATTCCCGTCTGACCGGTGACAGCAACGCTCGCTTCTTGAGCACCGGGAAAACTCCCGAAGTTGAGCGTTGCTGTGCCTTGGGCGCCCATGCGCTAGACTGCCGGAGCGGCGGGAGCAACAGGCGGGGCCAGCGCCGCCTCCACCGGCGCACCGACAGTTTCAACCGTCGAATCCGCGGCAAGTTCCGATTCAATGAAGTAGCGGCTGTGGATATTGCCCTCCGGATCAACCCATTCGACGCAATACTGCACGTCGCCGGACTCCTGATCGACCGAGAAGGACTGCACCTTGCCGGAGAGCACCTGCACGACCTGATGGACAATCGTGCCTTTGGGGAATTTTGAGGCCATGATGTTCTTCCTTGAATGGGACGACGCGTTACATCGACGCGGTGTAAGTAACGTTCAATGTGTCCCCGTTGGAGACCGTCTTGCTGCCGCCCGTAAAGGCGCCACAGGAATACAAGACACCCGCCGTCGAGTCGATGGTGGTCACCGCACCGGAGCCAAAGACCAGGAAGCAGCCGCCGACCGTACCGCTCGAGGTGATCGCAAAGGCGACAGCTGCGCTTGTGGCCTTGGAGCCAGCCGCGGCACTCGACCAACTCGGGGTCTTGCGCGGGCTGGTGTAGGTCGGCGCGTTGGTAGCACCGACTTCCAACCAGGTGGTCTTTGACGCCATCGTGTCAGAGACGGTGCAGCTTGAGGCGGAGCCATTGGCCAAGCCCATATAGACGGCGGCGGTATAGGCGGAGCCGGCGAGAAATGTGTCCAGCGCCAGGTTCTTGCCAACGTTGGTAACGATGTTGTCGGCGGTGTCTTCCCACTTCACCTGGCCATCGGGGCCAACGCATTGGACGTTGTAGACGCCGATGACACCGGCCGTCTCAACCACGCTACTCTGCGAGGCAATAGCGCTGTCTGTCGCCGCGTTGCCGGCGGCGATTCCATTATGAGTCTGCATCTCGTTTCTCCTAGGGGGTAGCAGTCGACTCGGCAGCGACTTTGCCCTGCGCGCGGTCGGCCTTTTCCGCGGCGGGTTTCTCGGCCGCGCGAACATCAATGACTTCGGCGATGCCGAGTGCTACGTGGCGCTCGGCATCCTCGTGAAGTGGATAGGTTTGGCCTGCCTGGTACTTGGCATAGCTGGTTCCGCCCGCATCGCAGTCAAACCAGGTCTGCGAGTACATCAAAGCCTTGGGCATGTCGGTCTCCAAAATGGATCGGGGCACCAAGAGGTGCCCCGGATTCGGTTACAAGGTGTGGCGCGGCCTAGACGATTTGGACGACACCGGCCTGGTTGAAGGCGTCCGCCGTGGCATAGCGCGGGGTGAAGCCAAGAACTTGCGCCGCCACTTGGCTTGCCGCCGTGCCGACCGTGATTGACAACCGCACATAGGCAAAGCCATTGAGGTTGTCCAGGTCTTCACCTCGAAAATTGATCAGCGCCTGCTTGTTGTCGCCAGAGGCCTTGACGATCTGGGTGATCGCCTTGCCGGTGACGTCCTTCACACCGGTACCGCTGTTGTCTTGCGCCTGCTGGATCTTGGCGTCGACCGTAGCACTCGTTCCCAGCACGCCAGCCTCAACGGCGGCGAGGAAGTTGTGGAAGTTCGCCACCGGAAGCCATCCAGTGGTAGCACTCCCGGCAGCTTGGCTGACAGGATCGATGGTGGCGAGAACAGTAACAATCTCGCTCGGTTTTGCATTCGGGTACATGGCGTATCTCCTCTAAAGTCTGTCGAGACGGGCACCTGCGCGGTGCCCATCTAAATTGCCACCCCGCTAGGGGTTAGCGGGAGCCGAGTTGGATGAAGGGCGAGAGGGTGCTGCTACCCTTGGCCGGGTTGATGGGGGCGACGATCTTCGGTTGGCCGTCCATGCGGAAGGTCGTGCGGAAGGCAGTCAGGTCCGCATCGAAATAGAGATGCATGGAGGTGGCCGTCTGCATCCCACCTGCCTTGGTGATGGTCTGGTAGTAGGAGAGGTCGGCCAGGATGACGTCGCCTTGGCTGGAGAAACTCGCCGCGTGCTGGGAGACCACGATCGGGCGACCGAGCAGGATCCCGTACGGGTTGCCTTGGATGCCGCCGCCACTACCGGTCATGCAACCGCAGGGGAGGTAGATCGGGTAGTTCCCCAGCGTGAGGGTGAAGAGTGCGGGCAGAACATCGTTGTTGATGATCCACACCGCCTTGTTGTAGGAGCCGGCCGGCAGGCGGGAGACCATCTTGGCGAGGTTGGCCGGCAGGAGGGTTGCCGTGGCCTGGCCGGATTCCTTGGCGACGGTGACGATTGCCGGGCTGGAGATGCAGCCGATGGGTACGCCAGCGCCGGCGCCAAAGAGGATGGCCTCATTGGTCTTCCAGCGGATCGAGTCGGCGATCTTGCCCGGGAGGTAGCTTGCCAGGGCGTTGGCATCTTCGAGCAGTTCATCGGTGGTGGGCACCAACGCCATGAGCTTTTTGAGGCGGAGCGTTGCAAGACCCAGGGCGAGTTTGGTGGAGACGGCGGTAGCCGCTTCTCCCTGCCAGAAGGCCCGGATGCCGTTGGTCCCCCAGGGCGTGGTCTCATCCTTGGGGAAGGCCATGCTGTTGCCGTTGATCTCGACTTCGTCGGTCAGCGGCAGGAGGGAGTCTTCGCCCAGCGAGAGTGTGAAGATATCCTTGGAGAACTCCGGCGGCACGAAGAACCCACCATCTTGGCCAGCACCTTCGTTGCTGAAGTTTGACGGGGCGGCGGCACCGATCAAGAGGCGCGCATCAGGGGTCTGACCGAACTTCTCGGCGCGATAGACGGCCTGCATGAATTCGCCGACGGACTTGAAGCCGCGCTTGGGATCGGACTCGACGTTCTCGGTGATGATGATGCCGATGGCCTCCTGCACGCCGATCTGCGCTTGCGCCGCAATGAGTTCCTGCTCGACATCGATCTGGGCCTGAATGCGCTCGATCTCGTTGGCGCGACCGCTGGCCTCGAGGCGGCACTTGTCGAATGCGGCTTGCTCGTCGGTCGACAGGTCACGGTTTTCTGCAGCAGCGGTATCCAGCAGGCTGCTTGCTTGTTTCAGGGACTCGGCCTTGTCAGTCACCAACGCCGACTTGCGGGCTTGCAGCTCGCGGAGTTTCTTGCTCATCGTGGATCTCCAAATCTATAATCCCGCCGGTGGCGGGATCGATGGACGTAAGAAAACCGCCAGCAGATAGAAGGCGGTTCGATTCACTGCAGCGACCAACGGGTCGCGAGATGCTGCTGATCAGACTCGACGGAGCCTGATCATGATTACAAGGCGGGAAATCATTCCTTTACAGAAGCAGGGCGAGATCGTTCTTCCGCGCGCTTAGGCGATTGACGGGCGCAGCCAGCGCAATGTCACACGTCTGCTCTGATGCTTCTTCCGCCACAGCGTCTGCGTTGGGCTCGGCCTCAACATCGGTGACCGCTGCCACTACCTCGTGCGCAGCATCTGCCACCGCTTCAGGCGCCGGCTCGGCGGGTGCTTCGACAGCCGACGCGGTCGCCACGACTGATGGTTCCAGTTCCATGACCGCGGCCTCTGCAACCAGCGGAGGCATGTCGATAGCCGCGCCAGCGCTCCTGGTTACGCGTGCGGACTTCTGCATCTTTTTTACGAGATCATCAAAGGACATCACACCGTCGACCATGTCTTGCGCCAGCGCATCCGTGGCAGACAGGCACCTGCCCTGCCCCATGCCATCACGGACCTGCGCCACGCTCACTCCTCTGCCGCGACTGACCGCCTTGGTGAACATGCCGTAGTAACCATCCACCGATTGCTGGATGGCGGCGCGGGCCTCGTCTGACAAGGGTCCATAGGGGCTGCCTTCGGTCTTGAATTTCCCGGCGGAGATCAACTGAACATTAATGCCTTCCGCCTCGAGCGCCTGGCTGATGTCCTGGTGCGCCGCATAGACGCCGATGCTGCCTACTTCTCCGCCGGGCGTGACATAGAGTTCCGACGCGGCTGAGCCTATCCAGTAGGCGGCAGAAGCTGCGAGGCTATTGGCAATGGCGACGATGGGCTTCTTGCCGCGCGCCTGGTAGATCTGGTCGGCAAGTTCGCTCACCCCATAGACGGAGCCGCCAGGGGAGTCGATGTCGATCAGTATCGATCCAACGGTGTCGTCGTTCAACGCATCCTGCAGGGCGACCGCAAACGATTGCGTGCTGACACTGCCAGGCCCGGAGACGTCATCGACCATGTTGCCGCGCTGCGTCACCACACCGTACAGCGGCAGAACGGCAATGCCGCCGCCACCGGCCCGGCTGTTCGACAAGGCGCGGGCGGCTCTGGCCTCACGGTCGGCGGCGATGCCGCCCATGACCTCGTCGGTGGGCTTGAGGTCCTGCGACCAGCGCGAGATGACGCCGGAGAAGACTTGAAGCCGCTCGGGCGTCAACGCCCAGGGGGTGTACAGGAACTCGGAAACCAGGAGTGCGTGTTTCATCTTTCAACCTCTCAAGTGGGTGCCGACCGCGATGAGGCTTGCCAGTGCGCGCGGCTCAATGCAGGCCAGCGCCGCCTCAATGCCGTCAACGATAGGCGTGGCAAGCATGTAGTCACAGTGCGCCCGTGCCGCATCAAGGCTCACGCCCAGCGATTCGGCAACATATGCTGCATGGTCTGCATAGAAGGCCCACGCGGTTTCGGTGACGTTGCCGCCTCTTTCGTGCGCGCGAACCAGAGCCGCCGCTTCCTTCCGGGCGATCCGGGTCGCCACCGCGGTAACGACAGCCAACAGGCGCTGATCGGTGGCGGCTTCTTCGTCATCTGACGGTGGCGGCGCTGAATTGCCTGGCACAGCCGACGGAATAGCTGGCGGCGCAGCCACTTCTTCCTCCTCGGCCCAGGATTCCTCGACCATATTGAGCGGCCGCAGGGGTTCATCCAGGCCGTCGAGCGGATTCATGTTCTCCGCCAGGCGCGCTTCGTTCCGCGTGAGCCAGCCATCCAGAATCCCGGAGTGGTAGTAGGCGGCCCGAGCCGCGCGGTCACCGCGCAAGAGGTTGGCGAAGTCGAATTCGACCTCCAGGCCTTCCTCGTCAAAGAGCAGGTCGGCCTCAATCGCTGCTTCCCACCGCTCCGCCCACGGCGTCATGCTGCTCATGATGAAGTCGAGCGACTGCTGCTCAATGTTGCTGAAGGTCGCCCGATCCAGATCCGCGATCATGTGCGGTGGCACGCGAAACACCCGGGCCACGTCGGTGATCTGGAATTTCCGTAGCTCGAGGAACTGGGCGTCCTTGTTGGTGACACCCACCTCGTGATACTTCATGCCGTTTTCCAGGACAAGGAGTTTGCCTCGGTTGGCCCCTGATTGGGCTGCCTGGAATCCCTCGCGGAACACCTCTTTTGCGGGCTTGTCCTTGAAACTGCCCGGGAACTCCACCCAGCCGCCCGTTGGTTTGGCATCGTTGGCGAAGAACCGAGCGCCGTAGTCCTGTGCTGCCAGCGCCATGCCAAAATTCTCCCGCGCAAGCTCAATGGGGCTCAGGCCCAGGAGCCCATCGCTGGACAACCCCTTCAAGTGCCAAATCTCGCCGCGCGGCACAGGGCGCGCAATACCCTGCCGGTCGGTGAGTCGGTAGCGGTAGTCACCGTTGTCCAGGAGTTCAATACTGATCTTGTCCGGATGCACCGGGATCAGCTCAGTAATCTCGCCGCGGCTGTTAGCCACGATTTGGTTGTAGGCGTTGCCGCGCAAAGCCAGGTGGCCTTGCATCATCTCCCGCCACTCGAAG
Source organism: Sterolibacterium sp. (assembly GCA_023258955.1). Taxonomy (GTDB): domain Bacteria; phylum Pseudomonadota; class Gammaproteobacteria; order Burkholderiales; family Rhodocyclaceae; genus CAIYYX01. The sequence goes on from JAHFRE010000002.1 coordinate 19,959, forward strand.
GCGTTTTGCCAGCGGTTGGGACGCTTGGCCAGCAGCGTGTAGAGCCAGTGGTCAGTGATCCGGTCTTTGCCCCCATCGGGCCGCTGGCGGTAGAGCACGAAGGGCAGCATGGCCAGGGTCTCGGACAGAATCCGGACACAGGCATAGACAGCCGACAGGCGCAGCGCGCTGTCTGCCGAGACCCGGATGCCGCTCGCGGTGCGCGCCGTGACCGGCGTAAACCAGAAATCGCCCCATGGGGAGCGATCGTCGGCTGAGGCCCGGAACGGATTGAGGAAGCTCAGGAGCCCCATCAGACGAGCATCAACTCATAGCTGCTATCGATCACGACCGTGTCCTCCTGCTTTCCGATAGCCACACCCATCGCCATGGCTAGGGCAACCAAGCCGTCGATGCGACCTGTCGCCTTGTGCTTGTCCAGTTTCCGGTTGCCGGCAGGATCCTTCGCCACAATGGCGTTCGATGCGCACATGCTCAGGACCGGGTGCATGCCGTGCGCGAGGCGGCCGTTCAATAGCTCGGACTCCAGTGCATCGAGTGCCGGGCTCATGTCCTTGAATCCCTGCCCGTACTCGACCAGCGGCAGGGTGATGCCCAGGCTGTCGAGTTCCTTCTGCAGCAGGGCGATACGCCAGCGGTCGTAGGCAATCGCGCGCACGTCCAGCATGCCGAGGATGTTCCCGATGTCCTGGGCGACGAATTCGTAATCGACGGTTGCGCCGGGCGTTGTGTGCAGAAAACCCTGCCTCACCCAGACGTCGTAGGCATTCCGGTCGCGCTTGGCGCGCTCCGCCAAGCCCTGCTCTGGGGTCCAGAAGTGTGGCGTGACGTGCCACACGCCATCGATCCGACCAACGATCACCAACGCCGTAAGGTCCGTCCGTCCGGAGAGATCCAGACCACACCAGACAGGTGCAGAACCGTAGTCGGCCACTGGCGCTGAGCAGGACTTCCACACATCGACCGAGATGAAGGGGCTGACAATCGAAACCCGCTGATTCAGGCACAGATTGCGAAACGTGTTCTCCGCACTCGGCATCCGGGAGGCCTGCTTCGCCTGCTCCGCCAGGTCGTCCAGGTTGCGGAAGATGCCCAGCGCCGGGTTCGCCGCGCGCCAGGCTTTCTTGTCCAGTAGGCCGGCATCCTTCGGCGCGGCATAGACGTGCGATACGATCCGCGGATCTGCAGATCGCTCGGCATCATCGAGCCACTGCGAGAACAGGTCAGCGTCGTCCGCCGCCTGCGTGCTGATCGCGATCAAGAGCGGTGCCGAGTGCGCGCCCTGCGCTGTGGTGATCGCATCGATAAAATCGTCCTGCGGGCCCTTGACCTGGCCCACCTCATCAAGGATCGCAAGGATCGGACTCAGGCCATGCGCCGTAGTGCCCTCGGCAGATAGAGCCCGGTACTCGACATTGCGCGCCAGGCCGATCAGGCGCTTGGCGGAAGGCACGATGCGCACGAGGCCAGACAGGGTCGGCGACAACTGCACCATTTTTGCGGCGTAGTTGAAGACCTGCCCCGCCTGCTCGCGGCTTCGGGCGCCGCTCACGATCTGGCTGTTCTGCTTCGCCTCAGGCCCCACCAGGTGCGCCAGCATGATGCCTGCGATCAGGTTCGTTTTCCCATTTTTTCTCGAGATGCTCAGGTAGCCGCGGCGCGTGCCACGCGGATTGTCGTAAATCTCCCGGATGAACCGCTTTTGGAAGGGTGCGAGCACGATCTTCTGACCGACGTGCTCGCCCTCCGGAACTCTGCAAAATTCAGAAATGAATCGGCAGACCCTATCCCCGCGGCTTTCCTTCCGCTTCTTGGGACTGGCCATTCAGACGTGCTCCTTCGAACCGGCGCGCTGTGCCAGAAAAATGATCATGAAATGAATCGGCGAGTTCAAGCAGATAGCGCTTGACTATCAATCGGAACGAAGCGTTCATGGCACTGTCATCAACTAGCCAGGAGCTGCAAATGACCCACACCACCGACCCGATTGATCGCCTGGGCAAGAAGCTTGGCCACGACGCGCTGACCGCCCTGGTGCGGCTCTACCCGGCCATCCGCACAGAAACGGACGAGCGGATGAACGCCGCCTGCGCAGCGATGCGCGCGGTCTCCAAAACGGTCTGCAGCGAGTTACTCGACGACGCCCAAGCGGCGCCAGGGATTGGGCATATCGCCTACCAGGCGGCGGTCCTGACCTTGGCCAACGCCGGCCTCAAGGCCCTCCAGGTCTAGGCAACTCGCCCAGACCGCGTGACAGGCGGCCTCCACGAGTTGTCCAACCACAAAGGAGCAGCAGAATGACCGCCACCAGCAACCTGTCTGAGACCCAAATCGAAGTCCTGACCCAGGCCACCTACCGGCCCAGCGGAAGCATCGAGCCGATGCCGGCGCGCCTGAACCGCCTGCTGCGCGCCAAGGTTACCGCCGGCCTGCTCGCGCGCGGGCTCATTTGCGCGGAGGGCGACGAATACGTGATCAACGACGCCGGCTACGCGGCCGTTGGGCGTACGCGCAGGGATCCTGCCGTTGCCCCTGATCCCGAAACGGAAGCCGCGGCGGCGGTCACAGAGGCCGCAGTGGCCCAAGATAAGCCTGCTGCCAAACCGACGATCCGCTCGAACACAAAGCAAGCACAGGTGATCGCGATGCTCAGCAGCCCAAGTGGCGCGACCATCGCTGACATCTGCGCAGCAACAGGCTGGCAAGTTCACTCGGTTCGAGGCGCGATCGCAGGGAACTTCAAGAAGAAGCTCGGGCTGGCTATTACCTCAACGAAGGAAACCGGCGCCGTCCGCGTATACCGTGTCAACCCGGGGAGCTGAACATGCACAAGAATGCACTTATCCCAAAGATGAGGTATCCAGCAAGCACGCCTCTCGCCTTTACCGGGGCACCGACCTTCGTCACCAACTTCGGCAACGAGGTATGGTTCGAGCTCTGCGATACGGTTCCAACAGACGAGTATTTCAATGTGACCGACGTAGCCAAGAAGCTCAACAGCCTTAAGCTACATCGTCAACCGGAGCGCCACCTCCGCGCCGTCCTTGCAGCCATCATTGCCGACTACAACGAGCGTCCCGACGATTACGAGTTCAAGTGCCCAATCAAGCTTCGCGGGCAGCGCATGGACTACGTGGCAATCTGAGCGCCTCAGATGTACAGAGGCCGGATAACATCATCCGGCCTCTGTTTTCTTTTATCGGCAGCAAGCAAGTTAAGCCGCCCTCGTCTCCTCCATGCTCTCCGGCATTATTTCTTCTTGGGTGCAGCCTTCTTGGCGGCTGGCTTCTTCGTCGCGGCCTTCTTGCCAGAGACAGCCGCCTTGAAGACGGCGCCCGCCTTGAACTTTGGCACGGTGCTCGCGGCGATCTTCATTGCGGCGCCCGTGGCGGGATTCCTGCCGGCACGCGCTGCGCGCTTGGCTGCCGTGAAAGTTCCGAAGCCGACCAGTGACACATCGCCACCCTTGGCAACCGTCGCGGTAATGATCTCAACCAAGGCGTCAACTGACTGCCCCGCAGCTGCTTTGCTCGAGCCGGTCCTCATCGATAGGGCTTCGATTAATTCGGATTTGTTCATCTTGGGAGTCCCCCCTCTGTTGGAAAAGCGCGATTATGGCACCGTAACCAGAGAGTCAAAAGGGCTTCCGTCGCTTCGCGTCGCTTTCTTTCCCGTCCAGTCCTGCCAACGCTTGACGATTACGTCGCAATATTTTGGGTCCAGCTCCATCAGCCGGGCGTGGCGGCCGTGCTTCTCCGCCGCAATGGCGGTGGTCCCGCTCCCGCCAAAGAGGTCCAGTACGACATCCCCGCCCTTGGTATTGTTGAGCATCTGGTACTCGAACAGGGCCACGGGCTTCATCGTCGGATGGACGTCATTGGTCGAGGGCTTGTCGAACTCGAGGATGGTGGTCTGCTTGCGATCGGCCGCCCACAGGTGCCCTGCCCCATCCTTCCAGCCGTACAGGCACGGCTCGTGTTTCCACTGGTAGTCCTGCCGGCCCATGACCAACTGCGACTTTTTCCAGATGAGGCACTGCCGCACGGTCAAGCCGACGTCCCTGCAGGCGCCGCGGAAGTTGTAGCCTTCGGAGTCGCTGTGCCAGATGTAGAACACGGCGCCGGGCTTCAAGACCGTGGTTGCCGTCACCAAGGCGTCCCGCAGAAACTTGCGGAAGGCGTCGTCAGACATGTCATCGTTCAGGATCGTCTGGGTATTGCGCTTACCCCCGTCGACCTTGTTCTTGTTTGCGGCGTTGCCGCCGGCACCGCCGTAGGCCACGTTGTAGGGGGGATCCGTGATCAGCATGTCCGCCTGGGCGCCATCCATAAGTGCGTTAACCGCATCGACGCTGGTGCTGTCCCCACACATCAAACGGTGCTTGTCGAGGATCCAGACGTCGCCCAGGACCGTCACTGGTGTCTCTGGCGGCGCCGGTGTAGCATCCTCGTCGGTCAGGCCGGCTGGCACTTCCTGGGTAATCAGTGCCGCAAACTCCTCTGCGGTGAAGCCGGTCAGCTCGACGTTATAGCCAGCAGCCATCAGGTCGGCGAACTCGCACGCCAGCATGGCGTCGTCCCAGCCGGCGTTGAGTGCGAGCTTGTTGTCTGCAATGATGTAGGCGCGCTTCTGCGTCTCGGTCATGCCGTCAAGCCGGATGCAGGGCACCGTCGCCATTCCAAGTTTGCGCGCGGCTGCTAGCCTTCCATGCCCGGCTACAATTCCCTTATCACCATCGATCAGGATGGGATTGGTGAAGGAGAACTCCCTGATGCTCGCCGCGATCTGCGCCACCTGCTCATCGCTATGGGTCCTAGCATTTTTCGCGTAAGGAATTAACGCATCGACCGCCACGTACTCGATGTTGAGATCTGCCATCGTCTTAGAGCTCGATGGCGTCGGTCAGACGATTGATTCTCCCGACCTCATCTGCCAGCCGCCCAGCCACGTCCGACAGCCAATCAGCCATTTGAACGCCTGTGGCGTCAAGGGACGGGCGGGCCTGGCAAGGCACGACCGGCTTCGAGATCGGAGCACACGCGCCGATCTGCGCGTCCACAGCGACGCCCAGCGCAGTGAGCGCGACTTCAATTGCTCCTGCCGCGGCCGGGATGGACCCGCGGCGTTTGAGTTGGGACATGATTTACCTCTCCAGAGTGATGGTTGGCCGTTCGACCAACTTCGAATACCTGACTACCGCGCAATCAAATCGTCGGTGCCATCGATCAGCGACCGAAACCCGGTCTGCGCAAAGCCTGCCGCGTTCTTGGTACGAGGGTCCGTTTCCGTCTGCGCCAGGCTCAAGCTGCGGATGATCGCCAGCTGCATCCGCTGCAGCGTGTCGATGATCGAGATCAGCGGGTTCGGGATGAACCCGCCTCTTTGGTTCGTGATGACAGGCCCGCTTTTATCAAGCGAAATTTGATGACCGCGAATGTCCGACTCAATCCGCACTGCCTTGGCCAACAAGATCAAATCCAGGTCCCGCCAGTCGCTGCTCAAGCGCGCATGCGTAAATTGCCGCCAGATGATCATCTCGAACTCGTCCCGCAGGATCACCCCTTCGGGCAACGGCACGTCCCTCGAAACCTCGCCGGCGGCGGCAACCGCCGCAACTACCGAGTTCCGTCCGAGCCGTTGATTTTTTGCCATTTCTGATCGACCACTCTTTGATTTGCGCTGCGCGTGTCGAGATACCTGACCAGATCGTCGTACCCTGCCCCGCGTTCGATCATGACTTCCATCGTTGCCGTCCATCGGTGCTTGAGTCGGTCGGCGACAACCTGGCCTGTGGCGTGCGCCATTTTGTTGATCCGTGATCTAAGGTGCGCCGCCACTTTTTCCATTTGCGAAGACCTCGCGCGAGCGCGCACGGGTGTACACGCGGGTGAAGGGGCGAATAAATTCCGCCCAAACACCCCTTTCGGCCGGTCTATCCGGACTATCGCTGTGCGGGCAACACCCCGCCAACGACGGTGGCAACCTCGATTACGCCATTCCCTGTAGTGCCAATGTGTTTTCGGCGTTTTTCCGTAAGTTTTTTAACTGTGTTGGTCGAGCGCGGTCTAGCGCCGTCAAACTGTGGCTATTCAACGCCCCCCGGGTCCTGGCTTAGCCGTGCGGCTTGTTCCAGTGGTGATTTGGATCGGTCGGATGTCCGCTTACATCGCACCCCGGTCGCTTGCCCGTTGCTTCCTCCCGACGCTTCGCGGAATCGTGACAGGGCTTGCAAAGCGGCTGATGATTTTCCATATTCCAGAACAGCTCCATGTCGCCGCGGTGCGGCACGATGTGGTCAACAACGCTCGCTGCGGTGAGCCTGCCGATCTGCTCGCAGTAGCGGCACAACGGATGCTGACGCAGGAACCAGACGCGGTACTTCTGCCAACGCGCGCCGTAGCCGCGCTCCGTTGCGCCACGGCGATCATCAGTGGCTCTGGGCTGAGTCATAGCCAAGGCCTTGCTGCCACGCTGTCGAGGTGTCGGTTTGATCACGGTCTTCCGTTCATGAAAATGGATGTCGCCACAGATCTACGCTAGGGCGCAGGCCAAACTTGACGAGAGAAGGTATTAGCGGATAATGTAGTGTTCAACACTACAATATGAGATCACCATGAAGACCGTGACTGCTGCCGACGCCAACCGCCAGTTCTCCAGCGTGCTACGTGAAGTCGCCAAAGGCGAGATCTTTACCGTGCTCTCGCGTGGTCGGCCCGTTGCAACCATTACCCCCGCACGCTCAGAAGACGATCAACGGCAAGCGCCGCGGCTCAGCCTACTCAAGAGGCTGCGCAAGCAAAAGGCGCTTGGCGCGCGCAACTGGACCCGTAGCGAGCTGTACGCGGAATAGAGGTGAGAGCCGCACTCGACACCAACATTCTGGCCTATGCCGAAGGGGTCGGAGACAAGGAGCGTTGCACCGCTGCGCTTAAGCTCATTGAGCAACTGCCAGGCCAACTGATCTTATTACCAGCGCAGACGCTCGGTGAACTCTCGCGCGTGCTTACCGGGAAAGCGAAGCGCTCCCCAGAAGCTACCCGCGATGCAATTTTCGGCTGGGCCGATAGCTTCGAGGTGGTTGACTCGACTTGGCCTGCGTTTCAGTCGGCCTTCGACCTCACCGTTGACCATGGCTTACCCATCTGGGATGCACTGATTATGGCCGTGGCAGCTGAGAACCGCTGCCGACTACTTCTGAGCGAGGATTTCCAAGACGGGTTCACCTGGCGAGGCGTGACCGTGGTCAACCCGTTCGCAGACCAACGATCCCCGCTACTCGAGGACTTGCTGGCTCGGTCCAACACATGAACAAACATACGCTCTCGCCGCTTACGGCTGGCGCCTGCGCCCGGTCAGTGGGCCGCCGGATTACCGTATGGCCGATCAGAGCTACCCTATCCGGATGCAGGCTCGGTAAAGCCTGCTGCTCAGACCAAGCGCCATGCGTAAGTCAGTCTCTGTAGTACGCGGCATAGTCCTCATCGAAGTCGCCGATCGAGTCGGGCAACGCTACGTCCCCGTAGTCAAAGATCGGTCCGTACGACTCGCCACAGGTAATCGGCCCCTGCGCCAAGAGGCGGGCTAACCACACCGGGTCGAACGACTCAAAGGGATACGGCGTCGCGACGAGCACCTCTGCTACATCAATTCCGTAGCGACGAATCATCTCCTGCGCCCGAAACGCCGCCCGTCGATGCGCACGATACGCATCTGAAAATGGCGACAGAGGGAGCATGGGGCACCAATGAAAAAGCCCCGCGACCTTGAGGGTGGCGAGGCTTACGAATCATACGGACGCAACTTTGGAGCCCCTATCGTAATGGTTTTCGTAATGGTTGTGGCAACATCATGTAATGGTTTTGGCATTGGTTACGCGCACCAACTGATCAAGTATTTCCGCTACTGAACACCAAGGGCAGTAAGACGCCAGTGCGCGCCAAGCCATCGCAGGATTCACCTCCATCTATAGGTCGCGTATCCACCATTTGTCCTGCGACGCTGCGCAATAACAGCGCCTGCGGCCTCAAGTTCCTTTACGGCTCGCCATACGGCGACATGGACGGCACTCCGAAGCATTTGTGATTTTGGAGAAGGGCACACGTACCGAATCAGTTCAGACATCCGCCATTCACGATCTGGATGCACGGCCATCAACTCGATGATCTCTTTGACGTACTTCATACCGGATCCCTCAATGCATCCCACACCCGACCGATGGCAACAGACAGCGCAGCCTCATACTCAGCCAGTCGCATATGCAGGCGCCGCGCCGCGCCAATCTGGCCGTGTTCTATCCTGCCGCTTGACCACCGCTGCGGATACTCGGCGCGCAGGACGAGGCGCGGCGCACCGACCATCCGCTGCCAAGCAGCGTCGACCATCATGGCGCGCGCGGCAATGGGTGCCAGCGGCCTGGCAGGTATTGGCTCGCTCTCTTCTTCCTCTTCGAGGTGGTGCCCAACGTACTGGTGCTCAACGCTGTAGCAGTGACTGGGCCGCAGTGGATGCGGATAGGGCCCCTGCCAGCACCAACGCGACCAGTTCAAAAGCTCCTGATGGATCCAGTCAGGGTAGTGTCGATAGTCGCGTCCCTGGCGTTCCAGCGGCCGATTGGCTTTCATGCTCATGACTGCCCTTTCTCTGGTTCTGGTTGTGAGGCGACAGAGCTTCTTCCTAGGTCGGTCACCTTCCGTTCCTGCGAACGTGTCCTCTTGGGATTTTTCTGATTGCGCGCACCATAGAGCCTGGTTGCTATGGCGGCGAGGAACACCTGGTCCCACTCGTCGCGTATTTCGTCGAGGGGGACCACCACGATGCCCTGCTTGTGCCATACGGCGGCGCGCATTGATCGCAGCTCGCCTGCAGAGGCCCCCACAACCGGGACCAATCTGCCCAACGCGCAAGGAATAGAAGTGGCCATGTCAGGTCTCCTGGGTATCAATTGCCCAGTGCAGTAGCGCCAGGGCGTCGGCTTCGTTGTAGTCAGATGGGCTGCAACCACGATCAATCGCTGCCGCCATCATCTCGTCCTTGCTGGCATTGCCTTTGCCGGTAGCGTGCTTCTTGATCGTTCCCACCGGAACACCTTGGTAAGGAATCTGGTGGTGTTCGCACCAGGCCGTCAGCGTGGCCAGAAATCCACCGTAGGCGTGGGCCGCATCGACGCCAGCGTGGCGACGGACCTCCTCGAAGAACAGGGCATCGATGCCGCCCGCAGCCTGCTTGATCTCAGTCAGCCAACGCTTGAAGCGCAGATAACGCATGCCACCGCCTTCGAAGCGCTGCGGCTTGAAGGATTCGGTTCCACTTGTGATGCTACCGTCGCGGGTGGCCAGCGCCCAACCCGTTTGGGTACCCAGGTCGAGGGCAATCGTCGTCACATCCATCGTTTCTATCTCCTTGATTATTAGCACTGGTGACCGATGGTGACTGGTCTGCTGGTTTACCGCGTATACACGTGCGTACACGTCTACAGACGTCATACTGCAAGCCGGTCACCATCGGTCACCACAACACTCAATCCGGGTCGGTGTAGCTATGGTTGTAGGGCTTTGGTTGGAGCATCATTCCTTTGAATGCCTTTGCTCCTCCGTGCATACGTGACTTCTCGAAACCGCGGGCAATGAGTAGTTCTGCAAAGCGTTTGATCGATCCCACAAACTCACCCGTCTTCTCTGTCCACTCGCGCCAATCACCATACAAATCCGCAGTCAGCGTCTTGGCCTCAGAATGTAAGTTGCAGCGCTCTTCCATCCATTGCCCCATGGCATCTTCGTTCTCGAAATACTCATCAGTTGCATCGATCACTATTTTTGGTTGCTTCAATCCCTGCAACTGCCACAGACGGCATCCTTCAACTGCCCAAGCCATAATCCCGTCACGTTCTTTCAACAGCTTTTCGGTGAGCTTTCCGTCGCGCTTCTCCGGTGGCACCGTCACCGTGAAGGGAATCAGGTGCAACCGGCGCTTCATTGCCTCATCGACGTTGCGAATTGATGGCTTGTGGTTACCGGCGATGACCAACTTGAACTGAGGCAAGTAGTCGAAGAAATCCTGGCGCATGAAGCGCGCCGATACCTTATCGCCACCGGTGATGGCTTTCACCTTGGATTCATTCCAGCGTCGCCCTTGTTCAGTTTCGACAGAGGACACGAAACGCGCGCCGCGCAGTCCGGCTAGATCGGTCGGATGACGGTCACCACGGGTTTCCATGAAGGTGTCCATGGGCGCATTGGCGGCGTAGTCGCCTAAGATCGTGGTGATTACATTGACAAACACCGACTTGCCATTGGCGCCTGTGCCGTACAAGAAGAACAATGCATGCTCAGTGGTCACACCGGTGAGGCAGTAGCCAATCACCCGTTGCAGATAGGCCATCAAATCCGTGTCACCGCCTGTGACATCCGCCAGGAATGCGAGCCAGCCTGGGCAGGCACCCTTAGGCGTCGCCGTCGTGATCTTGGTCATCCGGTCGGCGCGACTGTGCGGGCGCACCTGCCCAGTGCGCAGATCGATGACGCCACCAGGCGCATTGGCGAGCCAGGGATTTTGGTCCCATTCCTCCGCGGTGGAGGCATGTTGGCGATCGCTACGCGCGAGGCGCTCGACACCGCCGACAGTGCTGCTGGCTGACAGCTTGGCGGCGAGGCGGTGGGAGTCTGCCTTGATAGCGGCTTCACGGCAGATGTGACGCATCAGGTGCGTGACCATCAAGGTGCCGTCAGGCTGCCAGTGGTTGCCAGTCCACACCAGCCATTTTCCCCACGCAGCGCAGTAGCGCCAATCCTCGGCATAGCGATGTGTGAAAGAGAGTGCGAGTGCATCATCAGTCGCCCAGACGGCTCTTTCACCGGGGATGTCAGGCTCCTCCTCGGCTGGCGGCCTGAGGGTCATGCGCGGACTGGAGGCCAAAAATCCCGGCACATCGAAGCCTTGTGCCAAGGCATCGGCCACATCCCAGCCTTCGGGCGTATCCTTTGGCGGCATCAGAGCAGCGCAGGAGAAAGCGCCGGCGTTAAGCGCGGCGGCGCCTGCGGCCATGGCGTACTCCCAGCCGGGATCGTCACGATCTGGCCAGATCACGACGTGCTTGCCTGCCAGGGGTGACCAGTCGGTCTTGTCGATCGGGGCATTCGCACCATGCATGGCGGTGGTCGCTTGAATACCAGCGTCGATCAAGGCCTGCGCGCACTTCTCCCCCTCGACGAGGACCACGTGGGTGGTAGTAGTGATCCCCGGCTGGTTATAGAGCGGCCGAGGAGTGGGCGGCGAATTCTTGCCTGTCTTTGGGTTGTAGGGTCGGAACTCCTTGCGCCGTCCCGGCGGGTCGTAGCGATACACGCACGCAATGAGTTGCCCGTCGGCCGCGAAATAGTCCCACTTGGCGGTGGCAGGACCCAGATCGTCGATCAAGACTTCTTTCTTATGGGCTTTCGGTGGTGCTGCGACAGCCCGTCCTGCCAGATCCCGCGCCAGTCGAATCACCTCTGGAAATTCAGACCTCACATCGATACCGTAGTGGCTCGCAATCACGGCATAGATATCGCCGCCGTCGCCAGTTGCCCGATCTGTCCAGAGCCCGGCCTTGTCGCCCTCGAGCACTATTTCGAGGCTGTCGCCGGGACTGCCCAGCACGTCACCAATGAGAAAGACGCCGTTGCGCACCTTGCCTGCGGGAAAGAGCGCGAACAGCACGCTCTCGATGCGGCTTAGCAAATCAGCGCGCAGCGCTTCGCGCTCTCGGTCCAGGTTGTGTGGCGCGCTATCTGCTACATCGTTGAAATCCATCATGCCGAAGTTCCTCCAATACCGAATGTGTGAGCAATTTCCTGCAGGCCAACCGACCGGCGACGCAACTTGTACAGCGCATTGGCTTCGATCTGCCGAACCCTTTCGCGGGTGAGGCCTTTGGCCTTGGCAATCTCGTCGAGAGTCTGTGGCGCTCCGTCGAAGCCAAACCGGGCGCGCAGCACGTCGGACTGTTTCGGATGGATCGTGTCGAGTCGCGCATCCACTTCGCCCAGCATTTCCCGCCGCTCGAGGATCTCCAGGGGGTCGCAACCCTGGGCCTCGTTGCCCGCCAGCAATCCCTGCACCGCCGCAGCGGTGAGCTCGACTTCCGCGGAATTGGTCTCCAGCGGGAACTGCTGGTCCTCCGACCACAGTTCATCTGGCATCTTGTGCAGGAACACGCAGAGCTTTTCGGCGCAGGGACGCAGATCGCCGATCTCATCAAACGGCATTCGTGAAAGATTGAGATAAGCCAGAAGATGCATTGCATAGCTGATGCCAACCAGGTCGGCAAACTTGCCGCCAGCTCGATATCCCGCTTCCTCAATAGCGCGCAGCAGACGCGCGTTGCGCACCTTGATATTGACGCGGTAGTCGCTCATGACAGACTCCAGCAGCGGCTCGACCAGGAGCAGTACTTGCATTCGTAGTAGCTCGATTCGGTGGCGATGCGTGGCAACTGCTCGCCAGCTTCGGTGGCCTGGATTACCCGCACCGCGCGATCTGACATGCGCTGCGCGAGACCGCCATCGAACGGAACGAGCTCGAACAAGAGTTCCTGCGTGTTCTTGTTGATGGCAGTGAATAGCGCCGGATTGCTGGAGATGCCGGGAATCGACGCCTCCATGTAGGCTTGATAGGTAGCGATCTGGGCGGCGTAGACCGGCTTCGTTGTCGCCATGCCCTTCTTGGCGGTGTCTTTCCAGTTCTTGTCGTTCATCGTCTTGCATTCCCAGAGCATCGGGAAGCTCAGACCAAGCTCTGGTGGCGCAGCTGATATGATTCCATCGACGTGGCCCTGAATACGGCCATCGGCGACAGAGAAGCCAAACTGGCCACCGCCCTTGCGCTGGGTATAGAGCTCGAAGCCGGCCAGGCGTAGCCAACGGATGGCGAGGTCCTCCAGAGAATGGCCGACTTCGAAGATGCGCAGTGTCCGGCCAGAAAACTCCGAGCCAGGATCCACAGCAACATCCGCGTACTCGAACTGGAGGGCCCGCTCGCAGGAAACGCCCAGGCGGGACGCGCCAAGATAGCGGCGCTTCTGGCGGGCAGCATTTTCCGTCTGCAGGGCCGTATCCACGAGGGCTGTCACCCGCTCGAGGAAATTGGGTTGGTGGTTGAGATCAATCATCAAAAGGGCATCCTTGTGGTTGAGCCTGTTGGCTGTTGTTGGGCGGCAAGACCTTGTTCAAAGAAGGCGCGGTCCTTGGTCGCCATGCGCTCGTGTTCATCGAGCATGTGGGCCTGGTAGGCATCGATGACGACTTCGATCAAGCGCAGGATTTCCTCCTTGCGGTAGTCAGCCAGAGGCCGGTCCATGCCGATCGAGGTGACGTAATCGCCCAAGGGAATAATTGCTGCGCCTATGGCGGCGATTTCCATATCGGATGGGTCAATCACGGGGTTCTCCTGCAGGCTGGTGATCCGATCCATCAACCGGGCGTACGCGGTCATGCACCGCATCGAGCAGAAGACCCATCGATCGGAGTAGCGGCGTGGGTTGGTACGAGGAAGCGCTGGGTTGTAACAGCCGAATCCCCGCGCCTGGCGAGAGCAGATCGCGCATTTCACGCAGCCTCCTGATATGTTTGATTGGCGGCGTGGACCACCCGCTTGATGGCGTTCTTGTTGAACTGGAACGTGAGGAGTGCGGACGCTTGATAGCGGGTCATTCCAAAATCTGCCCGTGCCGCCGGCGGCAGGTAACGCAACTGACCCTCTGTGGGAACCTCGTTTAGCCAGCGACGGGATTTGTGCGCAGCGTCATCCGTTTCCTGCTCGTTCAGCCAGTCGTTGGCTTGCGCCAGGCACACCGTCCGCTCGCCCACACCCAGAAGCCGGAGCGACGTCTTTTCCAGGCCGCCGACGGCATACCAACGACCTTCCAGGAAGAACACCCCGGACCAGGCTTTGAAGCCGGCTGCCAGCAACGCGCAGTCATCGCCAAAAAGATCACACCACGCGAAGTTCGAGCGCTTCAGAAGATCGATCTCGGACATCACAAAATCGACGAGTAACTGCTTGTCCTCCACGTCTTCCTGTTCCATCAAATACCCACAGATGGGGCATTCACGAGACGCCAGGGGGATCTGCGCGAGGCAGTTTGGGCACTTCCTTATGGGCGCCTCGCCATTTCCCTCATAGCCGTCAAGGTCAACTTCCTGCTCGAGGCTGCCGTGGACCAGGGATGCCGTACCGAAATCAAGAACAAAGCAGTCCGATTTGACGACGGAGGGATACTCAGCCGGTTCGACCGTGCGCAGGCCGCGGCCGATCATCTGGATAAGCGTGGATTTGTAGGAACTCGGGCGCAGCAGGATGATGCAGGAGGTCGGGGTGTAGTCGTATCCTTCGGTTAGCACCGCAACGTTGACGATGACGGTAATGATGCCGGTCTCAAACGCCGCCAGCGTCTTCTTGCGTTGGTGCTCGGGCATATCGCAATACACGACAGCGGCGGGCACACCTTCGGCGAGAAACGCTTCGCACACCGCATGGGCATGCGCTACGGTGGCGCCGAAGGCGATGGTCTTGCGACCCGCGGCGCGTTCTTTCCAGTGGCGAACCACCGCAGCATTGACGGGCGAGGTGTTCATGATCGTCGCCACGGCGCTCATGTCATAGTCCTCGGCCAACTTCTTCACACCTTCGAGCGCTTCCCGCGTACCAACATCAATCACGAACGTGCGTGGAGCCACCAGATGGCCTGAGCGAATAAGCTCGCCCAGCCGGATCTGGTCGGCGACGTTGGAGAAGACCTCCCGTAGGCCTTTGCCGTCACCACGGTTGGGTGTAGCGGTGACCCCATAGATGAGCGCACTGGGGTTCCTGGCCAAGGTCGTGTCGATCACCTGCCGATAGGTCGTTGCCGCGCAGTGATGCGCTTCGTCGATCACCAGGAGATCAAGCGTCGGGATCTGGGCCAAGTTGCGGGCTAGGGTCTGGACCATCGCGAAGGTGGCCTGACCCGCCCAGGATTTTTGACGTGAATCGAACACCGACGTACTGATGCCGGGATTCACCCGAGCGAACTTGGTACGGTTCTGCTCGGTGAGTTCGTCGCGATGGGCCAGGACACAGGCCTTGGCATCCGGATTGAAGAGAAACTCGCCGGCAGCACCGGACAGGCAAATCGTCTTACCACTACCTGTTGGAGCCACCCCTAAGGTGTTGCCATGAGCCTTAAGCGCCCCGACACAGCGTGTGACGAACTCGCGTTGGCGTGGTCGAAGAATCATCGCCTCGAACTCCTACTGTGCCCAAGCCGGGCGAGTGGGTACGCCGGGTGCTGCGGGCTGGGCCACGGGAGCCGCCGGTTCAGCGGGAGCGGCACCGGAAAACCCGCTCGGCGCAGTCGCCGCGCGTGGCGCCGCACCCATAAGCGCCAGATAATTCTTTTTGTCCGGCTGGATGGCTGACTTGACGACATTCTTCTCTTCGCCGTTCTGGTCCTTCTCGACATCGATGCGAGCGACGAACTCGATGCCGTCAAGATCGTTGAAGCCACGGATACGGCGAGCGGTTTGTGCCTGCGGCGACTGATCTCCAGGCTGAATGCCACGGGCCGAGTTGAGAATGGCGCGCAGGAAGCTGCGGCCCATGTTGGTCCAGTCCGGGCCCTTCGGGCTATACAGACCGATCAGACCGAAGACCACGCGCTTGGCGAACGGTCCCTCAAGGATCGTGAACTTGCCATTGAGATACACGGCATCGGTCTTGTCCGAGCGGGTGGCATAGCCACCGGTCCACCCCTGGCTCGGGTCGTCGTAGCCACCCGGGCGGATGGTCATGACGACCTTGGCCAGCGTCTTGGGCGGGATCAGGCCGAAGTCGCGCTGATCCTCAGCATCGTTGAAGTCGTTCCAGGCGGCGTTATTGGCATTGCTGTTCATCAAATTTCTCCTGTGAGTTGTTACACGCGGGGCGCAGTGATTTTGGAAATGAGGCGGCCGAGATGCGGCTCTTCGACGACGTCGAGCCGACCGGAGCGGTCCTTGGCGGGATAGCCCCAGGGATTCATGTGCTGGCAGACGAAGGCGCGATACGGTATGCCGTCCTCGGCCTTAAGGACGACCATCGAGATGACCTGATCGAGAATGCCGGGCAGTTCGAGCGAAGCCTTGGAGCCGTCGATCTGCGGCGAGAAAACCTTGCGGTTGAAGTCGTCCAGCTTCTCGTCCAAGATGCCGACCAGCCACACATCCTTGCTGCGGATGTGCTGCCACTGGGTGAGCCAGGCGATCAGCTCGCTGCCATGCAGGCCGTACGCGCCGCGGTTGTCAGGCTTGCCCGTCTTGTCGCTGTAGGCTTGCGGCTGGCCCTTGGACCACTGCAGGCACAGGCGGCCGGCTACGGTGATCGAGTCAACGAAGATCAAGGCGTACTTGTCGAGAATCGCCGGATCGCCGTACTGGGTGCAGACGCGCTCGTAGTGCGCTTGGCTGTAGGCCTGGTCGTCGCGCAGCGCCGGATTCGGGCCGCCGATGAAGCAGGCGAGATCCCGGCACTCCGGCCAGGTCCGAGGACGAACGGTGTCGCAGGGCCAGTCGCGCACAGCGAGGTCACCATCCTCCATATCGACGAACAGGGCACTGATGGCCTCGGTCATCCTAAGCAAGGTGGTCTTGCCAACACCTGCTGGGCCCAGGATGACGCCGGAGGAACGACGGTTTTCTGCCAGGCGCTGCTCGGCAGTAATAATGGGGAAGGCCATCACGCCACCTCCGTTTCAGAGACTGCAGTGCGGCTGAGGAAGGCCATCACGCAACTGGCTGCAGTTGCACCGGCGGCCCGCGCTAGGTCGCGCAGTTCCTTGATTGCTCTGTGGCGCCGGGTGTCTGCCGCAATCTGGGTGGCCAGCAATGCCAGGTGCACCTCGACCTCGGCGAGCGTGGCCTGGGACAGGGGCTTGTAGATCACGCCCTCCTCGTCGCCAGCGTCAGCGCCTTCCTGCGGAATGCTGATGGCTGTGGGTAGGCTGGTGGCGAAGTGCTCGCGCAGCCCAGGCAACTTCAACTGGGTCACGACGTCCTGGTCCTGCGTGGCTTTCTTGAGTTCCCGGCGAGCGACATCGGTCAGCGCGTCCTCTGCCAGACGGCTGCCGACGGTTTGAACGTCGTCGGGATAGGTCGCGCAGACCAGGCGTGCGATGTCGCGCGGCCTGGCGTGGCCGGTTACTGCGAAGGCGTGCGAGATTTCGTCGCGCACGGCCTCCCGCAAGTTTGTCATAGAGGGACTACGCATGGCTTTGGCTCCAGTTCTGGTAAAAGGCGTTGAGGAAGGGCACGGCGCGGCCCAGCCACAGACGGACGTTGGCGTGCTGGTAATCGGGAATGGCGGCAAGCGCTTCGTCGATGTCGAAATCCAGCGTGCCCAAGGACTCCAGCCCTTCGCGCAGGCGCAGCCAGTGTTCGCACTTGATGGCGTCCTCAGGATCTCCGGGGGCCATGTGAAACTGACCGTCTGTCGCGCGCACCATCAGGCCCGGCTCGCCGGCGATGGCAATGCGGCGCGCTTCGGCTGGCGTGGGCAGGGGTGGCGCGTCGGCCTTGATGACTTCGACCACCGCGCACTGCTCACTGCCGGTAAGACCTTGTTCCTGGGCAACCTTGTCAAAAATGCGCACCGCCGAGGGGCCGCACACACCGGCTTCGCGGATCCGTCCCTTGACCTCACGGGCGATGACGCGAATCTCATCAGGGGAGCGAGATAGCACTTCGCTCTGGATCTCAGCCGGCAATTGGGCGATACGGGCGGCAGTTGAGACCGCCAATTCTCCAGAGTCGACGGCCTCAACTAACTCCGGCACCCCTGTCGCTTGTACCTGCCTTGCCTGGCGCACGAGGCGCTCGGAGACATTGAGCGTTTCGGCCGCTTGTTCCTGCGTGAAGGATGACGCTGTCTGGAAAACCGGCAAATTTGCCGGTTTATCCGTTGGCCTACCCTGCGGCAGGGTTGCCAGCCTGGTTGCCACCATCGCGCGCTGACTTTCGGTCAGATGCCGGCGATGAAGGTTGAGCGAGATGACCAGAGTGGTCGGGTCGCCTTCGCCGGCACCAACTTCGCGCACCAACGGCTCGATGCCCAGCTGCTCGCAGGCGCGAAGGCGGTGGCGGCCGTCGATCACTTGCCCATCCCTTACCAGAATGGGCTCTACCTGACCGTTGAGCTCGATATCGCTCACCAGGGCGGCGAAGGAGGCCTCGTCCATGATCGGAAAGATCTCGGTGGCCGGGTGGAGCGTGTAGGCCGCCATCACTTCGCCTCCCCAGCGCTGAGCAACGTGTACTTCGCCTTACCGGTTGTGACGGTACGGGCGGGGGCGAACTGGGCTTTCAGAGATTCCTGCCAGGCCTGGTACTTGGTCTCGCTAACGCGATAGGCCGTTTCGACGAACTCGGCGGGGTTGTCGCCGGCGGCAGAGATACGGGCAATGAGTTCGGCCAGCTGCTTCTGGTCCCACTCGACCTTCTTGGGCAGATCGGCGCTCACGCGAACATCGCCGTCATCGAAATGCACGATGCCGGTATCCTTGCCTTGGGCCAGGCGCAGCGCCTTAGCCTGCTGGGCGTAGCGCAGGTCGATAGCCTTCTCGATGTGCGCCAGCTGATTTTTGGCGCTCGCGAGCTCTGTCATGGCCGCGTCCAGCGCCTTCTGCAGAACGTCGGCGGGCGCCTTGGACAACTCGGCGGGTGGCATGGCAGCGATTTGGGTCAGGAGTTGGGCGCTCATGCCGGCACCTCCGACAGATCGCGCACCGAGGTGCTTATACGCAAGCACTTCCCCTCGTAGGCTTCAACATCCGTCAGGCGGTAGCGAATGTACCCACCAATCCGCATCCACCGGCAGCCATGGCCTTCACTGCGCCACCGAGCCAGGGTCTCCCCGCTACAGTTCCACCTTTCCGCAAGTTCTTCTGCGGTCAGATGCTTCACGTTGCTCACGATCATCTCCTATCAAACAGCCACAATTGGCGTAGGCGGAGCTTCCTGCGCCAAAGTGGTGACGAACATGCGATGGATTTGGTGAAAAATCTGGTGAAAAATTGAGACGAAAAAAAACCGCCCTAAGGCGGTTTGAATTCATAGACGGCACTTATCGTCGTAACAATCGATGGCGCCCGTGACTTACCTGCTCGAACCAATCATCCAGTTGGAAGGCACCACCAGGTTTCTGCCCCATTGCATTAGCAAGGGAATCTGATCTCGACTTAACATCGACCTTGACATCGACCCAGGCAAAACCAGCGGCATCATGGTTTTTGCGCTGCCAGAACAAGGCAATGATGGCCTTTTGCTTGCCTTTGAAGCGTTTTGACCTGGATCCAATTGTCAGTGTGCCCGACTCGTCGAAATTAAAGGTCGAATCGATCGCGCTTCCTGGTTTCTGCGTTACAAGACGATCTAGCAAGACGCGGTTAATGACCAGTTTCTCCTCTCCAGTGACCCAGATGTTGTCGAGGGAAACCGTCATATGCCCCGACGGCATGGCGATTCGTGCATCTGGTGACTTCCCAGTAAAAAGAATCACACCATTTATCAGATCTGGTCTCTCATCTAGGTGAGCAATGACGGCATCAAGGTTCTTGCGAAGGTTGCGAACCACAAGAACGGGCATGCGCATCGATCCAATCCTGGCCTCGCCAAGAAACCAAAATAGATTCCCAAGTAGCGGGCTCTTGATGCCTGACCTAAAATGCGAGGGAATCTCGAGTTGATCGGCAATCAATATCCAGAGTGCCTCTGGGATCAATCGATAAATCGCGATTTCGTCGAGTGTGACGGCAATCTCACGGCCGGATCGCGGACAAACATAATGTGCACACTTGGACTCCGTGTCGTACTCGACGTCGACCTCAACTGGCTCCTGATTTGCTACGATATCAACAACAGTCGAGGACTCGTACCGTTCGAACATCAGCAAACCAGCCCCTTCCAGCTTCTTACCGATGCCTCGATTTCCCTGCAGGTCACTGCCCAGTACGAAGCGATCACGCATAGCCAACAATTGCAGGAATTTGGCGCCTGCTTTCGCTGAAATGCTTACCCCGTCATCAGAATTCATTGATGATGCCCCAGTGCCGCAGCATCCGGTCACGAAGTTCCCGTTCCTCGTTGCTCATCCTGCCGTTCGAGCATCCGCCGGGTTGCTTGATTTGTACTGGTAGCCCATGCTTCCGTCGTTCGCCTTTCTTCGGAATGTCTATCAGTAGTTTGATCTGCGTGATCTCATAGGGTGTCAGATCATCGATGCCGAAATCCCCGAGAGCAGCAGCCCATATCGTACGTCCCTCATTACGATTAACTCTGATATCGAGGTAGTTGGAAAACGCGCGCTGCCGTGATTCGGAGCCTTCGGCCGCGAAGTGCTTCTGCTCCACCCTGATATGTGTAACAAGCACGGATCCAATGGGTTCGCCTTGAGAAGGGAAATCCCGAGGCTTCTTGAACGAATCGAGGTCGAATGACCTGATCGGGAGCCGATCGCCTGAAATATCCAGGCCCATGATCGCATCGGCAAACGCGCGACAGATATCCTTGTGCAGATTGTATATCTTGAAATAGACCTCGATGAAACCTGAGGCTGGCTCATAGGTCAGACGAATACGTTCGCATGGCACGATATACTTTGTCTTGATGGTTCCGTCGACAACCGTTTCATAGCTGTCTGCATCCTTGTTGATCGCCACTGTAAACTGATACAACGTGACCGCTACGGCTGCGGATTCCACCTCATCTTCATCTTCACCTTCATCTTCATCTACCACGAAGTTGGTCTGTGCAACGCGCACAAAGTCTGTAACAGCGATATCGCTTGATTTCAACTGCATCAGCGACGCAATGTGATCAGCGAGCTTTGCCTTGGATTCCTCAGTGACGACCAACACAATACCTGGCTTCCCGGTAAACCCGCTATAGACTTTGGGTGCCATGCGATACTCGATGGCATAGCGCGCCTCCTCTGCTTCGCAAAATACCATCGGGTATTCAACATAGAGCCACAGCATCCTCGCAATGTTGTCAGGCAACACTTTCAGGTCCGGGAATTTCACGGATGCGCCATGCGATCTTGCCGCCTCCAATCCTGCATCGCGGGCCATCAGGTGGATTCTTTCCGAACGATCCTCGAATTGCTTGCGCGCATTTGCCGCTGCCGAATTCATTACAGCTTCGATGCTTTCACGAACCTTTTCGATCGGTTCTGTCCAGTCAATCACTGCAGCACTTACCGCATCACAGCCGGCCATGAATTTCTGCAGCAGCGGCAAGGTATTTTTCTTCGTCTTCTGAACGAGCCGGGTGAAGTTCTCCATATCTTTCATTTTTTGGTAGCTCCCTGTTACCAAATAATTCCCAAAGCCCCAACTGGAACTCGAGGTATTGCTTCCACAACGGTAGATTGCCCCTGTGGTCGATAGCGTCAAACGGCATTGCCACAGGAATATGAGCAATTCGGGTGGTGTAGCTCGGCGATCTTGATTCTCCTTCGCATTCTCCAGCGCTGCTCGGATCCTACAGATCACGAAAATGCTCTGGAGCTGCTACTTGAGTCCATGCTACTGATGCAATGGCTCACCAGCTGAGCCTATCTCGTCTCCCAAAAAATAATTTGCGCCCGGCGCTATGCAACCGGCTGGATCTAGAAATTTGCCGAGGATGGGAGCTGACCTGCCTGCGGTGGTTACTGGGACCCACTGTGGGAGATGGGTGCTGCAGGCCACGGAGCTGCTACATGGAAATACGTCCGCCGCGAATGGCCTAAACAACCTCGCGAGTATGGCGCCGATTCGCTCTGGCGTTGGGAAGCAAGGTTTCTTTGCCGACGGAAGTTGGCGCTATATGTTGCCTTATGCGTTCGGCTGTCATTGCATCTCGCCTCCTTACTACGCCCTCGTGGCGCGCCACAAAGGAAGTTGCCAGAATCTCCATCATCATTTCTATTTGCGATATTGCACACCCGCGATGGCCCACGACCCGTATCTTTGCAGTGCAGATAACGTATCGACGGAACCTGATCGCCCCTTTCCGCACAAAGGCAAGCGCAAGAAAGCCCAAGTCACCTGCACCTGCGCCGGTTACTCCTTCCCCCACCGCATCGGTAGCGGCAACTGCATCGCCGAAGACCCGGATGCGGACGACGACAGCTATTGCGGCCACTGCAGCGGCACCGGCATGGGCGAACACGACGGTTCTTCCTGTTCCTGCTGCGGTGGGTCCGGGACATTCCGTCGCCAGCCCGAGTACGACGATCGCCGCGACTACGAGAGGGACGGCTGGTGATCCGCCTGATCTACAAATTTCTGCTGTTCTGGACCCGCTTCAAATTGGCGGTCTTCGCAGACGCCAATCCTCACTACCGCATGCACCTTCGCAACCTCGAGGTCCGCTACCTGCGCGCCCTCTACAAAAAGGAGTTTGGACTATGAATAACAGCAAGACGCCCCGGGTGCGCAAGCCCGGCCCCGACCGCCCGGCCGGCAGCAAGCGCTCGCGCATGGCAATCGAGGCGCCCACCATTGAAGGAGACAAGAAATGAGCCTATCCCAACAAATCATCGCCGCCATAGGTACTTCGCCTGGTGGTACCGTTAAGCAAATAGCAGCTGCGGCCGGCATATCGGAAGCCCGAGTAGGCCCTGCGATTTCACGGTTGCACGCTCGAGGGCGGCTTACCCGCACCAAAGCACACACGACGCCCAGCGGTAGCATTGCCTATGCATATAGCCTAGGGTCGTCCCAGCCAAGTATAGATAGGGCAAAACCCAAAAGTGCAAACAACTCAAACAACACAAACAACACAAACCTGACCAGTCTCATCGACCAGATGAGCCGAGCCCTGGCCAACCAGATTGCCAGTGGTATCGGCGCGCACTTGATGGTGGAGCTTTCCAAGATGGCGCCTGACGCATCAACCCGGGTTGCGCTGCCCACTGCGCAGGATTTGATCGCTCGAGTGCCGCTGGCCCTTCCCGCCCCAGCGGCAAGGAAGCTGACGAAGGTGGTCATCGTCGGCATGAATTCCAAGCAGGCCGGTGCGATCCAGAACCAGTTCCACGACACGCTGCACATTGACTTCTGGAACGACAAGGACGGTCATTCGCTGGAAATGCTCAAGCAATTCAGCCGTCACGCCGAGCACGTGTTTTTCAACATGAGCAACTGTAGCCATACGGCTGTTGCAATGTCTCAGAGCGTCGGCGCCACTATCACCCGAGTATCTGGCGGCACGACAGCCATGGCCGATGCGCTCACCAAGTTCTACGTTGAAGAAGTTACATCCTGACTCGCACGTCGATCGCGGCAATGAATGACGCAATCCGCCAGCGGGCTACTGTCCATTTCTTGAAGGAATATGTGTGATCTGCAAGCCCAGCAACCCGAAAGACATTGTCGCCGTCGGCAAAGCCCCTATGAGCACCGTCTCCGCGCCAGTCATGGCCGAGATCGGCGTCGCCATGCTCGAGGGCGCGTGCAAATATGGCTTCGCCAATTATCGCGTCGTTGGCGTGCGCGCCAGCGTCTACTACGACGCCACCATGCGCCACCTGTTTTCCTGGTGGGAGGGTGAGGATGTCGATCCTGACAGCGGTTTGTGCCACGTCACCAAGGCGATCACGAGTTTAGTGGTCCTGCGCGACGCAATGCTGCACAGCATGGTCGAGGACGACCGGCCTCCAGGAGCGCTGAAGCCATTCTACGTCGGGCTCAACGCCAAGGCCGCAGCAATCGTCGAGAAATACAAGGCCGTTCAGCCGAAGCACTACACAAGGGCGGACATGAAATGAACCAGAGCAAACTCGGCAGCTTCATCGAAGCCTGGTTCAACGTGCTTATTGGCTTCGGCATCAACTTCACAGCGAACATGGTGATTCTGCCGCTCTTCGGATTCAACATCACGCTCACAGACAATTTGTTGATCGGTATGGTCTTTACCATCATCAGCGTGATCCGCTCGTACGCCATCAGGCGCTGGTTCAACACAAGGCTTCATGAGACAGCAATGCGCCTTGCTGGGGGCAAGTGAAATGAGCCACCGCAATAGTCACAAACCATGCAACTAAAGAGAGCCTTTAGCCGCCTCATGCACCCAGGCTGGCGCTTTTCCAGGCGCCATATGCTGCCGACCGCGGGCCAGCTATGGCTTTGGGCGCTCGTCGCCGTCATGGCCGTCGTCATTGCGCTCGGTGTGGCCAACCAGCTCTTGATCATATCCATGTTCGACGAGATGCGTGACGCAATTTCCATTGCGAACCGAGCGAAGCAGTGCCTGGAAGGACGGCGTACCCTTGGCAGTCAGGTGATGGAGGACGGCAAGACTTGGGACATTCTTTGCACGATCAAGTATGTGCGGCCGCCGCAATGAGTAGCACCATGTTCCTCACCCCCGACGAAATCGCCGATCTGTCTGGCTACAAGCCGCAGTCAGTGGCACATCAGTGCCGCTGGCTTGATCGCCACGGGTTCCCGTTTGAGCTCTCTGCAACCGGCCGGCCGAAGGTACTGCGATCCTACGTTGAGCGCCGAATGGGACTTGCTACGCAGGCGAAGAAGAGCCAATGTGAGCCTGACTTCAGCAAGTGGGAGGACAGGTAGGATGGCGGGGAAACGGAAATTCCCATCACGCTTGCCGCCGCGATTGTATATGACCAAGGGCAAGCTGGTGACAAGCTATTGGACCATCTTGCCTGGGAACAAATGGGCGGGGCTGGGTCACGACCTTATCGCTGCCAAGCGGATGCTTCTGTCCCTTCAAAGCAACGTTCCTTCGGTCGGGTCCATTGGGGAACTGATTGACGACTATCTGCGCGACGAGCTGTGCCCACTGGTTGCGCAGGGCAAGCGCGCACAGCGCACCCTCGACGACCGCGAGGCGCAGTCCGTTGAGTTGAAAGCGGCCTTCGGAAAAATGGCCATTGCCGATCTCACTCCAAACCACGTCTGGAAGTACCTGCACAAGTTCCGCGGCACGGTGGCGCCCGTGCGCGCAAACCGGGAAATCACGTTCCTGAAAGCTGTATATTCCTGGGCGCGCGACCAGGGACTGATTCGCGACAATCCCTGCACCGGCGTCAAGATGAACGAAGAGGTGCCGCGCGATCGATTGGTCAGTGACAAGGAACTAGCAGCCTTCCTCAAGCTCGCTCGCGAGAGCGGCGACATCAGCACCCGGGCGGCGCTGGCATTCCATATCGCTTACTTGACCGGCAAGGGTCAGGGTCAGATTTTACGGCTGTCGCGCAGCCAGATGTCCGACCAGGGCATTGAATTCGGCAAACGCAAGGGCGGCGCCTGCGTTCTGGTCACCTGGTCAGACGAATTGCGCGCGGCCATCGATGAATCACTAGCCATGCCTTCACGGATCTCGCCGATGTTTGTCGTCCACACGCAAACCGGCTCGCCGTATAGCAGTGACGGCTTCAAGAAGGGGTGGCAGCTACTGATGCGTAAATGGGTTGCTCAAGGTGGCGAACGCTTTACCTTCCACGATTCCCGCGCAAAGGCGACGACCGATGTGATCGAGCAGGGCCGCAAGGCGAGCGAACTGACAGGGCACAAGCTGGAATCGACGGTGACCAAGATCTACGATCGGCGGCATATCCGAGTATCGGCGCCGGTAAGGTAAGGTGGCTATCGTTCAGTCGCAGCAACGGGCTGGAACGCTCCAACTATTTGTTGTTATAGCCACGACTGACCATCATTTCGGACACCACCTTAGAAAACTCAGCTCGTGATGTGTTCCGAATTTCAGAAATTTCACTTGCCGCATCTACTAAGGTCTGCATCGTGGCCATGGTATGTTGCGAGCGCAATGTTAGAGCCCGCGTCGGATCGTTGGCCGAAGTAATTGCCTTGACGTTATCCACACTGGCCTTGAATAGAATCTTGGCAAGATCTATCTGGATTGAGACGATCCGTTGCGAACTCTCTATTGATTCTTTGACAAGGTGCATCGCTGCTTCCATATTCTTGCGATGCAAATTGCCAAGATAGTCCGGCTTCAAGTCCATGCAATTTTCACGAGGATGACGAAGATATAGAGTTTGCCACAATAACCGGGGTCGGTCAGTGTCGATCTGAGATCGGGCGAAATAATTTCAGCGTGAATTGAACTTTTCGACCAGCATATTGAGCTTCGCCTGCTTCTCCCTGGCGGCTTGTTCTTCCCTTACCCTATCCGCCTGCTTATCCCTGCTGGCTTGCTCCGCCCTCAGCCTTTCGGCTTGTTTCTGAAACCTCTCACGGAGCGCCTGAAGAGCCTGCTGCCGCTGCTCTGCTGTAACGTCACCCGCTGGCAGCCCGTCAAGGTCAAACCGAGTTGCCGCCGCTGACAACACCTTGAGGTAGCGCGTCGACGTCGTGTGGAGCCTCATGGCTACTCGCAATTCCTGCATAGGAAAATCTGGCAGCCGCGCCTTGATCGCCTTATGAACGCCGAGTGCGAGAGGCTGACAGTCACGAAACACGCTGAAGCTTTCGGCAAGCTTATCGAGAACAGGATTTCGCGGACGGCGCGGCTCCTTCGACTTGGTACGTGTCATCGACTATTGGCGTGACTAAATTGGTGTGGCAAGCATAGCGCATCTGCGAATGCTCGAGGGCCCTTCTACTTCGGCCTTCCCATGGATAGCACTCCCCGCCTTGCGACCAGGTCTTCACATACGGACATGAAGTCTTTGTCGTTCTCTCCGTGTCTGCGGTAGTGCCTAATGAGCTCGATGGCAATTTCGAAATAGTGCTGATCCAACGAACCAAGCTGGCTGACATCAAACGGAAAGGTACGGCCGCTGTAGAGGGACAGCACGAGGTCACGCAACTTCTGGGCGCCACTGTGGTCTGCAAGCAGTATGTCACGGTGTTGCAAGAATGGGGACGGGGTTGGCCCAGCTTCTGCTATGTCTTGCGTCATTGCCTGACCTCCTTAACAAGCGTACGGCTGAGTATCCATCGTGACGCCCTAGCTCAAGCCTTCCGATCATGAACCTCAGCATATACCGCAAAGTACAGGATTGCCTTCTCTATCTGATCGATCACACTATCCGAGTTATTGGTCTCCAGAAAGAAATCTCGAGACTTCTCCGCTGATTCCTTCAGTGCCGCAGCCAGCTGCCGATTTATCGGGGTGCGTTTCGATCAAAGCCAACACCACACTATGCAGCGCCTGTATGGCGCAGTAAGCTTTTTCTTCTGTGAACGGCTCATCTTTGGACATCTGCTTCCTCACCTATCCTGCATGTAGCGCGCGAATACGACCGGATTTGCCTCACGCAACTTCCTCCGATTATCAACCAACTCGGCATGGCGCCCTTTGCGTTCAAGCCACAACAAGTCCAGCACAAGACGGGCGCAATACTCCTGTCGAGTGTTTGCACCCTTCTGGGCAAGCCGCAAGCCGTTGGCAAGCCGGCTGTCACAGGTAACCGCCCACGCCGGGAACCAGGCAAAGTAGTCCACCGTGCCATCCCCTTCAAAATCCGTATCGAAGCTTCGCATGGCTCTTTCCAACTCTAGCAGGCACAGGCGTTCAGAAAGATACTGTGCACGCTTCCCATCCATCCAGGCGAGTTCCGCCAGTAGTGGCCAGATCCCGTCAAAGCCGGCAATCTGGTACCGGGCTTCAATCATCCAGGCCATCGGCGCCGGCTGGCGCCGCCACGACTCGATACCTTCTATGCGCGGAATTGCGTCTGCCCAGCGTTCAGCGCGCAGCAGCAATGGCGCTGCGTGGAGATCCTCGCAGGCGGAATCGAAAGGGTAATCGGAGATAGACGCCGCCAGATCTGACCAGAGCGGTGAAAGCCAGCCTTTTGAAGCCGGCCCGAACACGGCTTGCGCTGCTGCCGCAACAGTACCTTCGATTTCTTGCAGGAGCGCCATAGCAGCCTCTGGCTGAAGAGGCTTAGGAACTGCTGAGTGCAAGTTCTCGCACAGCCGGGTGAACGCCGGCATTAGCGGATCTGCGCTATATTCAGCGGCAAGGGCAGACACGGCGCGCGAACATTCGCCGGCATCACGCCTGCGCAAGGCATCGATGGCCGCGTTGCGCAAAATGACGTCGCGGCTGTGCTCGAAGATATCGAGTTGCACTGACGGTTCTGGTGCGAGCCTCAGGAACTGCCAGCGTCGGCAACACTCGGCGACATAGCCCTGAGCACGACATTCCTCAATTTTGGGCCTGCGTGAAACGTAACGACGCGGCGCGCAGTGATCAGCGCTTCCTTCCCCGTCTTCGGATTACGCCCAGGGCGCGCCGGCTTGTCCCGCGACTGGAAGTTGCCGAAACCTGAGAGCTTTACGGCATCGCCGCTTTCCAGGGCAGCGCGCATCTCCTCGAAGAAGTTGTCAACCATGTCGCTGGCCTCGCGCTTGTTCAGGCCAACGGTCTCGACAAGAAGGACGGCAATATCGGCTTTGGTCAGTGTCATGGGCGGAACCTTATGATTATCCACGAGAATCAAGCCGCATTATCCAACTCCGCGCGAACCAACTCGGCGCCATGACCTTCGTCCATCGAGTAGCTGCGGGAAGCAAGTCGCCAACCCTGACGCTTCTCAACCTCAATCCGCCGATCGAGTTCAGATTTGTCGGTCGTGAGCAAGCGCAGACGATCGGGCAGCATGCTCCCTGCCCTGCGCTGTGCCGCTGTCGCGGCAACTAGGGTTCTCTTTACCATGAAGGGCCGTTCCCAAACAGACCATTTTACGAGCCGGCTACTGGGCTATCAAGGTTTATCCCTGCAGGTGACCGGGATCTCAGTGTGCATCCGGTCTACAAACCATTGCCGACCCTCGCGGCACGCGGTTGGCAGCTAGTGCGGATGCAAAATGAGCGTCTGGTCCTCGAAAACTTGGGTGCCCGCAACCGACCCATTCCGGCCGCCGACGAAATTCTCGACCGGACACCGGCGCGAATCCAATGAAAGAGGGAAGCGGTCGCCAAGTAAATGCGACGCGCATTTTGGCGCCAAGGTCAGGAATGCGACGGCTTGCAGCCGAAATGCCCTGGCCAAAGGTACTTCAGCACTCTGCAAACATCGGTCACCAACCGCTCGGTAGTTGCCACAGATCTATCGACCGGTGCTTACCGCATTGCTGGCATTGGGATTGAGGCTCGTATGAAATATACGTCTTCCAGCGGGAAGACGTGTCACCCAATCGTCAAGCTAGTTAAGCCGATCAATATGGCAGCTGCAATTCCCATCGGGAAGTGCCACGGTGAAAAATTGCCACTCCAGTCTTGGTGGCGTGCCCTCTAATATCGGGTTGCATCAATTGGGGACATACCTCATACCAACAACAGGAGATGACATGAACCTTTTAGTAATGAAGCGATTTGTATTCGCACTCTTGTGCAGTACCTTCGTCCATGCTGCCAGTGGCGCTGGTCAGGAGACAACACAAGCGATTGCAAAGGACGCGGGGCTCGACTTCCGATGGACTGGAAATGCGGGCTTCGAAGTGGTCCTACCGACGGGCGACCATGTGCTGGTCGATCCATGGCTCGACTCGGCGCCATACAACAAGCTGACGCTCGATAAGGTGACGCGAGCCGATTACATCTTGATAACCCATATCCATGGCGATCACGCGGACGACGTGAAGAAGATCCAAGAAAAGTTTCCGAAAGTCCGCATCTTCGTCGGTGCGCTGTCGGCAGAACCGCTCACAAAGTGGCAGAACCTGAATATTGCCAAGCTCTATAAAGTCATCGACAGACAGGAGTTCGAGTTCGACGAGCTAAAGATCCAGGCCTTCGCTGGTCGCCATACGGAATCAACTTTCGGCAACTATTGCCACTGGGACGAACAAGGCGAAATGACGCATCAAAGTTGGGGGACGATGGATCTCTTCCACTACCTCATCACCGCCAAAGATGGAACCAGGTTCATGGTCTGGGCTGGCACACCTTCGGTGGACACCGCCTACCAGCTGAGAGGGCTAAAGCCAGATTTGGCCGCGGTCCACATTAGTCCGAAGCAGGACTTCAAGATCCTGTCACGAATAATGAATAGTATGGAAGTTGGCGTCATGATGCCGCATCACTACGATGCGTGGCCGACGATACTGCGCAAAATGCCGGCAGAGATTGGCAACTTTCCAACAGAAGTGCAGCCGCTCACGCCAGAGAATGTCATAGAGAAGATGATGGCCTATGTGCGCAAAACGCTCAGCGACGCCGGAACAAAAGCCAGCTTCTTCACCCCTGAACCGCACAAGTGGTACCACTTCGATCGTGCTACGAGAAAGGTGAGTCCCACCGGGGCACCTGCCTGAATGATTTCCGGCACAGTCTGAGGAGCCCATCAGTGCGCCGCTCACTTTCACTGTGCCGGTATCCGCGCCCCCTGGTTATGATACGGGACGGTTCTCCTGCCATGTCGCCAACAATTCCGCTTCACGTTGTTTGGCGTGCACCAGATGCTTGCGCTTGACGTGGCCGTACCCGCGAATCAGCTCTGGTAGCGAGGCGATCTCGATGGCAGTGCTTAGGCGCTGCTGGTCGAGGTCGTCCAGTATCCTGCCCATGAGGTGCTCGTAGTCAGCGACCAACTGGCGTTCCATGCGCCGATCTGCTTGATAAGCGAAGATATCGAAGGGCGTGTTCCGCAAAAATTTAAGTTTCGCTAGCGCCTTTAGTGCGTACAACATCCACGGCCCAAAGCTGCGCTTGGCCACTTCACCGGTAACCGGGTCGGTCCTGGCGAGCAGCGGCGGAGCGAAGTGGAATGTGACCCGGTAGCCGCCCTCGAAGGAGGCATCGATGCGATTGAGAAAGTCTGGATCGGTGTGCAAGCGGGCGACTTCGTATTCATCCTTGTAGGCCAGCAGCTTGAAGTAATTGCGTGCTACGGCCTCGGTCAGTTGCGTACCGTCGACCAGGGCAGCTTCGATTCGCCGCACCCGGTCGATAAGTGCCGCGTATCGTTCGGCGTAGGCGTCATTTTGATAGGCGCTCAGGTATGCGGATCGCCTTGAAACAATCTGATCCAATCCTTGAGATGCGGATTCCTGCCCAATGTCCATCGCCATCGCGGCGGCGGCCCGCTTCACGGTGTCCAAGTCATGAGCAGCATTGCGGCCCCAGAGAAAGCTGCTCTTATTGCTGGCCACGGCGGTGCCGTTGAGTTCGATGGCCTGCAAGATGGATTCCGCTGCGATGGGCACCATCCCTTTCTGGTAGCTGTAGCCGAGCATGAACAGATTGGTGGCGATGGCGTCTCCCATCAGCGTGGTGGCCAGTCGCGAGGCATCGAGGTAGTCGGCATTGCCCGCGCCAATCGCTGCATCTATCCTTTGCTCCAATTTGGCGATAGGGAAGCCTAGATCAACATGCTTGTTCAGGTCGCCACTAGCAGCCTGATCGGCGAAGTTGCGGACGAACTCGCCCGTAACCGACGCGTTGCTATTGATCACCGCCCGAGTCTTGTCGAGGCGTACCCTGCTCAGGCTTTCCTCACTGGCCGTCACCACGATGTCGCAGCCAATCACGGCATTGACTTCGCCAATCCCTATCCGTGGTGCATGGAGCTGACTGGAGTCCCAGCCTATGCGGACGTGAGAGGAGACCGCCCCGCCTTTTTGCGCCAGGCCGGTCATGTCGAGCACGGTGACACCTTTGCCATCGATGTGTGCGGCCATGCCCAACAGAGCACCGATGGTGACGACGCCTGTGCCGCCGATGCCCGTGATCAAGATGCTGTAGGGTTCATCTAGAGCGGGTAAGCGTGGCTCTGGGAGGTCAACGGGTGGCTCGCAGGGCTTTTTGCGCCGCAGTTGCCCTCCCTCGATGGTTACGAAACTTGGGCAAAAGCCGCTGATGCAGGAAAAATCCTTGTTGCAGGAAGACTGGTCGATGGCGCGTTTCGAGCCAAACTCGGTCTCCACCGGCACCACCGACAAGCAGTTGGACTTGTTACTGCAGTCCCCGCAGCCTTCGCAGACCGCTTGATTGATGACAACGCGACGCGCCGGATCGGGAAGGGTGCCACGTTTGCGGCGACGACGCTTTTCTGCGGCGCAAGTCTGGTCGTAGATCAATGCCGAGACCAAGGGATACTGGCGCAACTCACGCTGAATCACGTCCAACTCGTCGCGATGACGCACCGGCACGCCAGGCGCTAGGTCTTTCTCGCCTGCAAATTTGCCAGGATCGTCGCTGACGACAACGATTTTCTGGACGCCTTCGGCGGCCAATTGCCTGCTCAGCATCGGGACGGTGAGTAGGCCGTCGACGGGCTGACCACCGGTCATGGCCACCGCGTCATTGAACAATATCTTGTAGGTGATTGGCACTTTTGCGGCAATCGCCGCGCGGATAGCCAGGATGCCAGAATGGAAGTAGGTGCCGTCGCCGAGATTGGCGAAAACGTGTTTGGTTTCAGTAAAGGGCTGCTGCCCAATCCAGGCGGCGCCCTCGCCCCCCATCTGGCAAAACAGCTTGTTTGCGGGATAGATGTTGGCCGCCATGCCATGGCAGCCGATACCTCCAGTGGCACGGCTACCCTCGGGCACCTTGGTCGATCTGTTGTGCGGACAGCCAGAGCAAAAATAGGGCACCCGCTGCAGCAAATCCTGGGCAGGCAACTTGGCGCTTTCTCGATTCTCCGCCTCAGTTAGCAGGGCGATGATTCGCTCAGAGCGGTAGAAAGGCGCAATTCTCTGAGCGATCACTGTTGCGATCGTTGTGTGGGACAGATCGACAATCGGTGGCAATAGCCACTCGCCAGGGCCCGCCGCAACTTCTCCGGCGTCGCCGAATTTGCCGAGTACTCGGGGGCGCTTGCTATCTGACAGGGTGTAGAGCTGCTCCTTGAGCTGTGCCTCGAGCACGGATCGCTTTTCCTCGATCACCAGGATCTCATCCAGGCCCTCGGCGAAACGGAGAATCCCGAGAGGCTCGAGCGGCCATACCATTCCCACCTTGAATACGCGCAAGCCGATTGCTGCCGCTGTCGGCTCGTCTATGCCCAACGAAGCGAGGGCTTGTCGCACGTCGAGGTAGGATTTGCCGGCCGTGAGGATGCCCAGACGCGCAGCCGGACTGTCCATGACCATGCGATCGAGGGCATTTTCTTTCGCATAGGCTTGCGCTGCCAAGAGCTTGTGCTTGAGCAGCCGCTCTTCCTGCGCTAGGAATTGATCGGGGCAGCGGATGCTGAGTCCATCAGCGGGCAGGATGAAATTCGCTGGCCGCTTGATCTGTACGCGCTGTAGTCCGATATCTACAGTCGCCGAGCTTTCGACCGTGTCTGTGGCCACCTTTAGCGCTATCCAGCAACCGGAATAACGAGACATGGCCCAGCCGTGGAGGCCATAGTCAAGAAACTCCTGCACGCCGGCCGGAGCAAGGATGGGAATGCCCACCGCCTGAAATATCTGTTCGCTCTGGTGGGGTAGGGTCGACGACTTGCAGGCGTGATCGTCTCCCGCGACAGCGACAACGCCGCCGAAGGGAGACGTGCCCGCGGCGTTGGCGTGGCGCAGTGCGTCGGCGCTCCGGTCAACGCCGGGGCCCTTCCCGTACCACATTCCCACTACACCATCGTGTCTGGCGCCCGGAAAGAGACTGACCTGCTGCGAACCCCAAATTGCCGTGACGGCCAACTCTTCGTTTATGCCGGGTACGAACTTGATACCGTGCCTGGCCAACTGCTTTGCCGCACGCCATAACTCGCTATCCAGCGCACCCAGGGGCGAACCGCGATAGCCTGAGATGAAGCCGGCGGTGTTCAGACCTTGGGCCTGGTCGCGCAAGCGCTGCATCTGCGGCAAGCGCACCAAGGCCTGAGTCCCTGTCAAGTAGGCGCTGCCCTCGATCAGTTCATATTTGTCGGAGAGCGAAACCGATGGCGTCATTATGCGAGGTCACCCTCGATCGCATCTACAATGGATGCTCCCATCTCGGCGGTGCCGACTTTGCGCGTATGCGGCTGGTAGATATCCGCAGTTCGCAATCCGCTTTTCAAGACCTTGTTGATCGCGGATTCAACGCGTGTCGCGAGGTCAGTGCGGGCAAGCGAGTGACGCAGCATCAAGGCGACGCAGCGTATGCTGGCAATGGGATTGGCGACATCTTTACCCGCGATGTCGAACGCAGAGCCGTGGCCCGGTTCGTAGAGTCCGAGCCCTGCCTCATTGAACATCGCGGATGCGGGCAGTCCAACCGAGCCTGTGAGCACTGAGGCGACGTCGGAAAGTATGTCGCCGAACAGATTGGCAGTGACGATGACGTCAAAGTATTTTGGCTGGGTCACCAACCTCATGGCGACGTTGTCGGCAAACACGTGGGTCAGTTCCACGTCCGGATATTCCTGCCCCACCTCGCTGACAACGCGACGCCAAAGGCGAGACGTTTCCAGGACGTTAGCTTTGTCGGCGCTGCAGAGCCTGCGGCCACGGCTTCGGGCGACCTTGAACGCGATGTGGGCGATTCGGCGGACTTCGCCATCGGCGTAGCGCATGGTATCGAATCCTTCTGCCTCGCCTAGGAACGGACCGTCGGCTGCCGTGCGCTGACCACGGGGCTTGCCGAAGTAGACGTCTCCACCGAGCTCGCGCACGATGACGACGTCGAGGCCGGACACCAATTCCGCGCGCAGCGGCGACATGGCAGCCAGGTCGCTGTCGATCTGGATCTGGCGCAGGCTGGAAAACAGCCCAAGCCCCTGGCGCAAGCCGCCGATCGCGGAGTCCGGACGCAGGGGGCCGAGGTGGTCGTATCGGGCGTCACCGACGGCACCAAACAATATGGCATCGGCAGCCTTGGCAAGAGCGAAGGTGGATTCGGGCAGGGGATGGCCGCATTGTAAATAGGCCGTGGCGCCAACCGGTGCTTCGTGCAGCTCTGCCTCCAAACCACGGGCGATCAGGGTCTGCAAGACCTTTACCGACTGAGCGACGATTTCGATACCAATGCCGTCACCGGGCAATATTGCGATCTTCTTCACGAGGCATGGTCCTTCGGTAGTTGCGCACTATGCGCTCAATCATCAAGCGCCGTAGCGTTGGCGCAGCTCGCTGAAGGAGACCAACTCGCCGGCGATGGCGCTGGCGGCAACTGTGGCAGGACTCGCCAGCCACACCTTGCCGGGCCCTGAGCGCAGGGGAAAATTGCGGTTGATGGCGCTGACCGTGATCTGATCCGCTCGCGACGAGGCACCGGGACCGCCGCCTGCGCAGGCGCCGCAGCCGGGCATCAGCATCTCGGCCCCCACCTTGTCGAAGGCGTCCAAATAGCCTCGCTCGATACAATAGTCGCGCACCGCCAACGTGCCGTATTGGAGATACAGTTCGAGTCCCTCGGGCACCCGCAGCTTGTTCTTTGCTGCCCAGGCGAGGACCTCGTGGTACTGATCGAAATCCTCGCGCTTGCCGGCCGTGCACGAGCCTCCGTACGCGATGTCGAGCTTCGGCCGCTCTTTCAACGAAGACAGGGGCATGCCATTGCCTGGGTCGCCGGGGGCAGCAACCATGGGGCTGAGTGTGGAGCAGTCAACCTTTATGGTGAACGCGTAGTGGGCCCCTGGGTCGCTGGTCATCCAGGGCGCGATTTCGAAGTCGATTCCGCGGCGCTCATGCAGGAAGCGTCGCGTTTCCTGATCGGGGACGACGATGCCGGTGAACCCGCCCAACTCGGCGACCATATTGGTCAGTGTCGTGCGCTCATCGGTGGAGAAATTGTCGACCGCAGTACCGACAAATTCGAACACCTTGCCCAGGCCGCGGCCAGCCTTGATCTCGGGCAGGGCCAGGAGATGCAGCACCACGTCCTTGGCGCTGACGCCGGCCGGCGGTATACCCGACAGTTCAATGCGAAGCGACTCCGGCACCGTCAGACGCACAACCCCGCTGACCATGCTGCAGGCCATATCCGTCGAGCCCACGCCAAAGGCAAGGCAGCCAAGGGCACCACTGTGCGGTGTGTGCGAATCGGTCCCGACCACGACCTGCCCGGGTAGCGCGTAACGCTCCACCATCATGGCATGGCAGATCGCTTCCGAGCCTTCGAATCCCGGTAGGTAGCCGTGATTACGAATACCGTATTCCTGGCCAAACTTTTCGTGCTCTTCAGACAAGCCGCGTACCCCAGGCAACAGGTTGTTGGCCAGGTGCACCGGGCTGCGATGGGCGTATGTGAGGTGATCTTCGAACAACAGTATCGTGTCCTTATCGTGCAGGGGAGCGGGACGACCAAAATTGTTGTGGATCAGGTGGGAAATCATCCCGGTGTAGTACTCGTGGGAGAATCGCCAGTCGCTGCGAATAAAGCCCCCCTCGCCGCTCTTCAGCGGCTGTGCGCCATCGACCGCGTGGCGCTCCAGAATCTTCTCAACCAGGGTCTTGGGGCCGGACGCCGTCGCGGTGGTGGCGCAGCCTGCCGCTGCACTGAGAAAGCCTCGGTTCTTGCCGTAGCGCAACAGGCCGCCATTGCGTAGCAGATCGGCTGCGAGTGCGTCTCTGTCGCGCACCAACTCCTCGATCGATATCGGATCGCCGCTGCGGATGCGCTCGATCAGACCATAATCGCAGGAGGTGAAGATGCCAAGGTTGTCGCAGTTCTGCCGAAAGATTCTTTCGAAGCTCTCTGCAACGATAAGCTTGATTCCAGCGTACAAGTGCGCCAAGGGGCTATGCTCGCGAGAGGAGCCCTTGCCGTAGCGCGTGCCGCCGACGACCACCGAATAACCGCCATTCTTGATCGAATCCTTCTTGATCGGATGGCGCTCTCCGACCTTGAAAGCGATCAATACGATTCCACCAAGACGCTCGTCATACATGGTCCCGGTGGTCTGCGGCGTCATTTCATCGGTCGAGATGTCATCCCTTAGCGTGCCCGCTTCAGCAAGGGAGAGATCACCCCCGGCCAGCTGGGCCTCAATGACCCCCGGGTCGTTGCACAGAAACAGGATCCGCCTTGATAGGGCCAGTGTATTCATCGGGTTGATGCGACAGTGTTTCGAATTGCCCTAGTCTAACCATCTCAGCACCGGGCGCGAGTCAATTTGGGAAGGGCAAGGTTGCCAAAGAGGAATCTTTGCTCGGCGCGCCCAGAGCGCTCGCCTTCCAAACGGGAACGGCTGCCCTTCTTATTGATCAGCCGTAGCGCGCATTTGAGAACCTAGAATCGTCCCTGGGGATTCAGTTGGAGCTGGATATCGTTAGTCGCAACCTTGCCGACAAATGAAGCAAGGCAATCGCAGCTGGAGACAGGAATGAAGAAGAGAAAGCAAAGCAACATACCTAGGCGATATCGGTGGATCCGCTATGCGAGCATAGCCACGACCTCGACGATGTTGGCGATGGGTGCGGAGATGGCGCAAGCACAAGGTGCCCCTGAAGCGAAAGAGGATGCGGGAACCATTGTCGTTTCGACCTCGCGCATCAAACGAGATGGATACAGTGCGCCAACTCCTGAAACGGTAATTGGTGCCGACGTGCTAGCGGCCGCCGCTGCGCCAAATATTGCAGACGTCGTCAACTCAATGCCTCAGGTTTTGGGCTCGGCTACGCCACGCGTGGCCACGGTCAGCGTCTCAAGCGGCTCCTCTGGCTCCAATTTCTTGAATTTGCGCGGGCTCGGCAATAACCGCTCGCTTGTATTGCTCGACGGTCGACGGGTCGTTGGCGCCAACGTCGACCAACGAGTCGATATCAATACACTTCCATCAGCACTGATTTCACGCGTTGACATTGTGACCGGCGGCGCATCCGCAGCCTGGGGCTCCGACGCCGTGGCCGGCGTAGTGAACTTTATTCTTGATAAGAAATTCACCGGATACAAGGTAGATGTCCAGGATGGCGTCAGTTCCTATGGGGACGATAAGAACCACAAGATCGATGTTGCAGCTGGAGTGCCTTTCGCGGACGGGCTGGGACATTTCTTGATCAGCGCCAGCGAATCGAAGACAGACGGCGTAGCGCGTTCAGATTCGCGCGCTTGGTATAGCGGTGCAAAGATCATTTCCAATCCTGCCTTCAAAGCAGGTAACGGCCAGCCGCGACTGATCGTTGTCCAAAACGCCAACCTATCGGGATCGTCGTTGGGCGGCTTGATTACAACCGGCCCGTTGGCCGGTACCGATTTTGGCGCAGGGGGGACCTATCGATCCCATGTGTTTGGACAGAACACCGGTATCTACTCAATCGGTGGTGAGCGAAATGATCTAGGCGCCTACGTTGCACTCGACATTCCGGTCAAGCAAGATACAGCGTTTGCACGGGCGAGTTATAAGGTCACACCAGATACCGAGCTATTTGCTGAGTTCAACTATGGCAAATCGGTGGCGACCGCCGACGCACCCTATAATTTTCATCTTGCCAACCTATCGATCAAGGCGGACAACGCGTTCTTGCCAGCAGCGCTCGCCTCCCAGCTTACCCCTGGCTCAAGCTTCACCTATGGCACATTCAATGCCGACCTAGGCCAGAATAGCCCGGATAACGAGAGAGAACTGCTGCGTTATGTCATCGGCGCTAACGGCAAGTTTGGCGGCGGCTGGCGTTGGGACGCATATGCCCAATATGGCCGTACGCACGTATTGGTCAAGGTCAACAATGTTGAGGTAAGCGCGAATTACAAGCTGGCCATCGATGCGGTCAAGAACCCAAGTGGCACAATCGTCTGCCGCTCGACGCTGACGAATCCGACAAACGGGTGCGTCCCCTACAACCCCTTCGGAATAGGCGTAAATCAGGCGCCAGCGATTGCTTATGTTACTGGGGTGCCAACCCTTGATCTCACCCTCGAGCAGACGGTGGGTGCCGGGTCGATCCAGGGCGAACCATTCTCCACCTGGGCCGGTCCGGTTTCGGTCGTCGCAGGCGGGGAATATCGCACGGAAAAGGTCAGCGGAACTTCAGATCCGCTTTCTCAGCTCAGTGGCTACAATTCGGGCAATTACAGGCCAACGAATGGACAATTCGATGTCTACGAAGGCTTTGTCGAAGCCCTCGTTCCTCTGCTGCGAGACAAGTATCTGGCGAAGTCGCTCGACTTCAACGCCGCGTATCGGGATACGCATTACAGCACCAGTGGCACCATCGGCAGCTGGAAACTGGGGGCAACCTATAAGCCCATCGCCGATCTCAATGTTCGCACCACACGCTCTCGTGATATTCGAGCACCCAATCTGAATGATTTGTACCAGGGCGGCGTCAGCTCAACGGCTCAAGCAGTATTCGATCCGCGAACAGGTGTTCAAAATGCCAATATCGCAGGTCTTCTGGTGGGGAATCCCACTTTGAGGGCCGAGACCGCGAATACGATCAACTTCGGCATCGTCTATCAGCCGAGTTGGCTGCCGGGCTTCAATGCGTCGGTCGACCACTACGACATCAGGATCCACGATGCGATCGCTGTACTGACCAATCAGCAGATCGTCGATCGCTGTTATGCCGGAAACGCAATGCTCTGTGGGTTCGTCACTCGCAACGCTTCGGGCATCATCACCAACATCACACGCAGCGGGATCAACGTAGCGGAAGAAGCTACACGCGGGTTCGACCTCGAAGCAAGTTACAAGCAGAATTTGTCATCGAACTCACGCCTGACATACCGCGCGTTGGCAACACACACTATCACACGCACCGTCAATGATGGACAGGTGATATCGGAACAGGTTGGGATGAATACTGGCGGTATTCCCAACTGGCGTACGATCGGTTCGGTGAGATACGATCACGGACCCTACATGGGCATGGTCACCGTACGGCATGTCTCATCGGGCGTCTATGACAACTCGTATACCCAAGCGGACCTTGCCAACAACTATCTTCCGGGCGCGACCTATTACGACTTGGCATTCGCGTACAAGACGGCAATGGGGAATAGTGATGTCGAGTTCTATCTCAAGATCGATAACGTCTTGAATAAGGATCCAGTCCAGGTGGCCGGCCTAAACCAAATCGCCTCGCCACAAAATCCGCAGCTCTATGACACGCTCGGCCGCTTGTACCGCGCAGGGGTTCGATTGGCGTTCTGATCAGGGGGACTGCCTGCGCTACTGAAGCTGCAGGCAATCTCGCTCTGATGCTTCACTATCGGCTCCAGACCACCACTTTGGTGGCCTGGAGCCGATTTGCCATTACCGGTGAATGGGTCGCAAGGGTGATCGCAGATTGGCTATTGATTGGCTATTGATTGCCGATCGGGCTAGCTTTGGCAATGCGTGCTGTTGGTGGCGTTTTGCGCAGATTGTTGCTACGATCGCCCCATGAGAGATTTGGACTTGACCTCATTGCGACTATTCGTCGCTGTCTGCGAAACGCGGAACATCGCTCGCGCTGCCGAGCTGGAAAACATCGTTGGCTCGGCTATCAGCAAACGTTTGGCTTACCTTGAAGAAGTGGTTGGGACAACACTTCTGGTGCGACAACGTCATGGCGTGACGCCCACGCCGGCGGGAGAGACTTTGCTGGAGCACGCACGGACCATGCTGTCGACTTCAGAGCGCATCTATCGGGATATGGCCTCCTATAGCAAAGGCATTCGAGGCCATATTACCTTGTTGGCCAATATTTCTGCGATCGCGGAGTCAGTGCCCGACGATGTTGCCGAGTTTTTGAAGAATCCAGCGCACCGCGGCATCCAAATTGACATCGAAGAGCGCAATAGCAAAGATGTGGTGCGCTGTGTAAGAGATGGCAGTGCTTCGATCGGGATCTTCTGGGATGCGATAGACCATGAGGGTCTGCGGACGCGCCATTACAGCGAGGATCATCTGGCCGTCGTGACCTACGAGGGCCACCCATTGGCCAGTCTGGATAGCGTCAGCTTTGAGCAGACGTTGGACTTTGACCATGTGACGCTGCCTTCGACAACGTCGGTGCAGGCGATGCTCAACCGTGCGGCAGCGATCATCGGCAAGCCGATGAATTGCAGGAGCGTCGTTTCTACGTTCGATGCTGCTCTGCGCGTTGTGCGCTCTGGGCTGGCGATCACCGTGATGCCGTTTGAAATGGCCCGTCCCTGGGCCGCTATCTTTGGACTACACATTATTCCCTTGACTAGCAATTGGTCGAAACGCACATTTTCGATCTGCTATCGAGACGAGTCTCTCTTGTCTCCTGCCGCCCGACTGTTGATGGAGCACTTGGCGGCTAAGCCGCCCCAGGACGCGCTCCCGTCCTAGCCTGCTTGTCGCCAAGCTGGAATGCGCTCTCGAATGGGATCGCGCGATGTTTCCATTCTGGAAAGTCTACGCTTCCTCAATTGATTTTGAGAACCAAGTGTCGACCTCTACACTTCTCGTATTGACCCGTTTGGCAATGTGTCTTCATTATGCAAATAAAAGCATCAGCAGAGCTTCAGGAGGACGTGCTGCAGAAGGGCCTGTGTGTTGACTGTGGCGCCTGTGTCGGTATATGCCCCTACTTCAAGAGTCACGCCGGAAAGATCGCCATGCTCTTTTCCTGCAATCTGCCGCAAGGGCGCTGCCATGCACACTGCCCGAAAGTGGAACTGGACCTGGAGCGAATCACTCAAGCGACATTCGGAAAGCCTTACGATGGCTCTCCGCTCGGCCACTACAGCGAGATAAAAAAGGCCCGGGCGGGAGCGCGGCTGCAAGGACGGGGGAGATTTCAGAACGGCGGTTCGGTTACGGCGCTGATCGCCTTTGCGCTGAAGAGCGAAACGATTGCCGCTGCTGCCCTAACTGGCAGCTTGGGATTGACTCCAGTTCCGGTGCTGGCAACGAGCGAAGCTGAAGTCATCGCTTGCGCGGGAACCAAGTACATGGCGGCGCCGTCCGTCGCCAGCGTAAACGACTATTTGCGCAGCGGTATTGGAAACCTCGGTGTGGTCGGCACCCCCTGCCAGATCGCCGCGGTGGCGCAGGCGCGGCTCAACCCGCTGAACAAACCAGGCTTTCGCGACGTCGTGGCATTGACCATCGGCCTATTTTGCACCTGGGCCGTCGATACGAGAAGCTTTGGCGCTCTCGTCGGCGACAAGACCGATGCCTGCGCGGTGACGGCGATGGACGTGCCGCCGCCACCAGCGTCCGTCATGGAAATCACGACCACCAGTGCAAGCTATGCGATCCCGCTCGACGAGATTCGCAAGACCATTCCCGGTGGCTGCGCGATTTGCCCCGACATGACCGCAGAGTTGGCCGACGTTTCGGTGGGTGCCATGGAGGGCGAACCGACTTGGAATACCTTGATCATCAGATCGGCCCGAGGCGCGGCGCTGGTCGAGCAGGCGGTGCGCGGCGGCTATCTCGAGCTTGCTGACCTGCCGCTGGCAAGCCAGGAGAATCTGGCCAGAGGCGCGGCGGGTAAGAAGAAGAGAGCACTGTTGAAGGCGCGCGAAGACCGCCTATTGAATGTCGATCCAGCCTCGGGTCGCTCGGCCATGCTGATCGACGACAGCGTCGTCCAAAGAATACTGGCCGGTTAGATCCCCAAGGAGAAGAGATGTCGCAATTGCATCGTGCCCAAAAGGGAAGCCGGCACCTGCTCATGGGAAATGAGGCCATCGTTCGCGGCGCTTTGGAGGCTGGCGTAAACGTCGCAGCCGGCTATCCCGGTACTCCCTCGTCGGAAATCATCGAGACCCTTGCCGAACTCGCAACGGAGCTGAATCTCTACGTCGAATGGTCAGTCAATGAAAAGGTGGCGCTCGAGGTTGCCGCGGCGGCCTCCTTTGCCGGCCTCAATGCGCTGGCCGTGATGAAGCAGCCCGGGCTCAATGTGGCTGCAGATTTCCTCATGCAACTGTCGGCGACAGGAACTCGCGGACCGATGGTACTCATAGCCGCCGACGATCCCGGTGCGCTCTCCAGCGTCAACGAGGGCGAGTCGCGGCCGTACGCCAAGCTGATGGAAATTCCCCTGCTAGAACCCGGTGACTTTCAGGAAGCGATGGACATGACACGCTGGGCGTTCGAACTGTCCGGCGCAATCGGCAACGTGGTCCTGCTTCGCACCGTCACGCGACTCTCGCATGCGAGTGGCAATGTCGTGTTCCACGAATTGCCGGAGCGCGAAAGCGTTGCCCAGTTCCAATACGCCGCTGGCGGTGGGCCGCTGCTCAGTTTGCCCGTAAAGGCGAGGCACGAGCAGCAGCAGGAGAAGCTGCGGCAAGCGGTAGCACTTTTCGAAGACTCGCCATTCAATACCTATAGCGGGCCGGACAATCCCGAAGCGCTGATCATTACCAGCTCGATATGTACGCTGTACAGCCGGGAAGCCGTGGAAATTCTCGGACTCACCGAGCGCGTCGGTATCTTGAAGCTGGGAACCACCTGGCCGCTACCGAACAAGCTAGTCGAAAGACATCTTGCCCG
Source organism: Sterolibacterium sp. (assembly GCA_023258955.1). Lineage (GTDB taxonomy): Bacteria > Pseudomonadota > Gammaproteobacteria > Burkholderiales > Rhodocyclaceae > CAIYYX01. Next base: position 63,257 of record JAHFRE010000002.1, read on the forward strand.
CGCCGACAAGATTCTGATCGTCGAGGAAGTCCGGCCGTTCCTGGAGGACGAGATCAAGGCCTTGGCGGCGGAGTCGGCCGCGAGGATAGGTATAAAGTCCTTCTACGGGAAGCGCCAAGGTCTAATGTCTTCCGTTGGAGAAATGAATCCGGACAAGGTTGTACAGGCGCTGAGCCATGTCCTGGGATTGCCTCTGCCGAATACCGAGAGCCCCTATGAGAAGCGGGTAACCGAGATCGCCATCGAAGGTGCGCCCAACCGCGAGGGGACATTCTGCGCCGGTTGTCCGCATCGTGCCTCCTTTTGGTCTATCAATACCGCCCTCTCGATGGATAACCGCGGTGGGTTCGTCTGTGGCGATATCGGTTGCTATTCGCTTGCGGCCACACCAGCCGGGTTCACCACGATCAAGACCCTGCATTCGATGGGTTCCGGGACAGGTATCGCGAGCGGCTTTGGCAAGCTGGGCCAGTTTGGCATGGACCAACCGGCAATTGCGGTCTGCGGAGACAGCACCTTTTTTCATTCAGTGCTACCCCCTTTGATCAACGCCATTCACAATCAATCGAACCTAATTCTGGTCGTGTTGGACAATGACGGAACCGCGATGACCGGTTTCCAGCCCCACCCAGGTTCGCCGGTAAATGCCATGGGTGGTGGTGTTGTGAAGGTAGATATCCCTGCCATCTGCCGTGCGCTGGGGGCGGAGGTAGTATTGGGCGATCCGTTCGATGTGGAAGGGACACGGCGGACATTTCTGAAAATGCTCGAACGGACAGGAGTGCAGGTTCTGGTGCTGCGCCAACCCTGCGCTCTCAGCCCTGAGAAGAAGGGCAAGAAGGCGTATGACATGGCGGTTGATGAGCAAGCATGCCTCGGCGCGAGCTGTGGCTGCAATCGGCTGTGCACACGCGTGTTTTCTTGCCCTGGGCTCGTTTGGGACGAGAAAGCCAATCACTCCAGAATCGATGAAGTCATGTGCACCGGTTGCGGGGTTTGCGCCTCAATCTGCCCGGTTGGCGCAATCGGCATGAAGGAGTTTGCCTGACATGTCTGCTTTTGCTTTGAAGCACGACCCCTACAACCTGATCATCGCCGGGGTGGGCGGGCAAGGGAACGTCATGACCTCGCGCACCATCGGCAATATGCTGTCGGAGCTGGGGTTGTTTGTCACGATCGGTGACACCTTCGGTGCATCCCAACGGGGTGGCTCGGTGATGAGCCACTTGAGAATCTCAGTAACAGCTTGCTATTCCCCGCAGATCCCCAAAGGCGGGGCGCATATGGTTGTTTCCATGGAGCCGTCGGAGACGATCCGCGTGCTGCGGGACTACGGCAATCCTGCTGTGCAGGTCATCACCAATACGCGCCCGCTCTACCCGATAGCTGTCATTGCGGGGAGAGCCAGCTATCCCAATTCAGCGAAAATGGAAAAGTGGATAGGCGAGATTTCAGCCAAGACTTGGTACCTGAACGCTACCGCTGAGGCCATGAAGATCGGTCCGCCGGCGCTAGGCAACGTGATCATGGCCGGGGCTCTTGCAGGAACAGGAGAACTTCCCCTGCAGCGCGATGTATTTGCATCGATCATTGCAACGCGCTATCCGCCCGAACAGGCGCGGCAAAACCTTGCTGCATACGATTTCGGCGCTCGTTACGTCGCGGCTGCCGCGATATGACGCGGACGGATTGGTGGTGCTTGCGTCTTCAAGCACGTCCGGGAGGATTTGCTCCATGATTAGGAAAACGTACCTCAGGACACCCGCAGCTCAGCAGAAGCCGGATGTTCCGCCACCAGACCGCTTGCGCATGCTTGGCGAAGACAAGAACGAGATCGACGAAATGATTGAAGCGCACGTGCGTCTTGGTTGGGTGTTAATACGCCGAAGCTACTCCATGGATGATGGTCATGGCGCCGAGCTGGTGTTTGCAGTTAGACATCGGGACATCTATGGAATGGCGTGAAACGTGCAACGGATCCACCGCCTCGACAAGCACCGAAGTCCGGACCTTGACCACATGATGTGGCATCAGCCAGAAGGGCATTCACGGTAGCAACCGTTTGGTGACAAGCCCACCAAGTCAACCATCGGCGAGCCCTACGACCCGTTCTAGGCTGCTACCTCATCGACTGGCTCTTCCAGACTTATAACCAGCAAAAAACACAACAAGCACCCTGCAGCTAGCGTGAGAAATACTACGTCCCAGTTGTAATTGTCCAGAATTACGCCGACGACGATGGGCGTGATAAAGCCACCAAGCTGGCCGCCGATATTGGTGATTGATGCAGCGATGGGATACACGTCTTTCGAAACCAGTCGCATCGGATAGACGACAAATCCTGAAAAGCCTAGTGACAGAAGCAGACCGGTGACAAAGAGCAGCGTGCCGAGCAACCATGGATCTTCGGGCGAATAGATCAGCGCGTACATCATGAGTGCCGTCGTGATCGAAGAGACCAACATCAGCGGCTTACGCCGCTTGCCAAGCAGATTGTCCGACAACCAGCCGCCAATCATGTTGCCTGCAACGGCGCCGGCGAACGGGGCGGCCGAGGCGAACGCCATCTTCATGATTGCAAGTTTCTTCACGGTGATGAGATAGGTCGGAAGCCACGACATCATCGTGGTCGTGATCGCCACCATGAAAAAATAGCCGGCGGCGCTTCCCATCATGTTCCAAGAGGAGAACAGTCCCTTGGCTGAACCTAACGGCTCGTGGTTTCTGGCGCGGATCAATCGATCCAGCCACCGCAGGTCATATGTCCTGCGCAAGGTCCCCACCGAGGGACTCTCCTCTCTGTTGTCAGTCAAAATGTACTGTGATTCGGCCCTCGAACAGAAGCGGCTATCCGCAGGGTTATCCTGGACCAGGACATACCATAGCAGAGCGAAGAAGCAGCCGGGAATAGCGAAGGACCAAAATACCCACTCCCAGCCCCAGGCTTTGATGATAACTGCGCACAATGGTGGAACGATCAAGGGCCCGAATTTCGATGCCGCGATGAAGATACCGGTAGCGAGTCCTTTCTCCCTCTGCGGAAACCAATTGTTGATCGTCGTAGGCATGCCAACGGCCAGAGGGCCTTCGGACAGGCCGACGCCGAGGCGAAAGATCTTTAGCTGCAAGGCTGAACCAGCAAAGCCAACCAGAGCTGTGAATACGGACGTCAGAACCACCGACGCAGGAAACACGACGCGGACGCCGAACTTTTTGTTCAACAGTCCACCCGGGAGCATCGATATCACGTACCCGAGAAAGAAGATGCTCATGATGGCACCGGCCTCGGTATTTGACATCGGGAACGCTTCCCGGATGAACGGCATTGCCACCCCAATGTTGGCCCGGTCCGCGGTTGCCAGTGTGTAGATGACAAAGATGAGAAAGAGAACGAACCAACGGTAATAGGAAGTCTTACCTGCAACCATAGAGTCGGCACCAACATCCGTCAATCCTAAGCCCGCTTGTTCTGCCATAACTTCTCCTGGAAGGCTCTCACTCTGACGCAGCCTACGAGTTCACCCGCGACATTGTCCCAGGCAGTGGATTACACCGCCATTCTCTTAGCTTGCTATGTGTGAGCTAGCAGAGCAAAAAAGGTTGGCGCGCACGAGCGTCGGTTTCCGCAGAACGCTGTGCGATGACAGTGTAGATTCCTGGGCAAGTCTGCCGATATCAATTTCGGAAGCGCAGGACTTCCCCTTCGGAAGGTTATGCGTCCTCTTTGTCGGTAACGCACGGCCAATAGCGCTGGCCAGACTCTCTGAACATAGGATTTCCGATTCATGTGAGTGAGCGTGCAAAGCATTTTCGATCACCAGTCGGCCTATATACTGATCTACATGCAGGCTTTCGATCCGCAGGTGGTCAACGCAATAGGACGTTATGCCACAAAGAGCCGGCCGCGACACGGAGATCATGGACACCGATTCCACAGTGATGGAGCCAGGGGGACACTCCAGGCGCTTGATCCAGTCAGTGGCGGGTTATTGGTGGCTGAGCTTGCCGAACGACCGCTATGGAAGAAAGACTTGGGTGGCTGGTCATGGCCGGGACCGGCGTCTGGCGTTCCCTCCCGCATTGCTGCCCCTGGCCCCAGCCACCCCTCCTCCCGCGAAGGTCCCCTATGCGACGCATTGCCGCCGCCGGCGGCGCGCCAACTTGACCAAAATCTCGCCGCCGCCAATCTCGCCCGAAATGGTGCACCGCAGCGGCGCGAGCTCGCAAATCCGAGCCGCCAGAAAATAGCTGCCACTGGAAAAGGGGGCTGGCGCGGCGCCGGATGGCTAGGTGCCGGTCCGGACCAAATCGCTATGCGCCAAATTTGGTGATGATCCTTATTGCCGGCAGCGCGGCCCGATACTCATCAGGGGTCATAGCCAAGGTCACATCTATCCTCCTGCTGTTCGGGCGATCGATCTCAAAAGATATGCCGTTGGGGCTGAAGTCCACACAATGTAAGCGAAAGTGGCCGATGTATTCCTCGTTGTGCGTCTCGACATAGCACTCGCCATCGTCTGGTATTTCGAATTGGCGTTGGATAAGAAGATAGGGAGCATCAGAATCGCTCGACTCCACTCTCTCCTCAAACACGGCTTGGTAATAGTCGCCAGAGACTGTGGTTGAAACATGATTTGCGTGAAATCGCATCAAATGCCTCCGGTCCTCACTTACTTGAATCGCGACTACGGGTATTTTCCACTTGCGTCGGTTGAAACGACGCATTATCTTTCGTAATTCCAGTCGTGCGATACACAGCAAATTTGTTCGTGAGGACATTTTCAAGGATGCCATCCTCTGGTTCCATTGCCAAGGTCAAGTATTCGAAATTGCTCGACGCTTTTCACTTTGTCAGTTTTGGCGAACCGTTCGAACATCGGGCTTTCATCAATCCCAATACTGAGACGATCTTTTACCTATCGGAAGGATTTGACACGGAAGATGATGTTCCAGACGACTTTGAAACATCGGATCAGTACATCGCCATTCCCCACAAGCATGACCTAGATCTTGGGAGGCATCTAGTGCTGTCATTCGCTGAAGAACACCTGCCGGAAAGCTACGACGTCGTGGCAGGGTACTTTCGGAAAAGGGGAGCGTACCGACGGTTCAAGGAATTTCTGGAAGATCGAAGCCAGTTGGAGCAGTGGTTTGCCTATGAGGCACAAGCCATCGAAGTAGCCTTGCGAGCATGGGCTGACGACGAGGAGATTCAATTCCTCCCCGAGCAAACGGCGACGTAGGTGGGGAGGGCAGAGCCAGTATGGCACTGAGCTACACACGAAAACAGGGCCAATACCTGGCGTTCATCTACTACTACACGCTAATCAACCGCCGCGCTCCAGCCGAGGCCGATCTTCAGAAGTACTTCCGAGTAACCGCGCCATCCGTTCATCAGATAATCAAGACGCTGGAGCGCGAACACCTTATTTGCCGAATCCCCGGACAGGGACGATCCATAACGCTGAATCTGCCGAAAGTGCAATTGCCCGAACTGGAGCCCGTCGATGACGAATAGATTGCATGACTTGCGCAATTGACCGCGACATCCCGTTCCTTGAACTCATCCTAGATCAATAGAACCCACGAGAGAATCTGTACTTCTGATGGCTCGGCACATACTTCTTCCACGCCGCGATCCAATCAGTTGCGATCTCGCGCTGGGCATCGGCTAACGAAATCTCGTGAGCACAAACCATTTTATATAGGACGAACTCCAGTTGATCCTTCTTTTCGGCGCCCCATTCGGACTCGCGCGGCTCAGGCCAAAGATTGCGAGGGTCCTCAGGTGCACCACCGATGGATAGTGGGATCAGATGATCTTCTTCGTAATGCTTCGGATTTCTGTCGGCGTAACCGTATTCTCGAATCTGCTGCTTTTTCAATCGATTCGTGAAATTTGCCGGCGGCCGAATTGATTTGCTGTAACCCTTGGAGCAAACAGTCTGTGAAATATTTGCTTGCCTGACGTTTGGGTTGATCGCGCCAGGCGTCATTCGGTGATCAGGCAAGTCGCCAGCAAGCGCAAGACCATAAGTAAGAGCCGCAAGGGAAAAAAGTACTGAGACCTTGGCTCCGTGGGTCATTGAAATGGGCCCGCTCAAATTCGCATTTCATGCGGTCTTTTCAAGGTCCTTCCGAATCAGCGTAGCCCCATGACCTTCATCCAGCGAGTAACCACGCGAGATGAGCACCCAGCCTCGCTGCAACTCAGCTTGAATCATATCGTCAAGATCGCGCTTGCAGTCAGCGACGATGCGCATCTTGTCAGACGTCGATGCTGCTTGTTGAGGCTGGTGCTGGACTTGGACGGCAACACTGTCAATCACGGCTTCCATGGATGATCCCCTGTGTCCAAAGGTGATCATTCTGCTCCTGGCATAGCCTGCCTTCACCTACGATTTGCGTCTGAAAAGTCGGTCTGATCTACCGATATTGACCTACTGCTGAACTACCATCTTGCGAGCGGATTCCCTATTCACTGCCGACAGGTGGCGGGGGACAGGTTGGGAAGCTCGGTCTCGGCGCGGCAAGTCCAGGTTGGCGCTCCATCGCCGTCGCTCGTTAGCATCAGGCGTAGTGGCTTTCAGCCATATTTTGATCCGTATCGCATCTTATCGCCCGGGCACCTTCATCGGCATGCTTTGCTGGAGTGCCGTCATCTCGTTGATGGCCTGCTCCGTGCCAGCCTGGTCGCCGGATTGCTGAGCCTTTTCAAGTTTCTTACTCACCGCTTCCATCTGCGCGCCCCAATCCCGTGCTTTGGCGACATCAATGCTGACGGCACCCTTGGGCGTTTCGATCGTTACACTGCCGACAGGCGCAGCGCTCATGTTCATCATCGGGCCACCTTTGGCCGCGCCCAAGATCGCGCCGGCAATTACGCCGACGACAATCACGCAGACCACCAGCACGGCAGTATAGGGTAGCGTTTTCTCCTTCGGCACTTTCATCAGCGTGGGAACCCCGAGATAAAGCAGATAGAGCGAGTAGAGCGCCGCGATCAGGGTCAGGATGCTCAAGGCCGGGATGATCGCGAAGGCGCCCCCCACCATCGCTGCAGTACCGCTGTAGGCAATCAGTTTGAGCGCGTTCATCGTGTTCTTCTGGCCGCCGAACTTCGGCGCCAGCACGTCGGCGATCAGCGCCATGACATAGATCATCACGAGCGCGAGACCGTATCCGAACACCATCTGGGTCAGACCGGTCAGCAGCGGAACTCGCACCGTAGCCCCCATGAAGCTGATACCGAACAGCGACATGCCGATGAAACCGGCTACCGCCTGGATCGCCGCGAGAATCATGATGTACTGGGTGTAGAGGGCAGCAGTAGTGGTGGTCTCGGCCTCGATGACCGGCCAGGCCGTTTTCGGTGTTAGCAGGATTTCCTTGACGCGAGCGACTATGTTCATGTCCATCCTTACATTAGGGTGAAATGCAATTATGGCCGGACGCGAAGTTCTTTACAAAGGGTATCCGAGTGACTCACCCATAAGCCTATTTCAGCCTGTATGCGATGTCAGAGATGGCGTTGGGATGCTTCAGCTTGCACCCTCACTTTCCAAGGCGAAAATCCCACTCCTGAACAATGGGGCCGTGTTCGCCTTTTGTGTCGGAAGTAGGCATCAACGTATATTTCCCACTCAGCCGAGCGGAATCGGTAAATGGCAAGGGATTCATGGATTGCATGCCGGGGGCGCCGGTACCGATAACCATGGCGATACCGGCTTTCTTCTTGAATGCGCCAGAACGAGAGTGTGTGCAGTTGAAGGCAACATCTTTAGTGGAGAGCAAGACTATCGACAAGGAGTATTTCTTTGCCTTCAGATCAACATTCAACACCCCGGTTGGTGTCATCGCTATTTCGACCGGGACAGCAAGTGCGCAGGTGGTTACATTGAATTGACCGCCTGAATCGGCAGAGGATTCCTTCTGAAAGGTGTCCCATTGGGCAATCTGAACGCTGGCGGCAGGCGCTTCGCCGCTAAGAAATTCAGCCGAGATCGATGAACTAGCGCGCTCAGTGACAGGCAAGGTGACTTTGGCTGTCGCCCTTGAGGTGAGCTTGAGATTCGGAAGGTTCAATGTTTCGGCAACAGTGATGCTGCCACTATATACGCCAAACTTGGTTTGTGCCTGCACACTGGGAACGATGCAAGCACAGAGCAAGGCTAGGGCAGTGCCCGTCCAGGTGACGAACGAGCTTCGCCGAACAGAACGCGGTGCAAATAGAGGACTATCAAAATAACCGGGCATACTATTTTTCCTCAAGATATAGGCGTCCCAATAAACAGAACATGCGCATGGGTGCCAATTCCACCATCAATCAGTGTGTTCTCGGAAGCATGCGCCACATCGTTCAAAATAGCCATGGACGAAGTCATCAAAGCCAGCAGCACCAGGATCTACATCAGTGACCCTGGGCACGTGGCTCGGAACGCGATTCTCGATTGGCCTTCGGCTCCTACTAACGGTGGTGGCGCTTGTCGCTATTTTCGCGGCGTAGAGGCAACTAGCAGAACATCTTGCCAGCCAAGGCGGACTTGCTACTTCGGCAAGACCCGCGGTGAAGAATGGTGATGCGCGATGTACCATTCCCCGCCGCGCTTAATTACGAGCATGGTAAAGCGCGAAGGCCGTGCCCACGGCTTGCCGTCGGTCATCCCTGTAAACTCGTAAAAGCCGGTGACGACTGCTGCATTGTCGTCGAGAACAATCGTGTGCCTTTCCTGAATCGCGTTCTTGTTGCCACTGCCCTTCGAGGCTGAGAAGTATTTTAGGATTGCTTCGGTTCCCACGGATATAACAGGACTCACAGTTCCGAGAAGAATGGCGTCAGGTGCATATATTCCTGCGATTGCCTCTGGGTCATTGGAACTGTACGCCACCGACCAGCGGTCAACCACTGCATTTGCCTCTTCTCCCGCCCCTGCGAACGTCAGCGTAGAGGCAAGCGCGATAAACAATAGGCCCAGAACTCGAATAAATTTGCTCATATCAATTCCCCCTCAGTTTTCACATCAGATGCCCTGCTGAGCAGTACCCGCGAACAAGATGACGTCATCGCTATCGCTTACTGCCTTCCAAGCGCTGCTGACAAATTACGCATCGAACCTTGCCAAGTGCGAGCCTCGGTCCGGGTATGACCTCGGCGCATTCGACGCAGTGGCGGCCGTCGAAGTCCGGATGGGATTCTGGTTTGGCCAGCGCGCGCACGCGCTCAAGACTATCCTGGTTGTGGATGTACTCGGCATTGCTGGCGCGGTCGTTCTCGTCCGCTGCGGGTTGGAATTCATCAACCATTTATCGATCCTCCTTGGAATCGTCACTGTTATTAGTGACGGTAGCAAGCGCACTCGGGGAGCTGACCTTATTGGAGATATGTCCCGCTTACGTTCGTAGGCACGACGACCGTCTTGGTTGGGCCAGTTCCGTCTAGCCGCCGGTGCAGGAATACGGTCGTAAAATTGCCGGCATCATCGACTCCCAGTCGAATCTCGACCACAACAACGATAGCACCACCGCCCTTGGCGTGAAATTTTCCTCTCAGCCATCGGCCCTGATTCAATGCCGATAGGAATCCTTTTACCTTAGCTTGTGCACCAGCAGCAAGACTGGACCGCAGCAAGTCAACCAGCGGCTGCCTATATTCTCGGCTAACGTATCTGAAATCATCCGAAGTTTCCATCGGCGGTTTGGAGCCATCGCTATTGGCGGCTATCACTTTTTCCACTCGCTCGACAAATAGGTCGAAGTCGCCCCGAGGGAAAACCTGTGCTGCCAGTTTGACTTGTGCCCAGTTCATCCATGCAACATCGAGAACCTCCGCCTGAGGACTAGCTAAGGGTGAAGTCGCTGGCCAGCACAGAAACAGCCATAGCGTCATCAGGTATCGACTGAGCGACCTTGGCCTTGCAATCCGAGAAGACATACAACTCCTATCGGCGACGAGTGCCCTGCCAGGGCCCTGGCGGGCGATAGATATCCCGTTCGGTTTTGCTGAGATCCAAGCCGGAGCCGACCACTTGCGGCCGGCTCCAATGTGCTTCACTCGATGTTACTTGCCAGCCTTTGCATCAGCTTCACACTTCTTGATGAAGGATGTCTTGGCAGCACCCGCGAGAGGTTTGCCAGCCTTGCTTACAGCCTTGGCCTCGCAACCCGATCCTGTCCCTTCAGCCTTCTTGGCATCGGCTTCGCACTTTTTCAGGAACGACGCCTTTGCCGCGCCAGCCAACGGCTTTCCGGCCTTGCTAACGGCCTTGGCCTCACAGCCTGAGGCAGCAGGCGCAGCTTTCTCAGGAACCGCTGGCTTGGCGGCGACAGGGGCCACAGGGGCCGCTTTGGCGGGCGCGGCAGGAGCTTGGGCCAAAACGACGCTCACCGTGAACAGGCTGGACAAAATAGCGATAATCAACTTGGACATTGAGTAATCTCCATGGTTAGAAGAACCGCAACATACTTCATCTGATATCAGCGCAACACGAGTAATCCGTTCTGCTTACGCCACTTCGGAAACAAACTGATCACGGGGCTTCCGGACCTTCTTTAGGCCAACAAGCCAATCCTGGCCAGCATCGCGATAGCCTAGAGGCATGACAACGACACTCTTGAGACCTCTGGCCGACAAATTCAGGATCTCATCCAAAGATTTCGGATCGAAGCCTTCCATGGGTGTGCTGTCAACCTGTTCCTCCGCAGCCGCAATCAGCGCAACGCCTAGACCGATGTAAGCCTGCCTCGCAGCGTGCTCGAAATTCTGCTCCGCGCTACGTGACGGATATGTGCTCAGCAAGTACTTGCGGTAGGCTTCCCATCCTTCATTCGTACCGCCACGTTCCTGGACGGTCAAATCAAACACCTTGTTGATACGATCAGCCGTGTAGGTATCCCAGGCAGCGAAGACCAACAGGTGAGAACAATCTGTGATTTGCGTCTGGTTATTCGCAATGGCCTTTATCTTGGCCCTGACCTCGGCATTAGTCACAACAATAATCTCATAAGGCTGCAGTCCGCTCGACGTGGGCGCAAAGCGCACTGCCTCCAAGATTCGATTCACTTTCTCCTGCGGAACAACCTTTTGCGGTGTCATCTTCTTCGTTGCGTACCGCCACTTCAATAAGTGCATAAGGTCCATCGTTGACTCCCTCAAATTATTGATGCCACCTTCAAACGCCAATTTCACTGAGCAATCGCTGTCGCTGACTTTGCTTTCTTCTTTTTGTGCTTATGTTTGTGGCTGTGCGCCTTCTTTCCACCGGCAGCCTTTTTCGCTGCCTTCGCATGGTGAGCGCGGATCTTCTTGTCGTGTGGGATAACGTGGCTACCGCTCAGCGTGCTCTGATCACCCTGCTTCACCCCGTGCTCGACCTGTGCGCCTGCCGCAGGATTCGCCGACGGTGCGGCCGGGATTGCCGGAGTAGCACTTGCTTCCGCATTGGCTTTGGCGAGGCTAGGATCGATTGTGGCCTGAGCCAACGCTGATGCTGATACTGCAATTGCGACGGAAAATACGAATGACTGCAACTTCATGTCAACCTCTCAAAAATGACGTTTCTCATTTTACGCCGCCTAGAACCACGTCGACCGAAGCACTGTCATTGAGCGCCCTGGTCCATAGATATTGTCTTGCTAGCAAACGCCCTCTGGTCTGAGCCGCATCAACTGGATCATCACCATGGTGAACACCCGCTCATCGCGGCCATTGAACAATTCATAGCGCATTCGTGAAATGCCGGCATCGGGGCGCGATTTCGATGCCCGCCAATCGATCATCGTAAATCGACAACGCAAGACGTCGCCTGGACGTACCGGTGCAAGCCACTTTAGCTCCTCAATGCCGATCCCGGCCAGCGGGCAATCATCGAACATGCGCGACTTGAGAGCGAGCGCCCAGCTCAGCGATGCTGTCTGAAATCCGCCACAGACAAGCTCGCCGAATGCTGAGTCCTTCGCTGCCTCTGCGTCCAGGTGAAAATACTGTGGATCGTAGCGCCGAGCGAACTCGATAGCCTCCTCGGCGGTGACTTCGTGCGGCGGGCTTTCATGCGTAACGCCGGAAACAAAGTCTTCCAGGTAGATGCGCCGGTTTGGGGGAGTCTCGGTCATGTGTCCTCGCTGATTGCAGCAGCCTTCGAGAAGATGACGATGCGCTCAAAAGCTATGCCTGGAGCCTAGAGAATAGCGGTCAGACGAAATTGCTGAATCGCCCTTGCGGCAACGAGCGTTATGACAGGCCGATAGAAAACAAGCCACTCATCTTAGGAAATGGCCATTTCATCTTAGGAAATCGCGACTTTTTATGACAAAAATCGCCGTAAGTCTTTGAATTGTTGGCGGAGTGGACGGGACTCGAACCCGCGACCCCCGGCGTGACAGGCCGGTATTCTAACCAACTGAACTACCACTCCTCGTACTCAGCGGCTGCCGCTGCGGCAGTCCGTTTCACTTTTTGTGGCGACCCCACCGGGATTCGAACCCGGGTTCATACCGTGAAAGGGTATTGTCCTAGGCCTCTAGACGATAGGGTCAATACTTATTACTTGGTGGAGGTACGCGGGATCGAACCGCGGACCTCTTGCATGCCATGCAAGCGCTCTCCCAGCTGAGCTATACCCCCACAAGAGCGCGCAATTATACTGAGCCTCACCGCTGCTGTAAAGCCGGTTTTGCTCAAAGCACTTTGCCCGGATTGAACAGGCCTTGCGGATCGAGCGCGCGCTTGACTTGCCGCATCATGTCCATCTCGGTTGCGCTCTTGTAGCGCAGAATCTCCTCGCGCTTCAATTGCCCCAGGCCGTGTTCCGCCGAGATGCTGCCGCCCAGTTCATGCACCAGATCATGGACGATGCGGTTGGCATCGGCGGTCTGGGCGATGAAGGCGGCGTTGTCCTGGAGCGATGGCTTCGACAGGTTGTAGTGCAGATTGCCGTCGCCGACGTGACCGAAGCAGACGATGCGCAGGCCGGGAAATTTCGCCACCAGGGCTGCGTCGGCGCGTGCCACGAACTCGGCGATAGCAGACAGTGGCACAGCGATGTCGTGCTTGATGCTGATGCCTTCTATCCGCTGCGCCTCGGATATGTTTTCGCGCAAACGCCACAGCGCTTCGATCTGCGCTTCGCTCTCCGCCATAGCCGCGTCTTCGATCAGGCCCGCTACGCTCGCCGCGACCAGCGCCGCCTGCAGCTGCGCCTGCAGGCCGGCGTCGGCCTGCGCGTCGCTGAGCTCGACCAGCAAGGTCCAGGGGTGGGGCTCGGCCAGGGGATCGCGGGCACCGGGCAGGTGCGCCAGCACCAGTTCGAGGGCGCTGCGCCCGACCAGCTCGAAGCCGCTGAGACGCTCGCCGCAGCGTTCGCGCAGCTGACCGAGCAGCTGCACGGCAGCAGCGGGTGCGGCCAGCGCAACCCAGGCGACCGCCCGCTGACGCGGCCGCGGATGCAGCTTCAACACGGCGGCGGTGATGACGCCGAGGGTGCCCTCGGCACCGATGAACAGCTGCTTCAGGTCGTAGCCGGTGTTGTCTTTGCGCAAGCCGCGCAGGCCGTCCCAGACACGACCGTCGGCGAGCACCACTTCCAGTCCCAAGGTCAACTCGCGCATATTGCCGTAGCGCAGCACCTGCACACCGCCGGCGTTGGTGGATAGGTTACCGCCGATGGTCGCCGATCCCTCCGCCGCCAGCGACAGCGGAAACAGGCGCCCCGCCGCCGCCGCTGCTTCCTGCAGTGCGCTCAAGGTGCAGCCCGCTTCGACGGTGACGGTGTCGTTGGCGACATCGATGGCGCGGATGCGGTTCATGCGTACGAGGCTCAGCAGCACCTCGCCGCGCCCGCCCGGCTCCGCCAGCGGTGTGGCGCCGCCGACCAGGCCGGTGTTGCCGCCCTGCGGCACGATGGCCAGGCCGGCGCGGGCGCAGCGGGCGACGATGGCCGCGACCTCGGCGCTCGTCGCCGGCCGCAACACGCACAGCGCCTCACCGCGATAGCGCCCGCGCCAGTCGGTGAGATAGGGCGCGGTGTCGGCGGCAGCGCGCAGCACGTTGTGTTCGCCGACGATCGCGGCGAAGGCCGCGAGCAGTTCCTCGCTCACGACTCGCCTGCGGCGCAGACGGCGATCAGATCGTGCACATCGCAGTCGGTGACGCGCACCTGTACCAAATCGCCGACCTCGAGCTGGTGGCCGTTGGTCACATAGACCAGACCGTCGATCTCCGGCGCGTCGCCCTGGCTGCGGGCGAGCGCTCCCTCCTCATCGACCTCGTCGACCAGCACTTCGATGAGGCGGCCGATCTTGGCTTCAAGGCGGCGGGTGCTGATGTCTTCCTGAAATTCCATCAGACGCGCCCGCCGCTCTTCGCGCACTGCCTCGGGCAGAGCGCCGGGCAGCGCGTTGGCCGCGGCGCCGTCGACTGGCGAATAGGCGAAGGCGCCGACGCGATCGAGTTGCGCGGCCTCGAGAAAGTCGAGCAGTTCTTCGAACTCCGCTTCGGTCTCGCCGGGAAAACCGGTGATGAAGGTGGAGCGCAGGGTGATTTCGGGGCAGAGGCGGCGCCAGGATTCGATGCGCGCCAGATTGTCCTCGGCGTCGGCGGGACGGCGCATCGCCTTGAGGATGCGCCGATTGGCGTGTTGCAGCGGCACGTCGAGGTAGGGCAGGATCTTGCCTGCGGCCATCAGGGGAATCAGTTCGTCGACGCTGGGATAGGGATAGACGTAGTGCAGGCGCACCCAGACACCCAGATCGCCCAAGGCCTGGCACAGTTCGAGCAGCCGCGTCTTCATCGGTCGGCCGTTCCAAAAGCCGGTGCGGTGCTTGAGGTCGACGCCATAGGCGCTGGTATCCTGGGAAATCACCAGGAGTTCGCGCACGCCGGCATCGACCAGGGTCTCAGCCTCGCGCATCACCTCGGCCAGCGGCCGACTCACCAGGTCGCCGCGCAGCGCCGGGATGACACAGAAGCTGCAGCGGTGATTGCAGCCCTCGGAAATCTTCAGATAGGCGAAGTGCTCCGGCGTCAGGCGCACCCCCTGCGGCGGCACCAGGTCGAGCCGCGGATCGCCGGTCCTGCCCAGGGGTGGCGGCAGATGGGCGTGCACCGCCAGCATCACCTCGGCCGCGGCGTGCGGGCCGGTCACCGCCAGCACCTGCGGATGGTTGTCGGTGACGATGCTGCCCTTGGCACCGAGGCAGCCGGTGACGATGACCCGGCCGTTCTCGGCCAGCGCCTCGCCGATGGCCGCCAGCGATTCCTCGACAGCGGCGTCGATGAAGCCGCAGGTGTTCACCACCACCAGGTCGGCGCCGGCGTAGGTCGGGGCGACGATATAGCCGTCCGCCCGCAGGCGGGTGAGGATCTGTTCTGAATCGACGGTCGCCTTCGGACAGCCGAGGCTGACGAAGCCGACGCTGGGAGGCTGCTTCTTGCTCATCGCGGTGACGCCCGCTCCGGCGCCGGCGGTGGCGGGCTTACTTCTTACCCGCCGTCTCGTCCGGCGCGCCGGCCTTGTTGGGAAACTGGAAGCCGCTGAACAGATTGCGCGTCTGACCCTGGAGCTTCTCCTGCATCTGCTGGAACATGGTCTGGCTCTGCTCCATGTAGGCGGTCATCATGCTCTGCATCGCCGGCCCCTGAAAGCCGAGAAACTGCGCCCAGAGATCGTTGCTTGAGGTCGAATTCTCGCCGTACACGGAACGCGCTTGATCCTTGAGCTTGGTCTGCATCTCGTTGAAGGCCTTGATGTTGCCCTCGAGATATTTGCCCATCATGCCCTGCATGGCGTTGCCGTAGAAGCGGATCATCTGCGAGAGCAGATCGCTGGTGAACATCGGTGACCCGCCCGCCTCCTCTTCCAGGATGATCTGCATCAGGATGCTGCGCGTCAGGTCGTCGCCGGTTTTGGCGTCGACGACCTGAAACTCTTCGTGCTGCAACACCAGCGCCTTCACATCGACGAGCGTGATGTAGGTGCTCGTCTTGGTGTCGTAGAGACGGCGATTCGGGTATTTCTTGATGAGTCGCAACTTCTCTGCCATCGCTGCCATCCTCCGGGTACCAAGCAAACGTCTATGCGGCTTGCCTCATGGCTGCCGATTCTGCCAGTAAATCCCGCTCCTGTCGCGTCTCAACACATGTGCAGGCCGCCGTTGATGTTGAGCGTGGCGCCGGTCATGAAGCCAGCCAGGTCGGAAGCCAGGTAGCGCACCAGATGACCGATCTCCTCGGGCTTGCCCAGACGTCCCATCGGAATGGTGGCGATGAGTTGCTCGCGCACCTCCTGCCTGATCGCCATCACCATGTCGGTGCCGACGTAGCCCGGGGCGATGGCGTTGACGGTGACGCCTTTTTTAGCCACTTCCTGGGCGATGGCCTTGGTGAAGCCGAGGATGCCAGCCTTGGCCGCCGAATAGTTGGCCTGGCCGAACTGTCCCTTGACGCCGTTGACCGAGGACATGTTGATGACCCGGCCCCAGCCGCGCTCGGCCATGCCGGTCAGACACTGGTGGGTGACGTTGAACACCGAATCGAGATTGGTGGTGAGCACCGCGTCCCAATCGCTCTTGCCCATTTTCTTGAACATGCCGTCGCGGGTGATGCCGGCGTTGTTCACCAGTATGTCCACCGGACCATGGCTGGCGGCGATCGTATCCACCATCTTGGCGCAAGAATCGTAGTCCGAGACGTCGCCCTCGGCAGCGAAAAAGCTATAGCCCTCCGCCTTGGTCTTCGCCAGCCAGTCGGCCATCTGCGGAAAACCCGGCAGACAGTTCGCCACGACGATGCAGCCATCATCGGCCAGAGCGCGGCAAATCGCCGTGCCCAAGCCACCCATGCCGCCCGTGATCAACGCAATTTTCTTCGACATCTTCCCATCCCCTACCGCTGACAATAAAGCTGTTGAGCGGCGCGCTCAGAACATGTGCTGGCCGCCGTTGATCGATATGTTGGCACCGGTGACGAAGGCCGCCTCGTCCGAAGACAGGTAGGCCACCAGGCCCGCGACCTCTTCCGGCTTGCCCAGGCGCGACACGGGAATCTGTGGCAGGATCTTCGAATCCAGCACTTCCTGCGGAATCGCCGTCACCATCTTGGTGCCGATATAGCCGGGTGAAATCGTGTTCACCGTGACGCCCTTCTTTGCCACTTCCAGCGCCAGCGACTTGGTGAAGCCGTGCATGCCCGCTTTCGCCGCCGCGTAATTGGTCTGGCCGAAAGCGCCCTTCTGGCCATTGACCGACGAGATGTTGATGACGCGGCCCCAGTTGCGTTCCATCATGCCGTCCATCACCTGCTTGGTCATGTTGAACACCGAATCGAGGTTGGTGCGCATCACCACGTCCCAGTCGCCCTTGCTCATCTTCTTGAAGGTCATGTCGCGGGTGATGCCGGCGTTGTTCACCAGCACGTCGACCGCGCCGACTTCCTTGACGATCTGGCCGATACAGATCTTGCACGAATCGTAGTCACCGACGTCGCAGGGGTAGGCCTTGAAGCCGTAGCCCATATTGTTCATCGCCGTCAGCCAATCCTGGGCCTTCGTATTGCTCGGACTGTAGGTGGTCACCACCTTGTAGCCCAGGGCCGCCAGCTTGATACAGATGGCCTCACCCAATCCGCCCATGCCGCCGGTCACCAACGCCACTCTTTGCATGTCCCGTCTCCTTTTATTGTGATGGTGCCGCTCTCATGCCGCGGGTTCCCGGACATAACGCCCGGGCGCCGCTTCGATGATCTGGTAGTGCTTGCCGCCCAGCGCCGTGCGTGCGGCGCAAGGTTTGTCGGCGTGGCCGGCGAGCCATTCGGCCCAACGCGGCCACCAACTGCCCTGTTGCTCGGTCGCCGCCGCGAGCCAGTCCTCTGCGTGCACGGCGCTGCTGTCGCCGTACCAGTGGCTGCGCTTGTTCTTGGCCGGCGGGTTGATCACGCCGGCGATGTGGCCGCTGGCGCCGAGCACGAAGCGGGTCGGCCCGCCCAGCAGCTGGCGCGAAGCGTAGCCCGCCTTCCACGGAACGATGTGATCCTCGCGCGAGGCGTAGAGGAAGGCCGGCATGTCGAGGCTGCCCAGGTCCACCTTGGCGCCGCACATCTTCAGGCGACCGGGGACGCGCAGGGCGTTCTCGAGGTAGAGCCGGCGCAGGTACCAGGCGGCAAAGGGACCGGGCAGGCCGGTGCTGTCGGCGTTCCAGTAGAGCAGGTCGAAGGCCGGCGGCTTGCCACCCTTCAGGTAGTTGCCGACCACGTATTGCCAGATCAGGTCGTTGGCGCGCAGGCTGGAGAACACCGAAGCCAGTTCGCGCCCGTGGAGCAGTCCGCCCTTGCCGATGCTGGTCTCGCGCAGGGCGACCGAGGCCTCGTCGATGAAGCAGGCGAGCTCGCCGGCGTCGGCGAAATCGAGCAGGGTCGTGAGCAGGGTCAAGGAGGCCACCGGATCTTCGCCGCGCGCCCGCGCCACGGCCAGGGCAGAGGCGAGGATGGTGCCGCCGACGCAAAAGCCCAAGGCGTTGACCCGCTTCACGCCGCAGATCTTGGCCGCCACCGCGAGCGCCTCGAGCGCGCCGTGCTCGATGTAATTGTCCCAGGTCAAATGGCCCTGCTCGGGTTTGGGGTTGACCCAGGACACCATGAACACCGTGTGTCCCTGCAGGACGGCGTAGCGGACCAGCGAGTTTTCCGGTTGCAGGTCGAGGATGTAGTACTTGTTGATGCACGGCGGCACCATGACCAGCGGCCGCCGGCCGACCTTCTCGGTCAGCGGCGCGTACTGGATCAGCTGCATCACTTCGTTCTCGAACACCACCGCCCCGGGGGTCACCGCCAGGTTGCGGCCGACCTCGAAGGCCGAGGTGTCGGTCATCGAAATCGCACCCTTGCCGATGTCCTCGAGCAGGTTCTGCAGACCGCTGGTGATGCTCTTGCCTTCGGTGGCGAGCGCGGTCTGAATGAAATCGGGATTGGTCGCAGCGAAGTTCGACGGCGCCAGGGCATCGACCATCTGCCGCGTGACGAAGCGCAGTTTGGCGCGCGCATGATCGTCGGCCGCGGGCAGGGCTTCGGCGAGCTTGGTCGCAAACTCGGCGTTGATCAAATAGCTCTGGCGCAGATAGTCGTAGATCGGACTTTCCGACCAGGGCTTGGAAGAAAAGCGCCGATCGCCGGGCTCGGCGGACGCCACCGGCGGCGGTGGCTCGCCGCGCTTGCGCTGCATCTCGGCCTGCCAGAGGAGGCCGTGGCGGGCAGCGAATTCCTGCTGCAATTGGCTCAGGGTCTCGGTGGCGATGGCCGGGCCTTCACCGCGCTGCTGCTCCAACCACTGTTGGAATCCCCTTGCCCAAGCCTCGTTCGGCTGCAAAGCGGCCTGAAGCATGGTCTGCATGATGCTCGCCAAGGGATCCTCTGCTGCGGACATCCACCTCTCCTGTGGCGGGACCCCGACGGGTCCCGCGTGTTCCAGCCGGCACCCGCCCCGACCAAACTCAAGCGATTTTGCACTGCAGCATAGCGGGTGTCAAGGCGGCCGCAAGCCTAGGCCTTTAGCCAGATCAAGCTGGCCATCCGCCCACAGGCCGGGTCGCGCCGATGCGAGTAAAAGCGGTGGGCGTCGGCGTGGCTGCACAGACCACCGCCGAACACCCGGCCGACACCACAGCCTGCCAGGCGCAGCCTGGCCAGCGCGTAGAGGTCGCATTGCCACTTGCCGTGCGCCCCCCGCGCGAAGGCCGCCGCGGCAGCACCATCTTGAGCGACGAACGCGTCGCGCAGCTCGCCTCCCACCTCGTAGGCGGTCGCGCTGATCGCCACACCGAGCCAGGCGCGCAGCGATCCCGCCGGCACCGCCATCGCCGCCACCGTCTGCTCTAGGACACCGGCCGCGAGGCCGCGCCAACCGGCGTGGGCTGCGGCGACCACGGTCGCCCCCGCGTCGCAGAACAACACCGGCAAGCAATCGGCGTGCAGCACGGCCAGCACCCGGTTCGGCGTTCGCGCCACCGCGGCGTCGGCGCGATCTCCCCGCCGGGCGCCTTCGGCGAGCAACACGTCGCTGCCATGGACCTGATTCAGCCACAGCGGCTCGCTGGGCAGATCTGCCGCGATGCGGCGGCGGTTCTCGGCGACGGCGGCTGGCGAATCGCCGACGTGGGTAGCGAGATTCAAGCCGGCGTAGGAGCCGCTGCTCACCCCGCCCAGGCGGGTGCTGGCGAGCGCCGCCACCTTGGCCGGGGCATCCCAGTCGGGCCGCAGCCATTCGAGACTCACCCCGCCTCCAGTCGTTCGAGCAAGGTCGTGAAATCCGCCGGCAGCGGTGCCTCCCAGGTCATCTCGCGGCCCAGGCGCGGATGCAGCAACTGCAAGCGCCAGGCGTGCAGCGCCTGGCGCGGAAAGTTCGCCAACAGCGGCGTCGCCGCGTGGCGCCGGCCGTAGGTCGGATCGCCGACCAGGGGGTGGCCGATGCTCGCTAGGTGCACGCGAATCTGATGGGTGCGTCCGGTCTCCAGACGGCATTCGAGCAAGGTGGCGGCGGCGAAGCGGCGGCGCACCTCGTAGTGGGTGCGCGCCTCGCGACCCCCGCCCACCACCGCCATCTTGACCCGCTGCGTCGGATGCCTGCCGATCGGTGCATCGACGGTGCCGGCGCGCGCGACGTTGCCATGGACCAGGGCGAGATAGTGACGCTTGACGCTGCGCGCCTGCAATTGCCGCACCAGATCGGTCTGCGCCGTCTCGCTCTTGGCCACCACCAGGAGGCCGCTGGTCTCCTTGTCGAGCCGGTGCACGATGCCGGCGCGGGGCAGGCCAACCGCCGCGGCAACGTGGTGCAGCAGGGCGTTCAACAGGGTGCCGGCGGGATTGCCGTTGCCCGGATGCACGACCAGGCCCGCGGGCTTGTCCACCACCAGAAGGTCATCGTCTTCGTAGACGATGGCCAAGGCGATCGCCTCGGCCGCCGCAGGCGAGCGCTGCGGGGCATCCGCCGCTTCGATGGCGATACGCTCGCCACCGGCGAGCTTGCGCTTGGTCTCGGTGACGACGACGCCATCGACCTTCACCCGTCCTTCGCGCAGCCAGCTCTGCAGGCGGCTGCGCGAATGCTCGGGCAGCAGCCGCGCCAGCGCCTGGTCCACCCGCAGGCCGGCGCAGTCCTCGCTCACCCGCAGCGTGGCTGCCGCGGCGGCTAGATCGCTTGCGCTATAATCGGCCGGATTCGTCTGCGGAAAGTTCATCATGCGTAGTGTAGCGGCAATCATCGCGCTTCTTCTGTCGGTGCTGCTCGCCGGCTGCAGCCTGTTTCCCGACACCAAGGACGAAAGCGCCAACTGGACCGCGGAGAAGCTCTACGCCGAAGCCAAGGAGGCGATGAACGACGGCGCCTACGACAAGGCGGTGAAGAACTTCGAGAAGCTGGAATCGCGCTACCCCTATGGCCGCTACGCGCAGCAGGCCCAGCTCGAGATCGCCTACGCCTACTATCGACAATCCGAATCGGCTTCGGCGATCAGCGCCTGCGATCGCTTCATCAAGCTGCACCCCAACCATCCCAACGTCGACTACGCCTACTATCTGAAGGGCCTGGTCAATTTCAACGAAGACCTCGGACTGATCAGCTACTTGAGCAACCAGAGCCTGGCCGAGCGCGATCCCAAGGCGGCGCGCGATTCCTTCGACACCTTCAAGGAACTGGCGCTCAAGTTCCCCGACAGCAAGTACACCCCCGACGCGATCCTGCGCATGAAGTATCTGGTCAACACCCTGGCCGCCTACGAGGTGCACGTCGCCCGCTACTATCTGCGGCGCGGCGCCTACATCGCCGCGATCAATCGCGCGCAGACGGTGATCAAGAGCTTCCCCGGTACGGCGAGCAACGAGGACGCGCTGTACATCATGGTCAAGGCCTACGAGGCCCTGGGCATGACCGATCTGAAGAACGACAGCGAGCGTGTCATGCGCAAGAACTTCCCGCAGAGCGCCTACCTCGCCGGTGGGCCCGAGAACACCGACCCCTGGTGGAAACTCTGGTAGGCGCGCAAGTCCATTCCCCGCAACGCAGAACAGGAAACAGCATGACTGACATCATCGGCATCGTCGGCACCGGCGCCATGGGACGTGGCATCGCGCAGATCGCGGCGCAAGCCGGCATCCGCGTGCTGCTCTTCGACGCCATGGCCGGTGCGGCCCAGACAGCCCGCGACAACGTCGTCGCCACCCTCGCCAAACTCGCCGAGAAGGGCAAGCTCTCGGCGCAGGCTTTGACCGATGCCACAGCCAAGCTCGAGGTGGTGGGCGAATTGGCGGCGCTGGCGCCGGCGCAGGTGGTGATCGAAGCCATCGTCGAAAACCTCGAGGTCAAGCGCAAGCTGTTCAAGGAACTCGAAGCCATCGTCGCCGCCGACTGCCTGCTCGCCAGCAACACCTCGTCGCTCTCGGTCACGGCCATCGCCGCGGGCTGCGCCCATCCCGAGCGGGTCGGCGGTTTTCACTTCTTCAACCCGGTGCCGC
Source organism: Sterolibacterium sp. (assembly GCA_023258955.1). Lineage (GTDB taxonomy): Bacteria > Pseudomonadota > Gammaproteobacteria > Burkholderiales > Rhodocyclaceae > CAIYYX01. Next base: position 85,749 of record JAHFRE010000002.1, read on the forward strand.
TGATGAAGATCGTCGAGGTGATCGACGGCGTGGCCAGCGCGCCCTGGGTCGGCGAGACCCTGCTCGCCCTGGGCCGGCGCATGGGCCACACCGCCGTGCGCACCCAGGACACGCCGGGCTTCATCGTGAATCACGCCGGTCGCGGCTACACCACCGAAGCCCTGCGCTGCCAGGCCGAGTGCATCGCCCCGGTGCAGGTGATCGATGCGATCATGAAGGGCGCCGCCGGCTTCCGCCTCGGACCCTTCGAGCTGCTCGATCTGACCGGACTCGACGTCTCCCATCCGGTGATGGAGTCGATCTACCACCAGTATTACGAGGAACCGCGCTACCGGCCTTCACCGCTGGCGGCGCAGCGCCTGGTCGGTGGACTGCTCGGACGCAAGAGCGGTCGCGGCTACTACCAATACGTCGATAACAAAGCGGTTGCCATCCCTGTCGCCGCTGCGCCGACGGCGCGACCGGCGAGCATCTGGGTGAGCCGCGCCAACAAGCTCTGGGGCGACGCCGTCGCGGCCTTGGTGAACGCCCTCGGTGGCCGCCTCGACGAAGGCAAGCAGCCTGGACCCGACTCGTTGTGCCTGACCACGCCGCTGGGCGAGGACGCGAGCAGCGCCTGTCTGGCCCAGGGTCTGGATCCGACCCGCAGCGTCGCCATCGATTGCCTCTTCGGACTGGCCAAGCAGCGCACGCTGATGACCACGCCGCTGACCACGGTGGCGATGCGCGATGCCGCCCACGGGCTGTTCGCCGGCGACGGCGTGCCGGTGGCGATGATCGCCGACAGCGCCGGCTTCGTCGCCCAGCGCATCATCAGCATGGTGGTGAACGTCGCCTGCGACATCGCCCAGCAGGGCATCGCGACACCGGGCGACATCGACCGCGCGGTGACGCTGGGCCTCAACTATCCGCAGGGGCCACTGGCCTTCGGCGACAGTCTGGGCGCCGACAAGGTGCTGGCGATACTCAAGGCGATGCAGGATTTCTACGGCGATCCACGTTACCGGCCCAGCCCCTGGCTCACCCGCCGCGCCCGCTTGGGCGTATCGCTCCTCACCGAGGCGCTGGGCTAGGCAGCGCGCAGAATCCGTTCGACCTGGCGCCAGGCCTCCTCGGCCAGCGGCCGCGC